>NZ_LMPY01000020.1:0-103126 GCF_001424445.1 Methylobacterium sp. Leaf361 | reverse complement strand
CCTACCCTGCCGAGTCGTTCAATCTTATACCAAGTCTCGTTGAGCAGGACTCACGCTGGGTAGCGGTGGCGAGCGGGTTGTGATTCTGTCCTCTGGTTTGGAGCCTGAGGAGGATGGGATGGCCGCTCCTGTGCCGCTGCGGCCAGACTTTGATGCCGCGGCCCTGCGAACTCTGGCCAAGAGCTCGCGCGATCCGGATCAGACCCGCCGCCTTCTGGCTTTGTCGGCGATCTACGCGGGCAGTCCGCGCTCCGAGGCGGCCGCTCTCGGCGGGGTTGGGCTTCAGACCGTGCGGGACTGGGTGCTCGCCTTCAACGCTGAGGGGCCACATGGGCTGATCGGCGGCAAGGCTCCCGGTGCCCGCCCACGGTTGAATGCGGATCTGCGTGCCGCGCTGAAGGCCCTGGTCGAGCAAGGCCCGGTGCCAGCCGCGCACGGGGTGGTGCGCTGGCGTTTGGTCGATCTGGCTCAGATCCTGTTCGAGGACCACGGCGTCTCGGTCTCCGAGCAGACGCTGAGCCGGGTTCTGCGGAGCATGGGCTACCGGAAGCTCTCAGCCCGTCCGCGCCATCATGCTCAGGATCAGGACGTCATCCCGGCTTTTAAAAAGCCTTCCCGGTTCGCTTGGCAGAGGTCGCGCAGGCTGTCGGAGGCAAGCCGATAGAGATCTGGTTTTCCGACGAGGCTCGGGTCGGTCAAAAGAACTCCATCACACGTCGTTGGGCCCGCCGCGGCACACGGCCCGCAGCCTCAAAGGACCAGCGCACCGCCTCCGCCTATCTCTTCGGCGCGATCTGCCCGGCTCGTGGCACGGGAGCCGGGCTCGTCATGCCCCGCTGTACCACCGAGGCGATGAACCTGCATCTGGCCGAGATCGCCAGGGCCGTCACCGCTGGTGCGCACGCCGTGCTGCTGCTCGATCAGGCTGGCTGGCACATGACCCAGAAGCTTATCGTGCCGGCCAACATCACGCTGCTGCCGCTGCCAGCGCGCTCGCCCGAACTGAACCCGGTCGAGAACCTCTGGCAGTTCATCCGTGAGAACTGGCTCGGCAACCGGATCTTTGCGTCATACGAGGCCATCCTCGATCAGTGCTGCGACGCCTGGAACAAGCTCATCGATCAGCCCTGGCGCATCATGTCCATCGGCCTGCGGGCCTGGGCTCATGGGTTCTGATCAGTGAGAGTTGGTATNCTCGATCAGTGCTGCGACGCCTGGAACAAGCTCATCGATCAGCCCTGGCGCATCATGTCCATCGGCCTGCGGGCCTGGGCTCATGGGTTCTGATCAGTGAGAGTTGGTATGAGTCTGCACATCCGGGCCGTGCAGGCGGCCGACCACGCGGCCATCACCGGCATCATCGTGCCGACCATCCGGGCCGGTGAGACCTACGCGCTGGACCGCGACCTCGGCGAGGCCGAGGCCCTCGCGTACTGGATCGGCCCCGACCGCGAGACCTTCGTGGCCGAGGAGGCGGGGACGGTGCTCGGCACGTACTACCTGCGCGCGAACCAGGCTGGCGGAGGCGCCCATGTCGCCAATTGCGGCTTCATGACGGGAGCGGCCGCCCTCGGCCGCGGGGTCGCGCGGGCCATGTGCGCGCACGCCCTCGATCGGGCGCGGGCGCGGGGCTTCGCGGCGATGCAGTTCAACTTCGTGGTGAGCACCAACGCCCGGGCCGTCCGGCTCTGGGAGAGCTTCGGCTTCGACGTGGTCGGCCGGCTGCCGGGCGCCTTCCGGCACCCGACGCTCGGGCCGGTCGACGCGCTGGTGATGTTCCGGACGCTCTGAGGCGCCCGGATCAGGCCTGCGGGGCCGCGACGAGGTCACCCTCACGGATCGCCCGCTCGCCGGTCCTCGTCCGGATCCGATAGCTCGGCTCGCCGGTCTGATCCGCCGGCATCAGCCGCAGGATCTCGAACACCTCGGCCTCGCCCGTCTCGCCCGGGATGCCCAGGCGGGACCGGCAGACGCGCTCGCCGACCTTGAACTTGTGGGACATGCCGAGCTCCTGGACGGGCATCGCTGCGGAACGCGCCTCAGCGCTTCTTCTGAGCCTTCGCCTTGCGGGCGAGATAGCGCGCGTCGCGCTGGGCCTTCTGCTCGGCCTGCAGGGCCTTGGCGCGCTCCTGGGCGGCCAGCTGCTCGGCGTGCTTGCGCTCGATCTCGGCGAGGCGTTCCGCCTCGGCGAGGGCGGCGGCGCGCTCGATCTCGGCCTGACGCTGGGCGGCGCGCTCGGCAGCGCGGACTTCGCGGGCATCGACCACCGCGCGGCGGGCGGATTGGCGGGCGAGGACGGCCGGGTCGTCGGCGGACGGGCGGGCCCGGAACCGGGCCAGCATCTCGGAGCGCGCCTTGGCGGCGGTCTCGAGGCGATCGGCGACACCCTGCTTGTTCAAAAAGCTCACAGACACTCCTGGATCGGGTGCGGCGAAGGCCGTCACCCGCAGAGGGGGGATCAGAAACACGATGGCAGATACGAAGAAGCCGCTCCCAGAGGAGCGGCTTCCGGAGAAACGCTGAGGACGGCGATCAGGCCGTCTGGAGCTGACCGGCGGACTGCTTGCCGCTGCGACGGTCGGTCTCCAGCTCGTACGTGACCTTCTGGCCCTCGTTCAGGCCGCGCAGGCCGGCGCGCTCAACGGCCGAGATGTGGACGAACACGTCCTTGCCGCCGTCATCCGGCTGGATGAAGCCGTAGCCCTTGGTCTCGTTGAACCACTTGACGGTTCCGGTGCTCATGGAAGTCCTTGATCTTCGCAGGCATAGTGAGAGATGGCACCCGCCCGAACGAGGGGGCGCCGGCATCGACCGATAGCGATAGGAAAGTCAGAACCGCCCTGCGAAGGCGTAACGGTCCAAGATATCCGGACACGTGCCGATGCGGTAGAAGTAGACCGCCGGCGGTTCTTTGGCAAGCGCAGAGAAATATTTCCCTCGGCCAGCGCCGCAGCGATGCGGGAAACTCTTTCCGGAAATTCCGGTTGAGCGGCGCCGGAACGGTCGCTTGAACAACGGGATAAGGGATTTCAATACGGCGCATCCGCGCGAAAGCTGTGCTGCCGACCGGACGATCGGACGCGGCCGACATGCGCCGCGTGACGCGGGTTCGCTCAGGCCGGGACGAGGCGCAGGATCCCTTCGCCGCGCCGGTGGCCGACGGCCGTCACGGCGACCTCGCGCGCACCGCCGGCGGCGACGAGGACGGCGGCGAGGGCCGCCCCGAACGGCGCCGCCACTTCGAGCCCGTGCCCGATCACGTCCCCGAGGGCGCGCAGGCGCGCGCCCGGTGCGAGCCGCGCCAGCGCGCCGCGCTCCTCCGCGGTGATCGGGGCCACGCCGGTAGCGCCGGACAGGACGGTGTCGGGAGCCGAGAGGCCGGCCTGTCGCCAGAGCGTCTCGAGGCTGCCGGCGACACTGCCCGGCGCGCGCCGGGTCCGATCGCTCGCCACTGGCTCCAGCCGGGCCAGGGCGCGGGCGCCGCGCGCCGCGGCGTGGGCGGCGGATTCGAGCATCAGGAAGGCCGCGCAACTCCCGAGGATGAACCCGCCCGCCCCGCCACCGGACTCGCCCCGCGCGAAGACCGGGCGGTAGGCGTCGCGGGCGAGGTAGCCGCCCATCTCGTGGATCACCAGAACGTCCGGCCGCTCGGCGCTGTAGGAGCCGCCGACCAGGATCGCGTCGATCTGGCCCGACGCCACCCGCGCCTGGGCGATCCGCAGGGCATCGACCCCGGCGGATTCCTCGCCCATGAACGTGCGCGAGGCGCCCGTCACCCCGTGCACGATGGCGATGTTGCCGGCGAGCAGGTTCGAGAGCTGGGCGAGGAACAGGGTCGGGCGGAGATCGTTCTGGAGCCGCTCGTTCAGGTAGGCGCCCGGATCGGCGGCGTCGCGCAGGCCGGTCAGGATCGCTCCGTCCGCCGCGTAGTCGCGCTCGCCGCCGCCCGCGGCCACGACGAGGTGGAGCGCCTGCTTGAAGGCGGCGTCGTCCTTCACGCCCGCCGCGTCGAGCGCGAGGCCGGCGGCGTAGACGCCGAGCCGCTGCCACGCCTCCATCTGGCGCTGGTCGCTGCGCTTGGGGATCTGGCCGTCCCAGACGATCGCCGGGGCCGGATGGACCGGATAGGGCGCGAAGGTCTCGCTGTCGGTGCGCGGGGCCGCCTCCCCGGCGAGGGCGGCCAGGTGGGCGTCGACGCCCTCGCCCGCGCAGGAGACGAGGCCGAGGCCGGTGACGACGACGGGGCGGCTCATGGCTGGCTCATGGCTGGCTCAGGGCTCGCGTTCGGCCGGAGCCGGATCGGGGAACAGGCCGATGGTCCGCGCGCGCTCGCGCATCGGCGCGTCGAGTCCGTCCGGGAACGGCATGGTGCGGAAGCGGAGTTCCGCGTCGCACAGCGCCTTGCCGTCGTGACTGATCGCCGCCTTGGTCACCGCGTAGCCCGAGCCGTCGTGCTCGAGGGTGGCCGTGACGAGGAGGTCCGCGCCGGGCCCGACGAAGGACCGGAAGCGCGCCTTGTCGACCCCGGTGAGGAACGGCATCCGGGCGAAGTCGAGATGGGCGAGCACGAGGTACCCGGAGGCCTGGGCCATCGTCTCGGTCAGGAGGACCCCCGGCACGAGGGGGTGGCCGGGGAAGTGGCCCTCGAAGACCGGGCTCGCCATCGGCACCCGGGCGAGCGCCTCGATGCGGCCGGCGGCCCTGTCGAGGAGCCGCACGGAGTCGATCATCTCGAAGTATTCGAGGCGCATGACGGGTCGGATCGGCCTCGGTTCAGACCTTGGCGGCCTTCTCGGCCACGAGGCCGTCGATGCGCGCGCACAGGTTCTTGAGGACGAAGTACTCCTCGGCCGGGACCTTGCCCTCGTTGACCTCCTGGGTCCAGCGCTCGAGTGGCAGCTTGATCCCGAAGGCCTTGTCGACCGCGAAGGCGATGTCGAGGAAGGCGAGGCTGTCGATGCCGAGGTCGTCGATGGCGTGACTCTCGGGCGTGATCTTGTCCCGCGGGATGTCGGCGGTCTCGGCAATGATGTCGGCCACGCGCTCGAAGGTGGCGCTGCCGTGGGCGGGCTCGTCGGACATGTCTTCTCGCGGGCTGTTCGAGTTCCGGATCGGTCGTGCGGGAGCCCCCTCGCCGCCCGGGCGGCCGCCCGACGCGTGGACGGGGCCTGGAACGCGGCCCGGTCGAATGGCGGCGACCTCTACACGAGGGTGTCAGAAGCGGCAACCGCGGCGCTTCCCCGGCGTTTCAGCGCCTGTCCACAGGCGTGCGCCGCCGGGTGCGGGAACGCGCGTACGCTCCGGACGCGCCGGCCCTAGCTTGACGGCGAGACGAGGCGCGTCCTCAGGAGACCAGACGGATGCCACCGATCACCAAGCCCGCCGCCCCGCCGGCGCGCGTCGAGACGCCGCCCCTGCCGCCGCAGGAGCGCGCGCGCTCCCAGGGAGCGGCCCGGGTCCTGCTGGTCCTGACCCTGACGGCGCTCGGCCTCTGGATCCTGCACGAGTTCCTGCCGGCGCTCGCCTGGGCAGTGGTCCTGGCGATCGCCCTCTGGCCTGTCTACCAGCGGCTCGAGCACCGTTTCCCGCCGGGCAAGCACAACATCCTCCTGCCCACGCTGATGACCGCGGCCGTGGCGCTGGTCTTCCTGGCGCCGCTCGCGATCCTCGGCATCCAGGCCGCCCGCGAGGCCCACGACGTGGCCGAGTTCGTTCGGAACGCCGAGGCGAACGGGGTGCCGGCGCCGGAATTCCTGCAGCACCTGCCCTACGGCGCCGCGCAGGCGACCGCGTGGTGGAACGACAATCTCGGCCACGCGCAGGCGGGCTCCGACCTGCTGCGCCGGTTCGAGAACCACTCGGTGCTCGGGGCCTCCCGCAATGTCGGCCGCGAGGTGCTGCACCGCATCGTCCTGTTCGGCTTCAGCCTCGTGGCGCTGTTCTTCCTGTTCCGCGACTGGCGGACGGTGCGGGACCAGTCGCTCACCGCCTGCCACCGGCTGTTCGGGCCGCGCGGCGAGCGCGTCGCCCGCCAGATGGTGGCCTCCGTGCACGGCACGGTCGACGGGCTGGTGCTGGTCGGCCTCGGCGAGGGCTTCGTGCTCGGGATCGTCTACCACTTCGCGGGCGTGCCCCACCCGGTCCTGCTCGGCGCCTTCACGGCGGTGGCGGCGATGATCCCGTTCGGCGCCGCCGTGGCCATCGCGATCGCGGCGCTCCTCCTGGTGGCGGCCGGGTCGGTGACAGCGGCTCTCGTGGTGGCGGCGGCGGGCTTCGTCGTGACTTTCGTGGCCGACCACTTCATCCGCCCGGCGCTGATCGGCGGCACGACCAAGCTGCCCTTCCTGTGGGTGCTCCTCGGCATCCTCGGCGGCGTCGAGACCTTCGGGCTCCTCGGCCTGTTCCTCGGGCCGGCCGTGATGGCCGCCCTGGTCCTCCTCTGGCGGGAATTCACCGAGGGACAGGACGCGACGGCCTGAGCCGCCGGAGCGGCTAGTCGGCCGCGCTCGTGCCGGCCGCGGCCTCGACTCGGCGCCGGTCCTGGCGCCAGTCGGCCGGCTTCTCGAAGGTGCCGGCCCAGATGCCGCGGCGGGTCGCCCAGGCGTGGCCCTCCTGGCGGATATAGGGAGCCGTCACTTGACGGTTGGCCAGCGCCAGGCCCTGCCCGACCATCCAGGCGGACAGGTCCTCACCGTGGACGTGGCAGATCCCGGTGACGCGACCGGGCACGCCGCCCTCCCGCCGCTCGCACGTGACCGCGCCGCTGCCGATCCGCGCGCGCAGGGCCTGCGCGGCCTTGCTGCCGCAGCGATACTCCTGGCCATTGGCGGTCTCGCAGCGCTGCGCGGTCTCGGGGGCGTCGATACCGTAGAGGTTGATACGCGTGCCCTGCACCTCGATCGTGTCACCGTCGATCACGGTCGCGGGGCCGCTGACCGTCCCGGCCGCGGCCGCGGGGCCGCAGAGGAGGAGCAGGGCGAGCATCGGTCTGATCATAGCGGGAATGTCCACGCGCGTGGCGAGTCAGCTGGTGACGGGGGCGTCGAGGCCGCGACGGTGCCCGGCCAATGTGGCGAATTTGCCGGGTGACCGAATCGGCCTCGAGCGCGCGATGCCGAGTTTCGACCGCCGTGGTTGCCAAAGCGTTCCGCCCGTCGGAGCGAAGCTTGGCAACGGAACGACGGCCCGGAGCCGCTCGTTATGAAACATGACCTTTCTCAAGACCCTGCTGGCCAGCCTGGCCCTGTGCGCGGCTCTCCTCGTCTGGGCCGGCCTCTCGATCGGCCCGGAGCGGCCGACGGACCGGACCAGTCCGGGCCTGACCACCGCCGCGGTGCTGGCCAGCGATGGCATGGGGCCGGACGGTCGACCGGGCGAGCCGGCCGCGGCCCCCGGCGGCCCGGATCGGGGCGATCTGGATCGAGCGGCTCTGGACCGGCTCGCAAAGCGGGTCTCCGGCGAGGTCCGCGACGCGTCCGCCGCGGGGACGCCGGCCGGCTGACCGGTCAGGAATCCGCGCCTCGCCCGCTCAGGTCCGGTACTTGCCGTTGCGCTTGATGAGCACGCGGGTGCCCACCGGCACGCGCTCATACAGGTCGGCGATATCCTCGTTTAGCATCCGGACACAGCCCGACGACATCTGCTCGCCGATGCTCCAGGGCTCGTTGGTGCCGTGGATGCGGAACAGGATGTCGCGGTTGCCCTGGTAGAGGTAGAGGGCGCGCGCCCCGAGGGGATTGTCGAGGCCGCCCTTGCGGGTGCGCGGCAGGTCGGGATGCAGCGAGACCATCGTGACGGTCGGGCTCCAGTCCGGCCAGACGCCCTTGCGCCCGACCCGAGCCTCGCCCTTCCAGGAGAAGCCGGCCTTGCCGACGCCGACACCGTACTGCATCGCCGTGCCGTCGGCCTGGACGAGGACGAGCTGACGCTTGTCGATGTCGACCACGATCGTCCCGGGCTGCTCGGGGCCGTTGTAGCTCACCTGCTGGCGGCGGTACTTCGGATCGAGGCGCTGGGTGTCGACCAGCGGAATGTCGAAGGGCTTGTCGGGCTTGCTGCCGACGTACCATGCCGCCTCGTCGTCCTGGGCGACCTGGACCGGACGGGTCTGGCAGGCCGCGAGGGGCGCGATCGCCACGACGGCGAGGAGGATTCGCGAGAGAACGATCCGGCGCAGGCGGCTCCAGGCCGAGGGAAGCGTGGCGATCATAGGTCCTGTCGTGCGGGATACGGTCGTCGCGCCATGCCTACCGCCTCTGCGCCTGTGACGATGTAGCTTTTGCGCCGCAGCCGGCCGTGCGCGGGCCGCTCCCACGGCCACGGTTGTGCCCTAATTCTGAATCGCAGCGGTGCTCTACTGCGCCCGGAGCGGAGGTGAACGATGGCCGAGACCGAAACTCTTCCCACCGAGGCGACGGTCGCTCCCGATGTCCCGCTCAGCCCGGCCATACACCTCGATCACTGCGTGATCCACGTGAGCGACTGGGCACGCTCGAACGCCTTCTACCGCGACGTGGTGGGTGCCGAGATCCTCGAGCGCGGTCCCGGCTTCGCCTACCGGTTCGGCGGCGTCCAGCTCAATTGCCACGGGCCGGGCGTCGAGCCGGTACCGGTCGCGGCGAAACCCGTCCAGCCGGGCAACAGCGACCTGTGCTTCCGCTGGTCGGGCGCGATCGAGACCGCCATCGCGCATCTCGAGGCCGCCGGGGTCCCGGTGGAACTCGGCCCGGTGGAGCGGCACGGCGCCGCGGGCGCGGGGATCAGCGTCTACTTCCGGGATCCCGACGGCTCGCTCCTGGAATTCATCACCTACGCGGGATGATCAGCCCCGGCTCTCGGCCAGCGCCTGATTGGTCTGCTCCAGCCGCAGCGCCAGCACGCGCATCAGGGCGATGCTGATCTGTGGAAACTGGGCCAGCAGTTCCAGGAACACCCCGCGGTCGATACGCAGGGCGGTCACCGCGGATTGCGCCGTCACGGTGGCGGAGCGGGGCTGCTCGGCCAGGATGCCCATCTCACCGACGAGGGCGTCCTGGCCGAGGAGCGCCAGCCGCACCGGGCCGGCGGGACCGTCGATGCTGACGTCCGCCGTACCCGAGAGGATCACGTAGGCCGCATCCGCGACGTCGCCGCGGGCGAAGAAGCGTTGCCCCGGCTCGAAATGCACCCGCTCGCTGGTGAAGGCCAGGAGCTTCAGGCGCGCCGGTTCCACCTCGCGGAACAGCGGCACCTGCTTCAGGGAGGAAACCTCGGTGTCGAGGGTCATTCGGGGGCTCCGCGACGGGTCTCACGCCCAGGACGGCGGGGCCGGACGGGCCCGCTTATCCATGCGGTTCGTCAGGCACTTGTCCAGCCCCGCGCCTTACGCAACCTGTCGGTGTGGTCTCGGCGCCCTCCTGGCATTGTGCCTCGTCCTGTCACCGGAGCCGGCAGCGGCCCGCCTCGTCCAGGCCGACCTCGCCCGCGTCGCGGTCGCGCCGCCCCCGGGTGCCCGGGCCCCGCTCGACCTCGCCGCCACCGACGCGCGCACCGACCGGCCGACCACCCTCGGGCAGGCCCTGGGCGGCCGCGCGGCCCTTCTGCTGCCGGTGGATTACACCTGCGGGAATGTCTGCGACCCCATGCTGTCCCTGTCGGTGGACGCGCTGGCGGCCACCGGCCTGCCGATCGACGACTACGCACTCGTGCTGGTCGGGATCGATCCCCGCGACGACGCCGCGGCCGCCCGGCGCATGCTGGCGGAGACGCTCGGGGATCGGGCGGGATCCGTCCGGCCCCGGGCGCTCATCGTGTCGGACGCCGCGCTCGCGCGCCTCACCGGCGCGCTGGGCTATGAAGCTGTCTACGATGCCGGGACCGACAGCTTCGCGCATCCCGCGGCGGCGCTTCTCCTCACCGCCGACGGCCGGGTAGCCCGTGTGCTGTCGCCCCTGGCGCTGACCGGGCGCGACCTGCGCCTCGCCCTGACGGAAGCCGGCGAGGGCCGGGTCGGCAGCATCGCCGACCAGCTCACCCTGCTCTGCTACGGCTACGATGCCGCGCGCGGCGTCTACACGCCCCTCATCCAGCGGATCCTGACGGTGGCCGGGATCGTCACGATCCTGGCGATCGCTCTTCTCGTCGCGGGCCTGACGCGCCTCGCGCACCGGCGCCGGACCTGAGAACGCCCTCGCCCGGCTCAGCGCTTCGTCGAGAGCCCCTGTCCCCCGGGAGGGGGCGCGTCGCGCTTGAGACTGGCATTCAGGTGCGGCGAATCCGTCGGCTCCTCGCGGGTGGTCGGGGTGGCGGAATCTTCCGGCGCCGGCATCGGCGGCAGCGGCGGCGTGTTGGGCTGCGTGGCCTGTGCCCCCGGAGCGGCATCCTTGACCATGTTGCGGTTCGTCATGCGTGAAAACCCTTCTCTCGTGCCGTGAGGCCGCGCCGTCCGCCCGGGACGACTCGCCGGGCCTCCGGGCCTGTCGGACCCGACGCGGACTTCAACCAAGGTCGAATGTCGACCAACGCGGCACACAAGTCGGGGTTGCTGCCAAGCTTAGCTGTCGGAAGCTTGAGCAGGTCTCGGGACAGGAACCTTGGTTATTGCTGAAGGTTGTTGCGGGGTGAAGCGAAGCCTGAGGAGGAACTGATGGCGTCCGGAAATTCGACCTCGAAGCGAGGCTTTGCCTCGATGGACCTGGAGCGGCAGCGCGAGATCGCCAGCAAGGGCGGCCGCAGCGTTCCGGCCGAGAAGCGCTCCTTCTCGCAGGACCGTGAACTCGCCTCGTCCGCCGGCCGCAAGGGCGGTCAGTCCACGGGGACCGGCCGGGCCGAGTGAGGCCGCTGCCGTTCCGTACCGCGTAGCGGCGCCGCGTCCCTCGTGACGGGCGCCGTTTTCGTTTCAAGTTTAGGCCGCGGATCGCGATCTAGGGCCGATCCACACAGCAGAAGGCCCCGCCGAGACGGCGGGGCCTTCTGATTTCCAGTCCTTGTCGGCGCCGATCAGGAAATGCAGCGGCCGGGGGTCATGCGGCGCGCCTCGGGACCGACTAGGGAGCTCAGCGCCGCCTCGCACCCCTCGCGCATGCGCCGCGGCGGCTGCCGCAGGATCGGCTTGATCTCCAGATCCTGCGCCTCGCCGGCCACCGGGGCGTTCCGGCTGTCGAGGCGCTGCACCCCCGCCACCCGCGTCGGGCTGATCGACAGCGACACGGGTCGCATCCCGGGCAGCGGCGCCGAAATGGTCTGCGCGGTCGGGACCGGCATCGTCCACCGATCCGCCGTGTCGCGAACCACCGGCTGGACCAGAACGGTGAGAAGAGCCGCAGGAGCACTCACGCCCAGGATGAAACCAGACCGCAGCATCGCCCCGACCTCATTGCGAGAGCTTGACAGGATGTTCGTACAACGCGCCCTGCAATCGTAGGTTCCTAGACTGTCTCGTGTCTACGAAGCCTGAGTATTCGAACGCAGCTCGGCTGTTGGTGCGGCGGCGCACGCCCGCTATCCACAGCCCCGGTTCGTGGCAGAAAAAGCACGCCTCACGAAAAAGCGCCCATTCTGGAACCTCCCGCGCCGGCACCCGTTCTCTGTGCACCCGGCCACCTGGTCCTCCCCGCATTCCCCTTGTGCATCGGCCGGAACCTTCGCGACGGGCTGGAGCTCTCTCCGGCCCGTTTTTTTGTGCGCGGCGACCGACGAGGGCGTGCGGACCGACAACGAAAAAGCCCCGGCGTGAGCCGGGGCTTTTTCGTTGTCGCCACTCTCGGTCGCGGGCGCCCCGGGTCATTCCCGGGGGCGAACCGCCAAGCCTGACCTCAGGCCGTCATCTCAGGCCGTCTTGGCTTCCCGCCGACGGGCGGTCTGCTGGAAGAACAGCGCCTGGCTGATCACCGCCGAGACGTTCGCGGGCTGGAACGGCTTGGCGATCAGGAACGCCGGCTCGGGCCGCTCACCGGTGAGGAAGCGCTCGGGATAGGCGGTGATGAAGATCACCGGCACCTCGAAGGATTTCAGGAGGTCGTTCACGGCGTCGAGGCCGGAGGAGCCGTCGGCGAGCTGGATGTCGGCCAGGATCAGGCCGGGGCGCTTGCCCTCGCCGGCGATCTTGATCGCTTCGGTGCGGGTGCGGGCGACACCGATGACGTTGTGGCCGAGACCCTCGACCAGCGCCTCCAGATCCATCGCGATCAGGGGCTCGTCCTCGATGATGAGGATCTCGGTCGCCATGTCGGCGGCGAGCTCGCGACCGGCCTCGTCCACGAGGTCGCGAACCTCGGACACGTCGACGCCCAGAATGATCGCCGCGTCCTCCTCGGAGAAGCCCTCGAGGCAGGAGAGCAGGAAGGCCTGGCGCGGCAGCGGGGTGATCTGGCCGAGGCGGACCTCCGCTGGCAGGTCGTGCTGGACCTGCTCGCTGCGGCCGTTGACCGAGAGCGAGTTCCAGATCCGCGTGAAGACGCGGAACAGGTCGGCCTTGATGTTGGTGCTGCGACCGAGCGTGTCCGGCTCGTTGACGAGGGTCTCCAGGGTGGCGGCGACGTACGCGTCACCCGCCACTTGGCTACCCGTGAGCGCGCGCGCGTAGCGGCGCAGGTACGGCAGGTGCTGTACCACGAGTTGCGATGTCGACATTCGATCCCCTGTGCCTCGCCGTGTTGCCCGGCCGCGAACGCCTCGATCCGTCACCGAGGGCCTGCCGGGGCCGGCTTTCTGTCCTGCGCAGCCTACCGCCCAACGCGGACGCCCGCACTCCGTTCCACCCCCCAGCGGAACCGATGCCGGCGCGCAGGCGTTGCCGGCGCAGCCATGGCGTATGTCGAGCCGCAGCACAATGCGGCCGGGCCGACTTCGGCAACAAGGGGCGTGTTGATGGTGGACCAGGGAAAGGAGACCGGTCTTCGCGCGCGCGATCCGCACGTCGAGACCGCTTCGGATCGCTTGTCGGAGTCCGAGAACAGCTCCGGCGGCACGGCCGCCTCCGACCTGTCCGACCGCGCCAGGGGCAAGGGCGGCCTAAGCGACCAGACCCGGAACCGCATCGCCGCGCAGCTGCGCGCGATGTACGACACGGTCACGCAGCAGCCCGTACCCGACCGCTTCGCCGAACTGATCGCCAAGCTCGACAGCGCCGACCGCAAGGCCTGAAACCCCCGTCCGGTGACCGGGGCAATCCACCCCTGCAACGGCGCGCGATGGCAGCGCCGCGATGGAAAAAGCCGCCGCCCTGCGGCGACGGCTCTTCCGTGGGTCCGTGCGACGGCCCGCTGAACGGGGCCGGCCGCTCCGGCCCTCGGTCAAAGTGTCGGCGAACGGCCCCGCATCAGACCGACGACGGCCGAGATGGCGAACAGGACGATCGCGACGAAGAAGACCAGCTTGGCCGCCTCCATGGCGGTGCCGGCGATGCCGCCGAACCCAAGCAGAGCGGCCACGAGAGCGACGACGAGAAAAGTTACGGCCCAACCGAGCATGGTTCGTATCCTTAGAAGGTACCAACGCGGGCGGGCCGCGTCGTTCTGAACACGAAAACGCCAAGGTTTCGCTCCGGTTCCGCCCCCATCGCGAAGTCCTGTGGGTCTCCGCGGGCGCGAGCGCCGGCCGCGACATGGGGTGACGGAACGAGACAGGGGCGCTAGCGTTCGAAGATAGGTCTTAAGGCTCGATCCGGGATTTGCGATGCTGCAATCTGCCAAGAGTGCCGTTCGATCGAAGGCCGCCGCGATGGCGGCGCGCGTGACCGAGATTGTCGACAGGGCCGGCGACGCCCTGCGCGCGGCCGCACTCGGTCTCATGCCGGCACCGGCGCCCGTACCGGTCCGCGTGCGCGCACGGCAACCGCGCCGGCAGGACTGATCGCGGGACGCGCGCGACCCCGGAGCGGACACGACCCCTTCCGCGTTCCTCCACAGGCGCCGGACAGCATCACCCCTGCGTCAGGATCACCGGCAGGACAGCGGGCAGGTCCTACCGCCCTCCCAGAATGCCTCGCACCGCGGCCTCCCATCCCCTAGGCCCCAGGGGCGATTGCCACGCGGCCGCGAACCGTCCAAGGAACCGTCGTATCGATCGCACGGGATCGCGATGGCGGACACCGACGAGACCACCCTGACCTTCGATCCGTCGATGCCTCCGGCCGGCCGGCTGGACCGGGTCGCGCCGCTGATCCGCCGGCGGGTCGCGCCGAACGGAGGCCCGTTCACGGCGAGCGGCACCTGCACCTACGTGGTGGGCCAGGAGCGCGTCGCGGTGATCGATCCGGGCCCGGACGATCCGGCCCATGTCGACGCGCTGCTTCGGGATCTCGGCACCGAGCGGGTCGAGGCCATCGTGGTCACCCACACCCATCGGGATCACTCGCCCGGAGCAAGGCTGCTCGCCGCGCGCACCGGCGCGCCGATCGTCGGATGCGCGCCGCACAGGGCCGCGCGGGCCCTGTCGGAAGCGGAGACCCCGATGCTCGACGCGAGCGCCGACCGGGCGCACGCGCCGGAACGGATCATGGTGGAGGGCGACGCCGTGTCCGGCCCGGGCTGGACCCTCGTGGCCGTCGAGACCCCCGGGCACACGATGAACCATCTCGCCTTCGCGCTGCCGGAGGCGCGGGCGCTGTTCTCGGGCGACCACGTCATGGCGTGGTCGACCACGATTGTGGCGCCGCCCGACGGCGCGATGCGGGCCTACATGGACTCCCTCGACAAGCTGCGCGGGCGCGACGAGACGGTCTACTGGCCGGGCCATGGCGGACCGGTGCGCGAGCCCGCCCGGTTCCTCCGCGGGCTCGCCGGGCATCGCCGCCAGCGCGAGGCGGCGATCCGCGCGCGGCTGGCCGCCGGCGACGGGCGGATCGCCGACATCGTCGCTGCGATCTACCAGGGGCTCGATCCCCGGCTCCGCGGCGCGGCGGCGCTGTCGGTCTTCGCCCACCTGGAGGATCTGGTCGGACGCGGGCTCGCGTCCTGCGACGGCGCCCCCCGCCTCGACGGCACCTACGCGCCGGCCTGAGAGGCGCGGCGGCTCACTTCACCGCGAGGGCGAGGTTGGCGACGTCGTCGAGATAGGCCCGGATCCGGTCGGCATTGCTGCCGAAATCGCGGCCGCCGAGCCGCGAGGCCGAGCGCACGTCGATCCGCGCCCCGTCGGCGCGGGGACGGATGCGCACGGTGACATCGTCCGGCAGGTTGAGGATCAGCCCCCGCGCCACGGCCTCGATCCGGCCGTTCCCGGTCCGGCCGCCCGGCCGGATCGCCTCGACGATCTGCCAGTGCCGCTTCAGGGCAGCCTGCCGGGCGAGTTCGAAGGCCTCGTCGGCGCCGATATCGAGGGTCAGCGGCGCGATCTGCGGGTAGGCGCCGCGCTGGCTCTCGCGCGCAGCCGGGCTCGGGTCCGCCGGGTAGCGTCCGCCGCGGGCCGCGAAGGCCGCCCGCGAGCGCGAGAAGGCCGGCGGATTGTCGATGTCGGTGGTGATGTCCGACAGGGCGGGAAGACGCAGGCCGCGCAGGCCCAGGAAGGCGGGGTAGCCGAGAACCGCCAGCGCCAGGATCAATCCGGCGAGGGCGGCCCCGAGACCGCGGGCGCCCTCGCGCCAGACCCGCACGAAGGCGAAGATCGCGGCCGCGGCCGCCAGCAGCGCGACGCCGAGCCCGGCCACGAGCGCCACGAGGGCGGCGTCCGTGTCGGAGCGCGGATCCCGGACGAGGACCAGGGCGATCCCGGTGGCGATGACGGAGAACACGGCGAGCCGCCGGGCCAGCGGCCCCGCGCGAGTCACGGGTTCCTCGATGAGCAGGCGGCGCATGGGGATCATGAAGGCGTTCGAGGCCCGATCTTAGAGCTTGGCCGGAGCCGGCGCCATGGCGCCGCGGTCACGGCGCGTACGCGCGGGCGTTGCCGGGCAGGCCGAGCGTGGCGGGCAGTTTGAGCGGGTCGGGGAGCATCGCGCCCCCGTACCGGCCGACCGGGTCGGGGATCTCGCTGTGCGCGACCGTCTGAGCCGTCAGGGCGCTCCAGGGGCCCGTCACCGCGAACAGGATCCCGCGGGAGGAATCGCCGGGCGGACGCAGGACGAGGTCGCCCTTGGCATCGAGCCGACGCTCCGGCAGCGAGACTTGGCCGTGCAGGGTCGCCCCGACGCTCGGCCCCAGGAGACCCGACTCGGCGATCTCGCCCACGCCGTCGGCGAAGCGCAGCGTCACCACGGCCCGCTCGAAGGCCGTCCGGCCGTTGCGGCGCGCCAGGGCGCCGGACGCCACCGCGCCGTTGCGGTGGATGACGTCGGCGAGGTCGAGGCCCGCGATGGCACCACCGTCCATGGCGAGCGTGGCCCGGCCATTCAGGTGCGCCAGCAATCCGACCGTGTCCCGGGCCCTGGATTCGAGGGCGAAATGCCCCTGCACGGGCCCCACCACCCAGCGGGCCGCGCCGATCTCGCCGAGCAGCGCGCCGAGGTCGACGCGGTCGAGGCTTCCCTGCGTGCGCAGTTCGGTCGCGGCCGGATCGGACCCGCTCCTCAGGTTGACGCGCCCCTTGAACGTGCCGTCCTGGATCCGGGCCCGGTTCACCGCGACCTCCAGGGCGGCCTCCCGCACCAGGACACTCGCCGCCAGATCCTGCACCCGGACGGCGCCGGCGCGCCCCTCGGCCGCCGACAGGCGCAGGTCGAGGTCGCCGCGCGTGAAGGGCGCCAGGGCGATCGACGCGGGCGCGGGGTCGAGGAGCCGCGACAGATCCGCGACGAGAGGCGTGAGATCGAGTGTCTCGGCCGCCAGGGTCGCCTGCACCGAGAGGCGCGGCGCCTTGCCGGGCCCGAACGCGACGGCGCCGGCCCCCTCGAGCACGTTCTGACCCAGGCCGATGCGCAGGCTCGGCCACGAGACGGACCGCTCGCTCGTCTCGAACCGGCCGTCGACCGAGAAGGCGCCGGCGAGCGGCGCCAGCGGCATATCGCGGCCGATCCAGGCCAAGCTCTCCGGCAGGGATCGCGTCTCGAACCGGACCTGCCCGGACATGACGGGCAGCGCGCTCCCCTCCGCCGGCGGCGCCACCGTTCCGTCCGCCGCGAGGCGGCCGTCCGGCCACGTGATCTCCGCGGTGAACGGGCTCCCGCGGCGCTGGGCCATCTCGGCCGGACGCAGGTGGCTGAGGGCGATCCGGGTCGGCACGCCGCGCCAGATGAGGCTGGCGCGGCCCTCGGCGGCCTTGCCCCAGAGCGGCCACGCGATGTCGAGGTCGATGTCCCGGGCCGTGTCGCCGGCGGCGAGGCGCGCGTCGCGCACGACGATCCGGCGCGGCCGGGCCGTCTCGCCGGATCGGGCCTGCTCGGCGAGGCGCGCGAGGGGGGCGTCCCAGCCGGCGGGGTCGTCCGACAGCCGCGCGCCCTCCAGGCGGAGGCCGCTCACCGCGGCGCGGCCGCCGAGGAGGCTCAGCGGGTCGAGATCGATGGTCAGACGGCCCTCGTCCGCCAGGACCGGGCCGTCGGAACCGGCAGCGAGCCGGACGCGGTCGAGGGTCAGGCGCGGCCAGGGCAGCACCGCGAGGCGCGCGGGCCCCTGCAGCGTCAGCCCGAGGCCGTAGGCGTCGAAGGCGCGGCGGGCGAAGGCCGTGGCCCGGCCATCCTCCAGGGGCCAGTCGCGCAGGCCGAGGCCGGCCGCGATCAGGCTCCCGAGAGCGAGGATGAAGATCGGGCGGCGCAGCGACATCATGCTCCGAGAGGGCGGCGGCTGTGGCCGGAAGCCGGGCGCCGCGCCGGCCCCTCGGGCTGCCACGGCCCGGCAGGGTCTGCACGTCGAGTGGGCAACTTAGCGTCCCCGGCCGGCTTTGTCTGCCGCGCCCGCGCAGGGCCGCCCTGCCCTCCCCAGCGCAGTGCCGGTTACGGATCGCCCGGGACCGCGCCGGCCGGTGCGGTGCACCACTGGATTTCGCGCGCGGAATCGGGGAGAGCAGGCGCGAGGACACGCGCGTCCCGAGGTTTCGGCCGGTCGGGTCGGGCGGGAAAAGGACGGTTCGATGAAGAAGGTCTACACGGATGCCGCCGCGGCCCTGGCCGGCCTCCTGCGCGACGACATGATGGTGATGTGCGGCGGCTTCGGCCTCTGCGGCATCCCCGACGAGCTGATCGAGGCGGTGCGCCTCTCCGGCGTCAAGGGCCTCACCGTCGTGTCGAACAATGCCGGCATCGACGGGGTCGGTCTCGGCAAGCTCCTGGACACCCGCCAGGTCGCCAAGATGATCTCGTCCTACGTGGGCGAGAACAAGGAGTTCGCCCGGCAGTACCTCGGCGGTGAGCTGGAGATCGAGTTCAACCCGCAGGGCACGCTGGCCGAGCGGATCCGCGCCGGCGGCGCCGGCATCCCGGCCTTCTTCACCAAGACCGGCGTCGGCACCAAGGTCGCCGAGGGCAAGGAAGTCCGCGAGTTCGACGGCGAGCAGTACGTCATGGAGCGCGGCCTGTTCGCCGACCTCGCCCTGGTCCACGCCCACACGGGCGACACCGAGGGCAACCTCCGCTACCGGATGACCGCGCGCAACTTCAACCCGATGATGGCCACCGCCGCCAAGATGACGGTGGCGCAGGTCGAGCACCTCGTGAAGCCGGGCGAGATCGATCCGGACACGATCCACACGCCCGGCATCTTCGTGAAGCGCATCATCGACGTCGGGCAGCGCGACAAGCGCATCGAGCAGCGCACCACGCGCAAGCGCGGCGACAGCACCCCGGCCGCGGCGGCCGGCGGCGGCACGCACTGATCGGACGGGAAGGGAGCGAGAACGATGGCCTGGACCCGCGAGCAGATGGCGGCGCGCGCCGCCAAAGAGCTGGAGGACGGCTTCTACGTGAATCTCGGGATCGGCATCCCGACGCTGGTGTCGAACTACATCCCCGAGGGCATGTCGGTGCAGCTCCAGTCGGAGAACGGCATGCTGGGCATGGGCCCCTTCCCCTACGAGGGTGAGGAGGACCCGGACCTGATCAACGCCGGCAAGCAGACGATCACCGCTCTGCCGACGACGAGCTACTTCTCCTCGGCGGATTCCTTCGGGATGATCCGCGGCGGGCACATCAACCTGTCGATCCTCGGCGCCATGCAGGTGGCCGGCAACGGCGACCTCGCCAACTGGATGATCCCTGGCAAGATGGTGAAGGGGATGGGCGGCGCCATGGACCTCGTGGCCGGCGTGAAGCGCGTGGTCGTGGTGATGGAGCACGTCGCCAAGAACAAGGACGGCACCGAGAGCCCGAAGCTGCTCAAGGCCTGCGACCTGCCGCTCACCGGCACGCAGGTGGTCGACCTGGTGATCACCGATCTCGGCGTGTTCGAGATCGACAAGAAGGGCGACGGCGGCATGAGGCTCATCGAGCTCGCCGACGGCGTCACCGAGGACGAGATCCGCGGCAAGACCGAGGCCGACTTCACCGTCGCTTTGAAGAACTGACGCCTCGGGGCCCGGCGGCCGGCGTCGCCGGGTCCGCCGGGCGGGAGACGGCCGGGCACCCGACCGTCCCGCAGTGCCGCCGCCCACCGCCTTTCCACATCGGCTCAGGCGGTTCTCGGTTCAGACGGCGCGCTCCGTCGTCGCGAGCGCAGCGAAGTGACCCAGGGTCGCGCCATCGTGCAGAGCGGGGCGCTGCTGGATTGCTTCGCTCCGCTCGCGAGGACGGCGGAACCGGTCGGTGACCCGGAAACCGCATCGACCGCGAAGCACCCCCGCTCCCAGTCGGGACAGGGGTGCTTCGCGTGACTGCGCGCCGGCCAGGCGTGGCGCGGGCTGTGGGTCCCGCCCGGCCTCGGGCGGCTCAGCCCGCGTCGCTGGCGCCCGCGCCCGCGAGTTGCGGATTCCGGGTCGCGGGCCGCACCGGGCTGTCGGCCGCCGGCTCCTCGCCCCGCAGCGCCCGCCGCACGTAGCCGTCGACCCGGTCGCCCTGCTCCGGCAGGGCGGCCTCGAGATGCGCGATCATCTTGGGCGTCCAGAACGCCTTGATGTGCTTCTGGATCCCGGCCACCGCCTCCTCCTCCGGGTAGGACCGGAAGAAGGTCGCGATCTGGTTGGCCATGCGGACGAGCTTGTCCGCCTGCGTCACGGCGCTCATCGGAAACTCTTACTCTGCCGCGTCGAGGGTCTGGGCGATCCGGGTCAGGGAGAAGTCCTCCTCGTAGAACTTCGCCTGCCAGTCGGAGGGCCGGTTGGTCCGCCGGACCTGCACCGCCGTCACCTTGTACTCGGGGCAGTTGGTCGCCCAGTCCGAGTAGTCGGTGGTGATGACGTTGGCGCCGGTCTTGGCGTGGTGGAAGGTCGTGTAGACCACGCCCGGCTGCATCCGCTCGGAGACCTTGGCCTTCAGGGCGATATCGCCCGAGCGGCTCTCCAGGGCGACGAGGTCGCCGTCGACGATGCCGCGCAGCTCCGCGTCGAACGGGTGGATCTCCAGCACGTCCTCCTCGTGCCAGCGCGAGTTCTCGGTGCGCCGGGTCTGCGCGCCGACATTGTACTGGGACAGGATCCGGCCCGTGGTGAGGATCAGCGGGAACTTCGCCCCCGTCCGCTCCTCGGTGGCCACGAACTCGGTGATCATGAACCGGCCCTTGCCGCGGACGAACCGGTCCACGTGCATCATCGGCGTGCCGAGCGGCGCCTTCTCGTTGCAGGGCCACTGCACCGAGCCGAGCTCGTCGAGCTTGGCGTAGGACACGCCGGTGAAGCTCGGGGTGAGCGAGGCGATCTCGTCCATGATCTCGGACGGGTGATTGTAGTTCATGGGGTAGCCCAGCGCGTTGGAGAGCAGCACCGTGCCCTCCCAGTCGCCGTAGCCGCCCATCGGGGCCATGACCTTGCGGACCCGCGAGATGCGGCGCTCGGCGTTGGTGAAGGTCCCGTCCTTCTCGAGGAACGAGGCGCCCGGCAGGAAGACGTGGGCGTACTTGGCGGTCTCGTTCAGGAACAGGTCCTGGACGACGATGCACTCCATCGCCATCAGGCCCGAGGTCACGTGGTGCGTGTCGGGATCCGACTGGGCGATGTCCTCGCCCTGGATGTACATGCCCTTGAACGTGCCCTCGACGGCCTCGTCCAGCATGTTGGTGATGCGCAGGCCCGGCGCGTTGTCGAGCTTGGCGCCCCAGAGGGCCTCGAAGCTCTCGCGGGTCGCGTCGTCCGAGACGTGGCGGTAGCCCGTGAGCTCGTGCGGGAACGAGCCCATGTCGCAGGAGCCCTGCACGTTGTTCTGGCCGCGCAGCGGGTTCACACCGGCGCCGAGCTTGCCGATGTTGCCGGTGGCCATGGCGATGTTGGCCATGCCCATGACCATGGTCGAGCCCTGGCTGTGCTCGGTGACGCCCAGCCCGTAGTATATGCCGGCCGCGCCACCCTTGGCGTAGAGCCGGGCCGCCCCGCGGACCTGCTCGGGGTCGAGGCCGGTGAAGGACTGCTGGTTCTCCGGGGAGTGGCGCTCGTCGGCGATGAACCGGGCCCAGGACTCGAACTCGGCGAGGTCGCAGCGCTCGCGGACATAGGCCTCGTCGATCAGCCCCTCGGTGACGATCACGTGCGCCAGCGAGTTGATGAAGGCGACGTTGGAGCCGGGCTTCAGCGGCAGATGATAGTCGGCCTTGATGTGGGGCGACTTCACGAGGTCGATCTTGCGCGGATCGGCGACGATCAGCTTGGCGCCCTCGCGCAGCCGCTTCTTCATGCGCGAGCCGAAGACCGGGTGGCCGTCCGTCGGGTTCGCGCCGATCACCAGGATCACGTCGGACTTCTCGACCGACTTGAAGTCCTGGGTGCCGGCCGAGGTGCCGAGCGTCGACATCAGGCCGTAGCCGGTCGGCGAGTGGCAGACGCGGGCGCAGGTGTCGACGTTGTTGTTGCCGAAGGCGGCGCGCACGAGCTTCTGGACGAGGTAGGCCTCCTCGTTGGTGCAGCGCGACGAGGTGATGCCGCCGACCGAATCCTTGCCGTACTTGGCCTGGATCCGCTTGAACTCGGAGGCCGCGCGGTCGATCGCCTCCTCCCAGGACACTTCGCGCCACGGATCCGTGATCTTCTCGCGGATCATCGGCTTGGTGATGCGGTCCTTGTGGGTGGCGTAGCCGTAGGCGAAGCGGCCCTTCACGCAGCTATGGCCCTCGTTGGCCTTGCCGCCCTTGTAGGGGACCATGCGGACGACGCGCTCGCCCTGCATCTCGGCCTTGAACGAGCAGCCGACACCGCAATACGCGCAGGTCGTCACCTCCGCGTGCTCGGGCTGGCCGTACGCGTGGATCGATTTTTCCTGCAACGTGGCCGTCGGACACGCCTGGACGCAAGCGCCGCAGGAGACGCACTCGGACTCGAAGAAGTTGGTTGGGCCAGCGGCCACGCGGCTGTCGAAGCCGCGGCCCGCGATGGTCAGCGCGAAGGTGCCCTGCACCTCCTCGCAGGCGCGGACGCAGCGGTTGCAGACGATGCACTTCGACGGGTCGTAGGTGAAGTACGGGTTCGACTCGTCTTTCGGCAGGTACTTCTCCGAGCTCGGCCGGACGTGGTTGTCGCCCTCGTAGCCGTAGCGCACGTCGCGCAGGCCGACGACGCCCGCCTGGGTCTGCAGCTCGCAGTCGCCGTTCGCCGCGCAGGTCAGGCAGTCGAGGGGATGGTCGGAGATGTAGAGCTCCATCAC
Organism: Methylobacterium sp. Leaf361; assembly: GCF_001424445.1. NCBI lineage: Bacteria > Pseudomonadati > Pseudomonadota > Alphaproteobacteria > Hyphomicrobiales > Methylobacteriaceae > Methylobacterium > Methylobacterium sp. Leaf361. The sequence continues at coordinate 80,502 of NZ_LMPY01000020.1, read as the reverse complement.
GCCCTTGCGGAGCTTGGCGAGCTTCTCGTTCTGCGTGTGCACCACCATGCCGTTCTCGGCCGGGGTCGTGCAGGAGGCCGGGGTGCCGCGCCGGCCCTCGATCTCCACGAGACAGAGGCGGCAGGAGCCGAACGGCTCCAGCGAGTCGGTGGCGCAGAGCTTCGGGATCTGTGTCCCGGCCTGCATCGCCGCCGCCATCACCGAGGTGCCGGCCGGCACCGTCACCGACATGCCGTCGATCGTCAGCGTCACCGTCTGCTCGCTGACGCGGATCGGCGTGCCGTAGTCGATCTCCTTGATCAGGCCCATCGACGTCTCCTCACTCGGCCGCGGCCGGCAGATCGCCGGCGCGCCTGAAATCCTCGGGGAAATGGGTGATCGCGCTCATCACCGGCATGGGCGTCAGCCCGCCCATGGCGCAGAGCGACCCGTCGGTCATGACCTCGCAGAGATCCTCGACCAGCTTGAGATTCGCGTCCGGCCGGATGCCGGCGATCACCTTGTCCATGGTCTCGACGCCGCGGGTCGCGCCGATGCGGCACGGGGTGCACTTGCCGCAGGACTCGGTGGCGCAGAACTCGAAGGCGAAGCGGGCCTGGGAGGCCATGTCGACGGTGTCGTCGAACACCACGATGCCGCCGTGGCCGACGAGGCCCTTCTTGGCCGCCATCGCCTCGTAGTCGAGGGGCGTGTCGAGGAGATGGTCGGGGAAGTAGGCCCCGAGCGGCCCGCCGACCTGCACGGCACGGACCGGCCGGCCCGAACGGGTGCCGCCGCCGAAATCCTCGATCACCTGCCGGAGGGTGATGCCGAAGGCCATCTCGATCAGGCCGCCATGCTTGACGTTGCCGGCGAGCTGGATCGGCAGGGTGCCGAGCGACCGTCCCATGCCGTAATCGGCGTAGGCCTTGGCCCCGTTCTCCAGGATCCACGGCACGGCCGTGAAGGTCATGACGTTGTTGACCAGCGTCGGCTTGCCCAGGAAGCCCTTGAGCGCGGGGATCGGCGGCTTCGCCCGCACGATGCCGCGCTTGCCCTCCAGGCTCTCCAGCAGCGAGGTCTCCTCGCCGCAGATATAGGCTCCGGCGCCGAGGCGCACTTCCAGGTGGAAGGTCTTGCCCGAGCCCAGGATGTTGTCGCCGAGCACGCCGGCCGTCACGCCGTTGGCGATCGCCTCCTTCAGGGTGGCGAAGGCCTGCGGGTACTCGGAGCGGAGGTAGATGTAACCGCGGGTGGCGCCGGTCGCGACGCCCGCGATGGTCATGCCCTCGATGAGGTTGAAGGGGTCGCCCTCCATCATCATCCGGTCGGCGAAGGTGCCGGAATCGCCCTCGTCGGCGTTGCAGACCACGTATTTCTGGTCCGCCTTGGCGAGCATCACGGTGTTCCACTTGATGCCGGCCGGGAAGCCGGCACCGCCCCGGCCGCGCAGGCCGGAATCGCGCACCGCCGCCACGATGCCTTCGGCATCGAGCTTAAGGGCGGCCTCGAGGCCGCGGTAGCCGCCATGGGCCCGGTAATCGTCCACGGAGACCGGGTCGACCACGCCGCAGCGGTGGAAGGTCAGGCGCTGCTGCCGGGCGAGGTAGGGGATCTTCTCCGGATCGCCGAGGCGCAGGGCGTGGTCGCCGCCCGTGGTCAGGCCGGCATCCAGCAGGGCATCGACGTCCTTGACCGTCACCGGCCCGTAGGCGACGCGCCCCTCGGGGGTGCCGACCTCGACCATCGGCTCCAGCCAGAACAGGCCGCGGGAGCCGGTGCGGACGATGGTGACGTCCAGGCCGCGGCGCTCGGCGCCGGCGAAGAGGGCGCGGGCAACCTTGTTGGCGCCGAGCCCGAGGGCGACGGCGTCGCGCGGAACGTAGAGCGTGACGCTCACTGGCGCACCTCCGTCAGGGCAGCTTCGAGGGCGTCGGCGGTCAGGTGCGCGACGGGCTCACCGTCCACCAGCGCGGCGGGGCCGTTGGCGCAGAGGCCGAGGCAGTAGACCGGCTCGACCGTGGCGCTGCCGTCGGCGGTGGTCTCGTGCCAGCCGCAGCCGAGGCGGCCCAGGATCTCGCGGTGCAGCTTGTCCGAGCCCATGGCCTGGCAGGCCTCGGCCCGGCACAGCTTCACCTCGTGGCGGCCGGCGGGGTGCGCCCGGAAGTCGTGGTAGAAGGTGATGCAGCCGTGGACTTCGGCGCGCGACAGGTTCAGCGCGTCCGCGATCAGCGGCACGGCACCGGAATCCACGTAGCCGAAGGTTTCCTGCAGCGCGTGCAGGATCGGCAGCGTGGCCCCCTCGAGATGGGTGTGCTCGGCGATGATCCCGGATGCGCGCTCCGCGCTCCAGGGCTCGTGACGCGCCATGGTTTCCAGCCCAGTCTGTTCCTGTTCTAATGCGAAGAGGAACAGAAATGCCGAATGGCATCAATCGCGCTGTCCGGTCGGGCGACAAAGGACGTTTGTCGAGCTGTAACGCGCAGGCCTGAGGAGCGGAGCCAGTTCGTTAACCTGTTGCCGCAGCGCGATTTTTCAGATCCGACCGGCAGTCAGGATTTGTCGCTTGCGTCGCAACATAAATTTGTGCCCTGCAAGAAACTGCATTCCACCAGGTCGGGTCCGGAACGTCCAGTTAGAGCACTCCGTCCTTGCGAGCGGAGCGAAGCAATCCAGGGCAGCGCGACCTCGGCAAGCGTGGCGCGACTGGATTGCTTCGCTCCGCTCGCAAGGACGGTGGCGGGCTCCAAGACGGCAGCCTCGGCCGCGTCAGAACTCCATCTCGAGTTCCTCGATCTCGTCCGGCTCATCGGCGGCGGCCTCCGCCCACTCGACCATCAGCGGCCAGTGCAGGATCGTGTCGCGGTAGGCGGCGGCGCGGGGCGGCAGCGCGACGTCGTAGGTGCGGAAGCGGGTGCAGACCGGGGCGAACATCGCGTCGGCGAGGCACGGCCGCGCGCCGAACAGGTACGGCCCCTCGTAGCGGTCCAGGCAATCGTCGAAAATCGTGACGATGCGCTCGATATCGGCCTTGGCACCGTTGAACACGCGGAAATCGGGGTGGAAGGCGCGCAGGTTCATCGGCAGCGCCGAGCGCAGATTGACGAAGCCAGAATGCATCTCCCCCGAGATCGACCGGCAATGGGCGCGCTCCGCCACGTTGCCGGGCAGGAAGCCGGCCTCCGGGAAAGTCTCGGCGAGATACTCGGCGATCGCCAGCGTGTCCCAGACGACCACGTCGCCGTGGCGCAGGCGGGGCACCAGGAACGAGGGCGACAGGTGCAGCAGCTCCGCCCGGGTGGTGGCGTCGGTGCCGGACAGGACCTCCGTCCGGAAGTCGAGCCCGGCCATCCGGCAGATCAGCCAGCCCCGCAGGGACCACGAGGAGTAGTTGCGGCTCGAGATGGTGAGCGTAGCGGCCGTCATCGTCCTGCCCCGGGCGCGTCGCCGATCGTGCGGTCTGCGAGGCCCGATCCAAGACTCGTGCCGAACGGGGCGGGCGAATCGCTTCCGGCGGCGATTCTACTCCCGTCGCAGCAGCGCCGCGACCTCCGCCTGCTCGGCGGCCGACAGGTTCCGGGCCGGCGCGGGCGGGCGGCGGCGGGCGAGGCGCCAGATTCCGAGCCCGCCGAGCAGCACCGCGAGCACCGGGGTCAGCCACAGCAGCAGGGTGTGCAGCGCGAAGACCGGGCGCAGCAGCACGAACTCGCCGTAGCGGGCCACGACGTAGTCGAGCACCGCCGTGTCGCTGTCGCCCTTCTCCAGCCGCTCGCGGACGATCAGGCGCAGGTCCTTGGCGAGCGGCGCGTCGGAATCGTCGATCGACTGGTTCTGGCAGACGAGGCAGCGCAGTTCGGCCGAGATCTCCCGGGCGCGGTGCTCCAGCGCGGGATCCTTCAGCACCTCGTCGGGCTGCACCGCCAGGGCCGGCAGTGACGCCAGCAGGGCGAGCGCGGCCAGCGCCGGGCGGAGCGAACGGCGCGCCATCACTCGGCCGGCACCGCGACCGGGAGCGGCCGCGCCTTCGCCTTTGCGGGGACGCCCACGCGCATTCGCCGGTCCGTGAGCGACAGGCCGCCGCCCAGCGCCATCACCACCGCCCCGAGCCAGATCAGCAGGACCAGCGGCTTGTAGTAGAGGCGCAGGCCGACGCCGCCGTCCTGCCCGATCTCCCCGAGGCTCGCGTAGACCTGGCTGACACCGTTGGTCAGCAGCCCCGATTCCGTCACGGCCATCTTGCGGCTCGGGTAGAAGCGCTTGCCGGTCTCGACCTTCCCGACCTCGTCGCCCCCGCGGGTGCGGATCGTCAGGTAGGCGGCGGCCTCCTCGTAGTTCGGTCCCTTGCGCGGTGCGACCCGGTCCAGGGTCGCCACGTAGGGCCCCGTCGCCAGGCTCTCGCCGGGCTTGAGGGTCGCCAGCCCCTCGGTGGCCCAGCCCTGCGCGGCGATGCCCAGCACCACCACGCCGACCCCGGCATGGGCGATGGCGGTGCCCCAGGCCGAGCGCGGCAGGCCGACGGCGCGGCGGCCGATCTGTCCGAGGGACCGGGCGCGGCTCGCCCCGTAGCCGCGGGCGCGGGTGACGATCTCCAGGGCGGACCCGATCAGCAGGTAGGCGCCGAGGCCGATCCCGACCGGCGCCAGCACCGGCCCGCCCCAAGTCAGCGCCAGCACCGCGAAGCCGACCACCAGGGCGACCGCCAGCGCGGCGAACAGGCGCTGGGCGGCGGCGAGCACGTCGCCGCGCTTCCAGGCCAGCGCCTGGCCCATGGGCACGATCAGCAGCAGCGGGATCGCCAGCGGCACGAAGGTGGAATTGAAGAAGGGCGGCCCGACCGTGATCTTCTCGCCCGTCAGCATCTCGAGCACCAGCGGGTAGAGCGTGCCGACCAGCACGGTGGCGCAGGCCGCCACCAGGAACAGGTTGTTGAGGACGAGCGAGCCCTCGCGGGAGATCGGCGCGAACAGTCCCCCCTGCCGCAGCAGCGGCGCCCGCCACGCGAACAGCGTCAGCGAGCCGCCGATGAACAGGATCAGGATCGCCAGGATGAAGACGCCGCGGGTTGGGTCGGTGGCGAAGGAATGCACCGAGGTGATCACGCCCGAGCGGACCAGGAAGGTGCCGATCAGCGAGAGCGAGAAGGTCAGGATGGCGAGCAGCACCGTCCAGACCTTCAGGGCGTCGCGCTTCTCCATCACCACGGTGGAGTGCAGCAGCGCCGTGCCGGCGATCCACGGCATCAGGGAGGCGTTCTCCACCGGGTCCCAGAACCACCAGCCGCCCCAGCCGAGCTCGTAGTAGGCCCAGTAGGAGCCCATCGCGATCCCGAGCGTCAGGAAGCACCACGCGGCGAGGGTCCAGGGCCGCACCGCCCGCGCCCAGACGGCGTCGATCCGCCCGTCGATCAGCGCGGCCACCGCGAAGGCGAAGCTGATCGAGAAGCCGACATAGCCGACGTAGAGCAGTGGCGGGTGGACCGCGAGACCCGGATCCTGCAGCAGCGGGTTGAGGTCGTTGCCCTCGAGCGGGGCCGGGATCACCCGGGTGAACGGGTTCGAGGTCGTGATGATGAACAGCACGAACACGAAGGTGATCAGCCCCTGCACGGCCAGGGTGTTGGCCCGCAGCCGCGGCGGCACCGAGTTCTTGGCCGCCGCCACGCAGGCGCCGAACAGGGTGAGGATCAGGACCCAGAGGAGCATCGAGCCCTCATGGTTCCCCCAGACGCCGGAGATCTTGTAGATCAGCGGCTTCTGCGTGTGCGAGTTCTCGACGACGTTCTGGACCGAGAAGTCCGAGGTGACGTGCGCGTAGGTGAGCGCCGCGAAGGCGAAGAGCACGCAGGCGAAGGCGCCGAGCGCCGCCTGAGAGGCGGTCTGGCGCAGGGCCGGATCGCCCGAGCGGGCGGCCCAGATCGGCATCACCACCTGGACGAGGGAGATCGCCAGCGCGAGCGCGAGGGCGAAGTGGCCGGTCTCGACGATCATGCGGGTTCCCTCACCGCTCGCTGCGGGGACCGAGGGTGCTGTCCGCCGCCGCGGTCGCGGGCTTCGGCGCCGGGCCACCCTTGTTCGGGCCGCCCTCCTGCCAGCGCCCCTGCGCCTTCAGCGCGTCGGCCACCTCGCGGGGCATGTAGGATTCGTCGTGCTTGGCCAGCACCGTGTCGGCGCGGAACTGCCCGCCCGGCTCCAGCACGCCCTCGGCGACCACGCCCTGCCCTTCCCGGAACAGGTCCGGCAGCAGGCCCTTGTAATGGACCTCGACGGTCTCGTTCGTGTCGGTGACGGCGAAATCGACCGTCTGGTCGGGGCCGCGCCTGAGCGAGCCGTCCTTCACCAGCCCGCCGAGCCGCAGGCGCGTGCCCGGGGCGATGGCCTGCTTGGCGATGTCGGTGGGCGAGCGGAAGAACACGATCGAGCCGCTCATGGCGTACAGCATCAGCCCCACGGCGAGCGCCAGGACGCTGCCGCAGGCGGCGATCAGGATCAGGCGGCGTTTCTTACGCGTCACGATACTTCCACCCCGCGGTCCGGCGCGCGGCGACCCGCCTCGACCGGAACCGTTCTCATTCTAGTCTTGAGGGTGTCGGCTCCAGGCGCCCGCGGGTCAAGGGCGGGCGTCGGGACCGATTGTCGTACGGACCGCTCCACGGAGGCGGGCTCGCGATTTCGTGGCGCCGGGGAACGGGCGCGCCAAGGGTTTGGTGCGTCAGGGGTTCGGTGCGTCAGGGGTTCGGCTTGGCGGGGAGCTCCAGCTCCCGGGCGAGACCGTCGAGCCGCGCCACCGCCTCGCTGTTGGCGGCCAGCGCCATGCGGGCGCGGTCGAGCGCCTTCACCGCCTGGTCGCGCTCGCCCAGCGCGCTGTAGGAGCGCACGAGCCGCATCCACTCGTCCGGCGTGCCGCCCCGCGCGGCGAGGCGCCGGTCGAGTCCCTCGACCATCCCGCGAATCGCCGCCTGCTGCTCCGCCTGCGGCATGGCGCGCACGGCCGCCATCGCGGCCTCCTTCTCGGCCTGGACGCCCGGTCCCGCCCGGCCCGATTCGGCCGGCGCGGGCGCCGCGCCCTCGGCGCCGAGACCCACGGCGCGGGCGCCCTGCTCGACCTGGGCGAGACCCTGCGGGTCGCCCGCGAGGGCCGTGCGCGCGCGGGCCAGGGCGTCGGTCGCCTGCGCGCGCTCGCCGAGGACCATCCGGGACCGGACGAGCCGCAGCCACTCGTCGGGGGTGCCGCCGCCGCTCTTGAGGCGGGTGTCGAGCCCGTCGACCATGCCGCGAATCGCCGCCTGCTGCTCGGCCGGGATCTCGGGGGCGGCCTGGGGCGTCGCGGGCGGGGGCGGCTCGCCCTTGAGGCGGGCGAGGCTCTGCTTGACGATCCCGAGCCACGGGGCGTTCGGCGGGCTGCTGGCCTCGAGCTCGGTGAGCTGGCGGATCGCCTCGCCGGTGTCGCCGGCCTGCTCGGCCGCGCGGGCGAGGTAGAAGCGCGGCTTGGGCGCGTTCGGCTCCTTGGCCTGCGCCTTCTCGAACAGCGCCTTGGCCTCGGGCGACACGGTGCCGTCGCCGGCCGCCGTGAGGGCCTCGCCCTGGTCGGCCAGGAGGTCGGCGGTCTCGCCCTTGATCCGCGCGAGGTGGCCGTAGGCGCGGGCGGCGTCGTCGAATCGGCCGGTGCGCATGTAGACCGGGGCGAGCACGGCCCAGCCGCGCGCATCGTTCGGGTCCCGGGCGAGGCGCGCCTCGATCTGCCCGACCGCCTTCATCAGCTCGTCGGCGCCGCCGCGGGCGGCCTGCCGGTCGGCCTCGGTCTGCGCCGGCACCTCGGGCGAGCCGTAGAGCCCGTAGGCGATCAGCGCCACGAGCGGGATGGTGGAGAGCGCGAAGGCCGAGGCGGCGCGCCGGCGGCGCAGGCGCGGCTCGGCCGGGCGCGCGGCCTCGGCGATGCCGGCATCCTCGGCCTCGCGCTGCGCCTCGCGGCTCGACCGGAGGAGGCGGCGCGCCGCCTCGGCCTTGGCGGTCTCGGCCTCGTCGGGGGCGATCAGGCCGCGCTCGAGGTCGCGGTCGATCTCGGCGATCTGATCCTCGTAGAACGCCGTCTCGGTGGCGAGCCCGCTGCCGCCGGCCTCGCCGGTCGGCACGGCGGCACGCCGCGACATCGGCCAGAGCAGGCCGAGCACGGCCGCCGCGGTCATGGCCGCCAGGATGAACCAGATCGCCGTCATGGACCTTATCGCCAACGGGCCGCACCGGCCCGCCCCTCCCCACGCCCTGTGGAGCCGGCGGCGTGATGCCACGACGCCTCCCGGCGGCGGCTCGGTGTCACGCAACTCTGTTGCGATGACAAGGCCCCGGGCGGGAGCCATGAGGCCGCGCGCCGCCTCCCGGCCCGTACCCGGACGCGGCCGGACGTGCCCGGACGTGCCCGGACGCGTCCGACGGCCTCAGTGGGCGGCCGTGCCGACCGGCAGGTCCCCCGGCACCTCCAGCACCGCGCGCAGGCCGCCGAGCGCCGCCTGCTCCAGGGTGAAGCGCCCCCGGTACAGGGCGGCGAGGTCGGCGACGATCGACAGGCCGAGTCCCGAGCCGGGCTTCGATTCGTCGAGGCGGCGCCCCCGGCCGAGCACGGCCTGCCGGGCCTCCGGCGGCAGGCCCGGACCGTCATCCTCGATGGCGACGACGAGGTGGGGATAATCGTCCTTGCTCACCGCCTCGGCCCGGATCGCCACCCGCCCGTGGGCCCACTTGGACGCGTTGTCGACGAGGTTGCCGACCATCTCCTCGAAATCCTGGCGCTCGCCGCGGAAGCGCAGGCCCGGCGGGACGTGGACGTCGTAGGCGATGTCCTTGTCCCGGTAGATCTTCCCGAAGGTGCGCACGAGGCCGGCGAGCGCCGGCTCGACCTCCGTGGAGGTGCCGAGCGTGCCGGCGAGCGCCGCGGCGCGGGCCCGGTCGAGGTGGTAGTTGACCTGATCGCGCATCACCGCGGCCTGCTCGCGGATCTTCTGCGCGAGTTCCTCGGGGGCGTCGGAGGCCCCGACCTCGTTGACGATGATCGAGAGCGGCGTCTTCAGGGCGTGGGCGAGGTTGCCCACCTGGGTGCGGGCACGCTCCAGGATCTCGCGGTTGGTCTCGATCAGGAGGTTCACCTCGCCGGTGAGCGGCGCGATGTCGCGGGGATAGGTGCCGGTGATGCGGTCGGCTTCGCCCCGGCGGACGGCGCCGAGCGCGGCGCGCATCTTCTTGAGGGGCGCGAGGCCGAAGCGGATCTGCAGCAGCGTGGTGATCGCCAGCGACAGGCCGAGCAGGCCGAAGGTGATGGTCAGCGAGTTCCGGAACCGGTCGACGTCGTTGACGATCTCGTCGGCGGGGCCCGCGACCCGGACCGTGTAGCGGCCCTCCTCGCCGAGATCGACGTCGCGCTCCATGATGCGCAGGAGGCGTCCGTCCTGCCCCTTGCCGTAGCCCTGGCGGATCTGCCCGACGCCGACCTTGCCGTCCGAATCCGTCGCGGGCGGGAGCGGCACGCCGACGAGCGAGCGGGAGGTGCGCACGTCGCGCGGCTTCGCGTCGGGCTTGCCGACCTGCCAGTACCAGCCCGACAGGGGCAAGTCGAAGCGCGGGTCGCCGAGCGAGAAGGTCCGGCTCTCCGGATCGTTCGGCGAGACGAGATCGGTGGCGAGATTGTTGGCGAAGACGAGGAGGCGGCTGTCGAAGGAGCGCTCGGTGTTCTCGCGGTAGAGGGTCGTGAGGATCCAGGCCGCGATCAGCAGGATCGCGGAGCTCGACAGGAACGCCGACACGGCGAGTCGCACCGCGATGGAGCGGCGGCGCAGGGAGAAGAGGCCGATGAGGTCGATCATGGATGCGTCGGTCGCTCAGACGTGCGGCGGCGCATCGTAGAACACCGCGCCGCGCATCAGCGGGCGCGCCGTGCGGAAGAAGGCGCCGCGCTCGGCCCGCCAGCCGTCGGCCCCGCGGGTCACGGCGGCGTCAGCGGTGAGGATGCCCGACGGCATGCCGACCCGCAGGACCGCTTCGGTGGGGCGCGCGGCCTCGTGGACGAGGCTGCCTTCGAGCCGGGCGGCGACCGCGAGGCACAGGGTGGCGGTGAGCGGCAGCGCCTGGTGCGGCACGCCGTTGGAGATGACCCGGGCGCCCAGGTCGGTCTCGGCGGCGCGGATCGTGGCGCCGGAGAGGCTGCCGGAATCCTGCGGCGGCGCCACGAGGCCGACGAAGGGCACGTGGACGACGCGCGCCGCCGCCTCGAGATCGGGCGCGATGCCCATCGCCACGGAGCCGGCCCGGCGGATCCGCGCCAGCCGGTCGAGGAGGCCCGGCACGGCCTCCAGGGCGGCGGGCAGCTCGGTGCCGGCGAGGCCGAGATCGGCGGCGCGGACGAACACGCAGGCATTGGCGGCGTCGATCAGCGAGGCCTCGATCGCGCCGAGGCCCGGCACGTCGAGCCACTGACGGACGGCGCCGGTCGGGAGAAGCCGGCCGGTCGTGGCGCCGCCGGGATCGAGGAAGTCGAGCTGGATCGGCGCGCCCGTGCCGGTGACGCCGGGGATCGCGAGGTCGCCGCGGTAGACGCTGCGGCCGCCCGCGGCGGCGAAGCCCGCCACGATCAGCTTGCGCGTGTTGGTATTGAAGATCCGCAACCGCACCGGGCCGTCCGGGACGTCGACGAGCCCCTCGTCGACCGCGAACGGCCCCACGGCGGCGAGCATGTTGCCGCAATTGCCCGAGAGGTCGATGCGGCCGTCCCGGACCACGACCTGCACGAAGGTGTAGTCGATGTCGGCGTCCGGCCGCGCGGAGCGCTCCACCACGCAGATCTTCGAGACCGACGAGACGCCCCCGCCCATGCCGTTGAGCTGCCGCCCGAACGGGTCGGGGCTGTCCATGGCGGAGAGGAAGGCCGGCTCCCAGGCGGCGAGATCCCCCGGCACGTCCCGGCGGTGCAGCATCAGCGCCTTGCTGGTGCCGCCGCGCATGAAGACGGCCGGCAGCGTGCCGGAACGCGCGGCCGCGCTCACATCCGGGCCGGCGGCTGGTTGGGATCCACGAGGTAGCCGAGGCCGCGGACGGTCTGGATCAGGTCCACCGCGAGCTTCTTGCGCAGGCGGCCCACGAACACCTCGATCGTGTTCGAGTCGCGGTCGAAATCCTGGTCGTAGAGGTGCTCGGTCAGTTCGGCGCGGGAGACCACCCGGCCGGTATGGTGCATCAGGTAGGAGAGCAGCCGGTACTCGTGGCTCGTCAGCTTCACCTGGGCGCCGTCGACGAACACCTTGCCGGAGCGGGTGTCGAGGGTCACCGGCCCGCAGGCGATCTGGCTGGTGGCGTGGCCGGCGGCGCGGCGCAGCAGGGCGCGCACCCGGGCCATCAGCTCCTCCATGTGGAAGGGCTTGGTGACGTAGTCGTCGGCGCCGGCGTCGAAGCCGTCGACCTTGTCGGACCAGCGGTCCCGGGCCGTGAGGATGATCACCGGGGTCTTCACGCCCGCCCGGCGCCACTTCTGCAGCACCGTGACGCCGTCGGCCTTGGGCAGGCCCATGTCGAGGATGATGGCGTCGTAGGGCTCGCTCTCGCCGAGATAGCCGCCCTCCTCGCCGTCATAGGCCTTGTCGGCGACGTAGCCGGCCTCCTCCAGCGCGGCCACGACCTGCCGGTTGATGTCCTTGTCATCCTCCACGACCAGCAGACGCACGGCTCACTCCCCTCCGAAACGGTCCCCGCGCCCGCTCAATACTGTCCCGCCACGGTGCCGGTGCGCGCGTCGACGATCACGTGCACGAAATGCCCGTCGCGGCGCAAGGCGGTGAGCATGTAGACGAGGCCGTCCGCGTGACGGCAGAGGCTCGCCCGCTGGATCTCGGCGCGGGGGATCACCGTCCGGGCCGCGCGGATCGCCGCGACCGGCGGGATCACCCGGCGCTCGCCGACCTCCTCGCGCAGGTCCGCGGGGGACAGGCAGCTCTCGATCCGCAGCGGCGGCTGGCTCGACACCGCGCCCGTCTGAGGGGCCGGCCCGTCGTCGGCCATGGAGCCGAGGCCGCCCGCGGCGAGGGCCGCGGCGGTCAGGCTGATGGCGACGAGGGCGATGGCGTAGCGCATTGGCAGACGATGTGAGCCCAGGGCACTGAATGCGTCCTGAATACGTGGCCGTGCGTCGCCCCCGGCGGTCGTCGGCGGCGGTCCGGACAGTCCCTTCGCGGTCGATTCGGTGGCGGGCGGCATCGTGCGGACATGACGGCCGAGGCGGCGCCCGGTTCCACGCCGCGCGCCGCTTCCCACAGGCGCCGCGGCCGGTCTCACGGTGACGGCGCCGGGGCGGGACCGCAGGCCGCGGCGCGGGCCGGCGGCCCGGCCCGGCCGGCTCCCGCGGGCGCGGCCTGCGCGGCGCCGCCGGACCCCAGCGTCCAGGCAAGCCGGCCGACCGCCGCACCCTCGTGGACGGCGACCGTCACCGCCGCGGCGGCCGCCAGGCCGAGCCACGCCCGGTCGAGAACCCTGTCCCAGAGCAGGCGCATCTCACCCTCCCGTCAGCAGCTTCCAGAGGGCCCGCAGGGCCGGGATATGCGCGGCGAGCCACGCGACTTGGTCGGAGAACCAGTGCGCGGCCGCCGCCGCGGCGACGAAGGCGAGCACCGTCGCGTGCTTGAGCCGGCGCAGGTAGCGGCGCAGCGCGCGGCGCTCGAGATGCGCGTCGACCAGCTCGTCGAGGGCGGCGAGGCGCGGCTCGGACTGCCGGGCGAACCACGCGTGCCAGACGGGCGGGAAGCGGATCGTCCGGAGCCGCCCGCCGAGGGCGACCCCCGCGCCCTCGGCGTCCTGGGAGGGCGCGGATTGCCGTGCCTCGGTGCGGAGGGGCTTCATGGTGACGATCCCTGTTACACGGCCCCCGCGCCGCCGAGGCGGCGAGGCCCGGCCTCAGGCCGGGTGCTTGTCCGCCCCGCGCAGCTGCGCGAGCGCCGGGGCGAGGACGCTGGCGGCGCTCGCCTGCGGATCGAGGGGCAGCGCCCGGAAGATCCGCGCGGCCACGCCCTCGGGGCCGCCCGCCTTCCGCACGACGTGCGCGGGGGCGGTGGCGAGCACGTGCCGGGCGCCGGCGGCAACCACCGCGGCGCCGAGATCGGCGCTGACGGTCCGGCCCCGGGCGGCCCCGGCCACGGCGTTCTGGCCGAACTCGGCCCCGGCGCGGATCGCGGCCTCGATCCGGTCGCGGGTGAGCACCGAGGCGGCCCAGGGCGCGACCCGGGCGATGCCGGCGGTGACGGCGGCGGCGGCGAGCGGCACGAGCGCGGCCGTCACCGGCTGGAGCAGGCCGGAGAGCCAGTCGCCCCACGGCAGCAGGCCGGCGACGGGAGTAACGGCGGGCGCGGCACCGCCGGCCGGCCCGGCGAGGGCGGCGAGCGGCAGGCCCGTGACGGCCAGGGCGAGGGCCGCCCGGATCGGGTGCATCATCGTGGAACTCCTTCTCAGCGCGCGGCGGACCCGGCCGGCTCGGGATCGGGTGACGACGGGTCAGGGCCGGCCCGGCGGCTGAGCCGGCATCGCGGCGGGACCGTCGCGCAGGGCGGCGAGGGCCCGGCGCGCCCAGGCGAGGCGGCGCGCGGGCGCCACGACGCCGGGCCGCTCGTAGCGGCGCCAGACCGCCTCGGTGGCGGCAGCGAGGGTGGTGGTGGCCCGCAGGGCCGCGAGGGCCGGCGCCTCGGGACCGCGCAGCTCGGCGCAGAGGTAGCCGTAGCCCGCCTCGGGGTCGGCGGGATCGCGGCCGCGCGCCCGGCACCACGCCTCCATGGCGACGCGCCGGGGCCCGGTCCACTGGGCGAGCCCCCAGCCGCCACGGGAGCCCGGCACCGCGGGGGCGACCTCCTGGAGTTGGCGGAACCCGCCGGTCTCGTGGCCGAGATTGCCGAGCAGGCCGGCGGCCTGGACGTCGCTCAGGCCGAGATCGCGCATCAGCCGCGGGCCGAGCCGGCGGCAGGCCGCGGCGAAGGGCTCCCGCGCGGCGGGGTCGGATGGCGGCATGGGCTTGCTCCGGAAACTGGCCTCCCCGAGCGCGCCGGGCTAAGGCGGCCCGCGCCGTGGGCGGCGCCGAGGGGGATGCGTGGGACGCGGACAGGACCGGCCGCTCGTGTTCATCGGCGACTCGATCACCGCCGCCTGGGGCGCGGTGCGGGCCGAGACCTTCGCGCGCCACGGCTTCGTCGCCCGGGGCGTCCCGGGCGAGACGAGCGGGCAGATCCGGGCGCGCTTCCTGCGGGACACGGCCGGCGCCCGGGCCGTGCATCTACTCTGCGGGATCAACGACATCGCGGAGATCGGCGGCCCGGTGCCGGACCGGGCGATCGCCGGGAACATCATGGCCATGGGGCGGATGGCCTTCGCGGCCGGGCTGCCGCTCACGATCGGTACCGTGATGCCGAGCGATTTCTGGGGCTGGCGCCCCGAGCTGCGGCCGGTGGCGCGGATCCGCGCCCTGAACGGGTGGCTGCGCGCCTACTGCGCGGCGGGCCCGGCCCGCCTCGTCGATTACGGGCCGCCGCTCGCCACGGAGGCGGGCGCGCTCCGGATGGACTTCACCGACGACGGCATCCACCTCAACGGCGCGGGCTACGCGGCCGTGGAGCCGGCGATGCTGCGGGCCCTCGACGCCGTTCCGGACTGAGAGCGGCCGCGAGGCGCCGCCTGCGGATCCACGGCGCTCACGCGCCCAGCGCCAGCCAGTAGGTCGGCACAGACCCGACGCCCGCCACCGCGCCGGCCGTCGCGCGGCGGGTGCGGAGCGTGAACCCGGTGGCCGCCACGTCGCTGACCTGCGCGGCGTGGAGCGCGTCGCCGGCGCCGGCGACCGGCTGCGCCCAGACGCCGAGGCAGCTCCCCGGGAAGGCGATGCCGAACGGCACCGCGACATCCGCGTCGGCGGCGGTGACGAGCCCCCATTGCGCGATCAGGCCGCCCGGGAGCCGCACCGACCCGTTCGCGCCGAGCACCTGCGCGCCGGTCGCCAGCGGCGTCCCGTCGGCGCGCTGGTAATGGCGCACGCGCCAGCGACCCGCCGCGTCCGAGGTGGCGATGCAGGTGTCGTCGGCGGCCGTCACGAGATCGGCGCGGGTCGGCAGCACCAGCGCCTCGGGATCGTGGACCAGGGTCGCGGCGCCCGAGAAGCGCACGAACCGCTCCCGGTCGGCGGCGGCGCCGAAGCTCGCGATCCGGGCCGCGCCGGTGACGAGCACCCGCCGGGTGCCGGCCGCGCCGAGGTCGGTGGTGGGGGCGGCCGCGAGGGCGGTCTCGGCCGAGGCGAAGTCGATCCCGCCGGTCCGCGCCGAGGCGGTGAGCGCCGTGGCGAAGGCGGCCCCGTCGGGCGAGACCTTCAGGGTGAAGTCGTCGCTCCCGAGGGTGCCCAGCAGCGCCCGCGCCGCGTAGCCGGTCTCGAAGACCAGGGCGGCGTCGCGGGCGGCGGATTTCCGGTTGACGAAGACCCGCATGTCGCCGGTGCCCGGCGTGACGTCGTCCCAGGTCAGGAGCGCGGAATCGGACTTCACCGCGAGACGGTTGGTGGCGTCGGCCGCCGTGTTGATCCCGAGATGGCCGACGCTCTGGAGCGCGGTCAGCGCGCGGCGGAGGCTCGTCCAGGCCGCGCCGTCGAAGACGTAGAGGTCGGCCTCGTCGATCAGCCAGGCGAGCCAGCCGGCCCGCGGCGCGGCGCCGGTCCAGACCCCGTCGGCGTAGCGCACCACCTGGCCCGCGAGCCCCGCCCAGGCGCCCCCGGGCTCGGCGGCGACCACGAGGTAGCGGTCGCCCTCCGCGGGGCCCGGCGGCGGCGCGGCGAGGTCCTTGTCCAGGCAAGCGAGCTGGACGAGCGCGTCGAGCAGGCCGAGCGCCTCGTTGTGGGTCACGTGCTTCTGCGCCTGGCTCGCGGCGATCCGCGGCAGGCCGAGATGGGGCGTGGCGTCGGACATGGGGCGGCTCCCGGGCGGTCAGGTCGAGCGGTCAGGCCGAGCGGACGGAGACTCGGGCGCGGCAGGCGGGTCCGGGCCCGGCGACGAGACCGAACTGCGCCACCGCGACGTCGAGATGCGTCTGGGCACCGCCGAAATCGGCCGCCTCGTCCGCGTAGAGGCAGTGCTGGGCCTCGGCCCGGACCGTGCGCAGGGCCGTGCCGGCGGCCGAGAACACCGTCACGGCGTAGACCTCCGGCTCGTCGAGCGGGATCTCGGCCGGCTCCCAGGCGTCGCCGTCGCGGCGGGCCCGCCGGATCCACGAGAGCCGCACCCCGTCCGCCGCGCGCCGCGCCCGCAGGTGGACCGGCCGCAGCGGCGTCAGCGCCGCGAGGCCGGCCGTGGCGGCGATCTCGGCGAAGGCCGGGTCGGCCGGGTCGCGATCCGCCGGCCCGATCCGGTAGCGGAACGCGCGGCCGACCTCGTCCAGCCGGTCGACCAGGGGCGTCACGGCGCCGTCGTCGAGGCGCACGATCAGGCTCCCCGCCGGGCAGACCCGCCCCGCCGCCGCCTCGCTGCCCGCGAGCCCGCGCAGGAAACCGGACAGCCGGTAGGTGTCGGGCCCGGTCAGGACCGCGGACGCGGCGCCGAGCAGTTCCACGGTCCCGTCCGCGCCGAGCAGGGCGAACAGGTTGCCCCCGGCCAGCATCGCGCCCGCCCCGATCGAGGCCAGCGTCGCGCCGCGCCGCAGGGCGACGTCGAGATGCGCGCCCCGCTGAATCCGCCAGAGCGGGCCGGGCGGCAGCGCCGACAGGGTGCGCCCGAGGCAGGCCGGGTAGTCGACGAGGCGGTGCAGGGCGAGCGGCCCGTCACCAGCGGCGCGCCAGATCGCGACCGCGCCGGGCCAGGGCTCGGCCGCCACCGCGCAGGACTGAAGGACCGTGGGGTCGCCGCGGTCGACCGGCAGGTCGAGGGCGACGGCGAGCGGCGGTCCGGGAAAGGCGGGCGGCGACACCGCCGCCTGGGCCATCGCGCGGGGCAGCCCGCGCCCGGGCCCCGCCCGGGGCGGCACCCCGCTCGCCTCGATCCGGCGGCCCGTGGGCGCGTCGTCGATCCGGTCGATCCGGCGCAGGACCGCGCCGCCGGGCACGTCGGCCGGCACCGCCAGGAGGTCGCCGGGCTCCAGCTCGACCCGGCGCGGGCTCAGCGTGAACACCGCGGTGTCGCGGGCCGCGATCAGCCGGTCGAGCAGCGCCTCGGCCAAGCCGTCGGCGGTCTCCCGGCGGGTGACGATCGCCGCCTCGATCCGGGTCTCGCGCCGCCGCAGACCGGCGGGCCGCACGGCCGAGGCCGCGGCGCGCCGGTAATCCGGGCTCTCGGAATCGGTGATCCCGAGCTCCACGGAGCGCGGCAGGGCGCTCTCCTCGGCCCGGACCTGGTGCAGGACCGGCCGCTCCTCCGACAGCCGGACGAGGTCGGTCTCGGCCAGGATCACGGGCCGGTCGCGCCGGGGACCGCGCAGCCGCAGGGTCCCGGCCACCGCCGAGACGTCGAGGCCGTAGACCTCCGCGAGGGTCTCCAGGGCGCCACGCGCCGTGAGCGGCCGGTCGATCACGTAGCCGTCGAGATAGGCGGCGGCCTCCACGGAGACCGGCGCGTCGAACCCGAAATCCGCGAGGATCCGCTGGACCAGCAGGTCGAGGTCGCAGCCCTCGATCCGGCCGGTGATCCAGTGGCCGACCCGCCAGTTGGCGGCGTCGGCCCAGACGCCCCGCACCGTCGGGAAGGCCGGGAAGGGGCGCGCGTCCCAGGCCCAGACGAAGATCCCGTCGGGATCGACCATGCGGCCGCCGTAGACCGGCGAGACCGGGTTGTCGGCCTCCCGGAAGCCCGGCACGGAAGGGTCGAACCGCGCGATCACGGCCTCCAGCCCGCGGAGCTGGATCAGCTCGTCGCGCAGGGCCCGGGATTCCGGCGGGAAGGCGCTCTCGGACGATTTCGGGTCCGGGAAGACGTTGGGGCCGTTGGTGCCCTTGTCCACCGCCGGCACGCCGATCTCGGTGAGCCAGATCGGCTTGCCGGCCGGCACCCAGGCGGTGGTGCGGGTCTCGACGCCCCCGTCGCGCTCCACGTGCGGGCTCGACCACCACGCGACGAGGTCCTTGGCCCGGTAGATCCAGGGCTTGCCGGCGGCGCCGTCGGTGATCGGCCGGCGGGCCTGGGCGGCGCGGTCGGCCGCGTCGGCGTAGTACCAGTCGAAGGCCTCGCCGGACGCGCCCCGGGCCTTCAGATAGGCCCGGTCGGCGATGTCGCCCGTCACCGCGAGATCGGCGTGGTCCGGGTCGTCGCGCCAGTCGGAGACGGGCGGGTACCAGTCGATCCCGACGGCGCCGATATGCGGGTCGGCGAACAGGTCGTCGAGGGGGAAGCGGACGGTGGCGCCGCCGTCGCCCACATGGGCGCCGTACTCGGTCCAGTCCGCCCCGTAGACCAGGGTGACGGCCGGGCCGAGGCGGTCGCGGAGCGCGGCGGCGAGGTCGCGCAGGGCCCGCACTGCCGGGTAGCCGGCCGCGCCGCGCACCCGGGTCAGGCCGACGAGCTCGCTGCCGATCACGAAGGCCGCGAGGGGCGTGCCCGAGGCCGCCCAGCCGGCCGCGAGGTCTGCGTAGTGCAGGACCGCGTCGCGGTAGCCACCCGCGAAGAAGGCTGCGACCTGCGCGTCGGCCGCGGCGGTCCCGTCCGGGCTCCCCGGACGGCCGGAGGCCGGATCGCAGGTGATGCGGCCGCGCCAGGGATAGGCGGGCTGCGCGGCGCCGGGGGCGTGCGGATCGGGGAGCGCGTTGCCGGCCGGCACGTCCATCATGACGAACGGGTAGAGCGACACCGCCAGCCCCCGGCGCGCCAGCTCGGAGACCAGCCGGGTCAGGCCCGCATCCGCCGGCGTGCCGCCGTAGGCCGGGCTGCCGTCCGGCAGGGTCGAGACCGTCTCGGCCCGGTCGCGGGTGATCCCGGCGACGCGCCAATCCTCCGGCCGGGCGCGCTTGTCGGCGGCCTCGACCTTGGGCACGACCCGGCAGGATCCCGCCCGCAGGTCGGTGCCGAACCACGTCGCCACCACGGCGACCCGGCGCAGGTTCGGGCACAGCGCCTGGAGCGCGTCGAGGGAGGCGATCACGTCGGTGCCGCGCTGGAGCTGGTGCCGGTTGGCGGCCTCGGTGCGGCCGAGCCCGAGATCGACCGTGACGCGGTCCGGATCGAGGCCGAACTCGCTGGCGCCGGGGATCAGGTCGACGGCGCGCACGCGGTCGAACAGGCCGTTGACCGGGCGGATCACCTCGAAGGCGAATTGCGGGACGCGGTTGCCGAAGGCCGCGAGGGCGAGGTTCTCGAACACCGCGTAGGCGAGGCCGCGATAGGCGGGCGCGTTCTCCGCGCCCTCCTTGGCGACGATCAGCGGGTCCGGCTCCTGGCCGGGGCCGCCGGTATGGACCCGCAGGGTCAGGCCGGCTTGGTCGATCTCCCGCCCGTCCGCCCAGATCCGGCGGACGCAGGCGATCTCGCCCTCGCACAGGCCGACCGCGAGGTTGGCGAAGTAGCTGTAGCGGGTGGTGACGGTCCTCGGGCCGCCCGCGAGCCCACCCAGGCCCTTGGAGGGCGCGGCCGCGCGGGCGACGGTGGTGTTGGCGACCTCCAGTGGACGGGTCGCCCAGATCAGGGTGCCGCCGATCCGCGCCCGCCCGTAGACCCGCGGGATCGGATCGCCCTCGGTGGAGGTGAGCCCGGCCACGTCGGCGAGCCGCGGCCCCTCGACGAAGCGCGCGTGCCGCCCGGCCCCCGACAGGGCGCCGCCGAGGGCCGCGCCCGCGACGGAGCCGAGCGCCCGCCCGACCAGGCCGCCGATCGGGCCTCCGAGGGCGGTGCCGACCGCCGCGCCGGCCGAGGACAGGATCAGCGTCGCCATGGCGGGGCTCCGGATCTGATGGCGGTATCGCGTGGACGGGTTGCCGGTCCGTATCCGATCGGATACGTTCGATCGGTGACGACGATCCTGCTGTCCGACACCTTCCGGACTTGGCTCACGGGCCTGAAGGATCACCGCGCCAGGGCGCGCATCGCGGCACGTATCCGCAGCGCGGGGCTCGGCAATTTCGGGGATGCCAAACCGGTCGGGGCAGGTGTGTTCGAGATGCGGATCCCGTATGGCCCGGGCTTTCGCGTCTACTATGTCCGACGCGGCGAGGTAACGTACCTGCTCCTGTGCGGCGGCGATAAGTCCAGCCAGACCCGGGACATTCAGAGGGCCAAATCCATGGCCGCCTCTCTCGACGGAATCACCTGATGCGTTTCACACCGTTCGACGCCTCGGAATTCCTCGACAGTGAGGAGGCGATTGCCGAATACCTGGCGGCGGCGCTCGACGACCCCGACCCCGAGCTGTTCATCGCGGCCCTGGGCGATGTCGCGAAGGCACGCGGCATGGCGCAGATCGCCCGGGAAGCGGGTGTCGGTCGGGAGAGCCTCTACAAGGCGCTGACGCCGGGCTCGAAGCTCCGCTACGAGACGGTCCGCAAGATCATGGACGTGCTCGGCGTCAAGCTCACCGTATCGACGCGTTCCTCGTAGGCGCCGCAGCGCGCCGGAAACCGGAACACCCCCGTCGCGTGCCGCCGCCACCATCCGGTGAGCGCGACCTCGGTGACGGCGGCCCCGTCGTGGGCGTGGATCATCGCGCCGGCGCCGGTGGCGATGGCGCAGTGGCGGGCCGGCAGGTGGCGGCGGAAGGCGAAGAGCAGGACGTCGCCCGGCCGCGGCGCCAGGTCCGCCAGGGGTCCGGGCACCGGCACGAGGTGGCGGGCGGCCGCCTCGGTGAGCGGGTCGGTCCCGGGCGCGGCCGATTCCGCCCAGGTGCCGGAATAGGGCGGCGGCACCTCCGGCTCGGCGCCGTAGAGCCCGCGCCAGACCCCGCGCAGCAGGCCCAGGCAGTCGCAGCCCACGCCGCGCAGCGACGCCTGGTGGCGGTAGGGCGTGCCCAGCCAGAGCCGCGCCTCGCCGAGCGCCGCAACACCGATCTCTCGGCCGATCTCGCGCCGCATCGCGCTCATCGGAAGAGGCTCCCGCCGTCGAGGATGGGGTCCGAACCGGGGACCGCCCGCATGACCGCGTCGTTGCCGGGCATGTGCGGGAAGCCCTGGAAATTGACCGCGTTGGCGAAGCGGTCGCGGCAGGTGGCGAGGCGCTTGTCGCACCCGGCCGTCAGGCTGAACCCGTCGCCGGCGGCGACCGGTCGGGGCGGCACCGTCCAGAGCTCGATCAGCGGCCCGAGCTGGAGGCGCACGTCCGCCGCGAGCCCGGCATTGGTGCCCGTCGTCCAGGTCAGCCGCCCGCCGGTGAACAGGCCGTCCGCGAAGGACCCGGCGAGCGCCGCCGCGAGCGTGGCCGGCTCCGGGACGCCGCTCACCCGGCCGGCCGTCGTCCACGCGGCGCGGTCAACGCGGCATCGGGCATCGCCGAGATCGGCGCCGCAGGTCGCCCGGTAGGTGCGGCCCCGCTCGGCGCCGAGCCGGTGCGCGAGGCCGCGCAGCTCCGCCACGAAGGCGTCGCCGTCCCGGCGCACCTCGCCGATCGTGGCGACGTCGAGGAGGAGCCGGGTCTCGGGGCTGCTCCAGTCGACCAGCCAGGTCTCCACGGCGGCGCCGTCGTAGAGGCCGCCGGCGATGTCCGCCTCGGTGAGCCCGAGGCCGCTGAGCGCTCCCGCCACGTCGCCGCCCGAGACCGCGAAGCCGAGCTCGGCACTGGCCTCGGCCGCCTCCAGCCCGGTGCGGGCGGCGTGGACGAGGCCCGCGACGGTCAGGTCGCGGTCGTGGTCGGTGAAGCCGAGGGCGAGCCCGTCCCGCCGCCGCAGGGACCAGCAGCGGCACAGGGTGGTCACCCCGCCGGCGAGATGGGCCGCGAAGGCCTCCGGGATGTCGCGCACGGCGTCACGCCTCCTCAGGGCACGATCTCGACGAGCGGCACCTTCGGGATCTCCCCGGCCGTGAAGGCGGCGAGGTCGATGGTCAGCGCGTCGGTGTCGAACCGGACCGGCACGTCGAAGGCGAAGCCCGCCGTCACGGCGGCGCCGGGCGGCGGGACGCGGCCCGCCGCGAAGGTGACGAGGCCGGTCGTCGGGTCGCACGCGAAGGCGCCGGGCTCGACCTCCCGGCTCGCCACCGCCACACGGACGCTGCCGGCCACCGGCTTGGCGATCCGGCGGCGATAGGGCGCGAAGCCGGACCCGTAGGTTTTGACCAGCGGGAAGGACGCGGTGGCGCCGTCGCCGGTGCCCAGCAGCTGGTCGAGGGGACCCGTCGGCCGGCCGGGCGGCCCGGAGCGGTCGTCGACCCGGTCGCGGAACCGGAATCCGTAGAGCCGTCCGCGCCGCTCCTCGAAGAAGGCCAGCACGGCGTGCAGCGCGTCGAGGCCGCGCATCCCGAAGCCGGCCTCGTAGCGGCGGCGGGAATCGGCCCAGCGGCCGTTCCGGTGCTCCCGGCCCGAGGCCAGGGTCACGATCTCGGTCAGCCGCTGCGGCCCCCCGCCGGCGCGCAGGGACACGTCCAGGGGGAACAGCACCTCGTGGAAGTCGTCGGCCATGACGGGCCTCTCCGGTTCGGGTGGCGACAGGGCCGCGCCGGTCTTCCGGGGCGTCACCGTCATCGCGAGCGCAGCGACGCGACCCCGGGCTGCGCGACATCCGTGACCGTGGCGCTCCGGGATCGCTTCGCTCCGCCCGCGAGGACGGAGGCCGGGCCGCAGATCCCGCGCGGCGCCCGGGGAACGGTATCGCTGCCGGATCGGAGCAGCTGAAAAAAGTCTTCCGAGAGGCGCCGGAAAATCAAAAGCGCCGTTCATCGACACGGGACGGCAGGTGATCGAAGATCGCCGCACCGAAGCGGATGTTCTCCGAAGTCCTCTCGGCCCGCACATCTCGGTTCACCGCGCGATCCGCACGACGCGGCGCCGTTCTGCCAGGGAAACCTTTCGATGAGCGCCATCCCCCAGCCCCTCCACGCGTCTGCTCCCGCCCTCGACATCCGCCGCGTCGCCGGCCGCATCGGCGCGGAGATCCGCGGCGTCGCCCTCTCGGGAGACTTGGACGACGGGACGGTCGCGGCGATCCGGCAGGCGCTGAACACCCACAAGGTGGTGTTCTTCCGCGACCAGGACCTCGACGAGGCCGGGCAGGAGGCCTTCGGCCGGCGCCTCGGCGACCTCGTCCCGCATCCGACCGTGCCCTCTCTCGCCGGCACGGCGGGAATCCTCGACATCGACGGCAGCCGGGGCGAGCGGGCGAGTTCCTGGCACACCGACGTGACCTTCGTGCCGGCCTACCCGGCGCTCTCGATCCTGCGGGCCGTGACGCTGCCGCCCCACGGCGGCGACACGCTCTGGGCCAACACGGCGGCGGCCTACGCGGACCTGCCCGAGCCCCTGCGCGATCTCGCCGACAAGCTCTGGGCGCTGCACTCGAACGTCTACGACTATGTCGGCGGCCGGGTGAACGTGTCGGAGGCCGGGCGGCGGCGCTACGACGAGGTGTTCACCAGGACCGTGTTCGAGACCGAGCACCCGCTGGTCCACGTCCACCCGGAGACCGGGG
Organism: Methylobacterium sp. Leaf361; assembly: GCF_001424445.1. NCBI lineage: Bacteria > Pseudomonadati > Pseudomonadota > Alphaproteobacteria > Hyphomicrobiales > Methylobacteriaceae > Methylobacterium > Methylobacterium sp. Leaf361. The sequence goes on along the minus strand of NZ_LMPY01000020.1, from coordinate 56,950 downwards.
AGCGCTCGCTGATCGTCGGCCACTTCATCCAGCGGATCCTGGGCCTGACCACCGCGGATTCGCAGCACCTGCTGGCGATCTTCCACGACCACGCGACCCGGCCCGAGAACACCGTGCGCTGGTCGTGGCGGACGGGCGACGTGGCGATCTGGGACAACCGCGCCACGGTCCACCGGGCGGTGGACGATTACGGCGAGGCGCCCCGCGTGGTCCGCCGCGTGACGATCCAGGGCGTCGCGCCGGTGAGCGTCGACGGCCGCACCAGCCGGGCGCGGGAGACGGGGGCGCGCAGGGCGGCGTGAGCTGTGGCCGCGCGCGCCTCAGGTCGCTCGCTGGCCGCGCGCCACCGCCCGGGCGAGGCTCGCGGTCACCTGCGCCTCGGAGCGGCGGAACGCCCCCGGATCGGGGGTCGCGATGTTGACCGTCACGGAGACCGGCCGCGCCGCGGCGCCGCCCGCGGCCACGCCGAGGCGACCGTCCGGCCCGCGGCCGAGGGGGAGGATCGCCTCCGGGCCGGCCTCCCCCATGAGGCCGGCGCCGCCCGCCATGGGGAAGTAGGTCGGCGCGGCCACGACGCCGTCGGCGGCGAAGGGCTGGACGCGGCCGCCCCGGAACACGCCCCCGCGGGCGAAGCCCGTCTCCGCGCCGGAGCCCAGCATCGCGCCGATGAGGCCCGTGAGGCCCGACTGGATCGGCCCGGCCGCCGCCCGCGCCGCCACGCCGGCGAGGCGCGCCCCGATGGTGCCGAGCACGCCGTCGAGGCTGCGGCCGGACGCGGCCCCGCGGGTCAGGGCGGTGTCGAGGCTGCGGCCGAAGCTCTGCGCCAGCCGGTCCAGGGTCTCGAGCTGCCGGATCCGGTCGTCGGACAGCGGGTCCCCCTGCGGCTCGGTCTCGGCCATGGCGGTGCCTCACGGTGGGTCGGGATGGGCGGCGAGGAGCCGCGCGAAGGCGGCGCGGGACAGAGGCTCCGGGCCGGCGCGCCGGCCGAGCGCCGCGGCGAACTCCCGCGGCGTCGCCGACCAGAAGTCGCGGGGCCGCCAACCCAGCGCGCCGAGGCCGAGGGAGAGGGCGTCGTCCCAGGGGAAGCGGCCCGGGGCCGGACGCGGCGGCGGGTCCGCGTCCGGCCCTAGGGAGGGTTTGCCGGGCCCGGCGCCTCCCCGCCCGGCGCTTCCCCGAAGGCCGCCGCCAGGACGTCGCCCAGGGCGGCCGAGACGGCGTCGAGCCCGCCCGCCAGCGGCAGCCGCGCCACCGCCGCGTCGTCGAGGTCGTGGCCGCCGCCCCGCAGGGCGACGCCCAGGAGGGCGATCAGGTCGCGGGCCGAGACGCGCCCGCCGGCGAAGCGCGCGGCGAGGCCCGCGAGGTCGCCGGCCTGGAGCGCGGTCTCCAGCTCGGCGAGCGCGCCGAGGGTGAGGCAGAGCGTGTAGCGCCGCCCGCCGAGGGTGAGCGGCACCTCGCCGCGGATCCGGTTGGCCACGACGCTCAGACCGCCGCGAAGGCGAGCGCGCCGCCGGACTCGAGGCTCATGTCGAAAGTGACCTCGCCGGCATGGTCGCCCCGGTACTCCAGGCTCGCGATCTGGAACGGCCCCTCCAGGATCCCGAAGGCCGGGATCACGATCTGGAACACCTCGACCGCGCCCTCGAAGAACAGCAGACGCAGGCGCGCGTCCGAGGCCTGGTCGCGGAACACGCCCGAGCCGGCGATCGCGGCCCGCCGCACCCCGGCCCCGGCGAGCAGCTCGCGCCAGCGCCCGGCGGAATCGGCGTTGGTGACGTCGACGGTCTCGGCGTTGAGGGTGATCTGGCGGCTGCGCAGGCCCGCCACCGCCGCGAAGCCGCCCGCGCCGTCGCCGGCCCGGATCAGCAGGTCCTTGCCCTTCTGCGCGCCCATCGGCACCCTCCTCACAGATTCTCGGTGACGGCCTCGACCGTCAGGGTCGCCCTGGCCTCGCCGGTCCGGGCGTCGCGCCGGGCGCGGACGGCCCGCACCCGGAGGGTCACGAGCCGGCAGCCGGCCAGCGGCAGGACGAGGGGCGTCGGGGCGTCCCGGAGGAGCGCCGCCATGCGCGAAGCGGCGTCGAGGGCGGTGCGCACCGAGCCCGCCTGGGCGATCACCGCGATCGCGTGGCTGCTGTGCCGGTGGCGCTCGGCGCCGTCGACGGATTCGTCCGCGATCTCGGCGTCGCCGAACAGCACGTAGACCGGGAGCGTGCCCCGCGGCGGCTCGTCGTAGAGCCGGACGCGGCCGCCCAGCAGCGCGGCCAGGGCGGCGTCGGCGGCGAAGCGGGCGATCAGGCCGGCGCGGAGCGCCAGGAGCGGGCCCGGATCGCTCACGACCGGCCCTCCCCGGGCAGCTCCTCGACGTGGCAGATCAGGTCGCGGCCCCGCGCGTCGGGCTCGGCGACGGCGCGGATCGCGAAGCGGCGCGGCCCGGCGGCGAGCCGCATGGTCGGGTCGAGCGCGGCCCGGCTCCGCAGGGTGACGCGGTAGGCGGGCCGCGTGTCGGTGCGGCCGCCGGCCGGTCGGTCGGCGAGTCCCGCCGGGGCGATCGCGCCCCACAGGACCGGACCGGCCACATAGCGGCGCAGCACGCCCCCGAACCCGTCCGGCTCCTCCAGGGGCCGCTCGAGCACGAAGCGGCGCCGCCGCGCGCCGAGGGGCGGGCGTTGGAACGAGGTCGCCATCGGGGCATCTCCGGGTGCGAGGATCACAGCCGCAGGCGCCGGAACGGCGCGCCGAGCGCGGCGGCGTCGTTGGGGGCGGCGTCGGGCTCGTCGCCGCGACGCTCGTAGCGGGCGGCGGCGAGGCGCAGGATCGCGAGGCGCAGGGGCTCGGGGAGCGGCGGACCGTCGCCGCCGTACCCGGCCGCGACCTCGATCAGGATCGTGCGGCCGGCGGGATCCGGCGCGGCCGGATCCACCTGCAGGGACGGTGCCCCGTCCGGGTCGGGGCCGAGGCGCACCAGCCCGGCGTCGAGGTCGGTGACGCCTCCGGACGGGTCCGCGAGGCCGGCGCGGAGGATCGCGACCAGCGGGCTCAGGGGCAGCGGCACCTGCCCGTCCGGCGGCCAGGCCGTCAGGGCGATCCGGTACCGGCCCGGGACCAGAATCCGCCGGGTCTCGATCTCCAGGCTCGCGCGGGCCGCCGCGATCAGGGCCTGGAGCAGGCCGTCCTCGTCGGCGCCCGCGTCGGAGTCGACGCGCAGGTAGGCGCGCAGGTCGGGCACGCCCACCGGCTCGACGGCGGCGGCGGCGATGCGTAACGGGATCATCGCGCGTCTCTCTGCAGGTGGTCCGATGCCGATCTCGAAGCGCCGCCCGGCGGCCCGCGCCGCGCGGGTAGCGACCGTCACCGCGATCCTGATGGCGATCCCGGCGCTCGCGGCCGTCCCGGCGTGGGCGATCGTCGGCGGCACCGAGGCGCCGGCCGGCGGGGCCGTGATGGTCCTGTCGTCGAAGGGCGGCGTCTGCACCGGCGTGGTGCTCGCCCCCGACACGGTGCTGACCGCCGGCCACTGCCTCGCCGGCGCCAAGGAGCACCGCGTCCATTTCCGCGACGCCGCCGGGGCGCCGGTGCTCGTCGACGTCACCGCGCGGGCGGTCCATCCGGGCTACGACGCCGGCGCGGCCGCTTCCCGGCGGCGCTCCGTCGATCTCGCGCTGCTGCGCACCGAGACGCCGCTGCCGCCGCGCTTCGCGCCCGTGACCCTGAGCGCCGCCCCGGCGCGGGCGGGCGAGACCCTGACCCTGTCGGGCTACGGCGCGGCCAAGCCCGGCGACCCGCGCTCCACCGGCACCTACCGCAGCCTCGGCCTGCCGGTGATCGAGCCCTACGGGCCGAGCCGCATCCTGGTCTGGCTGAAGGGCGCGGGCGGCGGCGCCTGCCAGGGCGATTCCGGCGGCCCGATCGCGGGACCGGACGGGGCGGTGCTCGCCCTGTCGGCCTGGATCGGCGGCGCCTGCGGCGGCCTGACCCAGGGCGTCCTGGTGGGGCCGCAGCGGGGCTGGATCGACCGCGTGCTCGACGGCTGGAACCGGACGGGGCGCTGGGCGCAGTAGCGTCGCGGCGCGGTGTCCGCAGGGAACCTCAGCTTGGCCGGGCTATTGCCTTGCTCTAGGCTCACTCGATCTGGGGCCCCTCGCCCCAGGCTCCCTCGGCGCCGCCTCCGGCGTCCCCCACCCGCGCCTCCGCGCGCCCGGAGTTCCCGATGTCCCCTCGCCCGATCCGAAAGGCCGGCCCCCGCGAGCGCAGCCTGCGCGGCGGCCTGTGGGGCGGGATCCTGGGCCTGTCGCTGCTCGGCGCCCTCGGCGGCCTGCTGCCCACGCCCGCGGCGGCGGTGATCAACGGCACGACGACGCGGGACCCGAACGGGGCGCGCAGCTTCGTGGTGCGGATCGAGAGCACCGAGGGCGAGATCTGCTCGGGCACCCTGATCGCCCCGGACCTCGTGCTGAGCGCGGCCCACTGCGTGATGCGGCCCGCCGGCTACACGGTGATCAGCGTCGACCGGAACTTCCGCCAGCACCGGACCGCGGTGATCACCGCCTCCATGCACCCGGACTTCGTGCCCGGGACGACCCCCGAGGACCAGCCCGGCGTCGACCTGGCACTGCTCAAGCTCGAGCGCCCGCTCGGCAACGACTACGCGCCCCTCGATCCCCGGGGCGCGGGCTCGATCACCGACGGGCAGCCCGTGGACATCGCGGGCTTCGGTGTGGTGGCCGAGAACCGGCGGAACTCGGCGCGCATCCTGCGGCTCGCCCACCTCGTGTCGATCGGCTCGCTCCAGGTCGCCAACCGGGTGACCGTCGTCACCGACCGGCGGCGCATGGCCGAGACCTCGGGCGCCGGCGCCTGCCTCGGCGATTCGGGCGGCCCGATCCTGACCGGGGGCCCCGGCGGCTACCGGATCGTCGGCGTGGTGAGCTGGTCGAGCGGCGCCCTGCAGCAGGGCGCGCGCCGGACCGCCTGCGGCGGCTTCACCGCCGTGACCCCGGTGGCCGAGCATGCCGGCTGGATCGCCGCGCGCACGGCGGAGCTGTCGCGCATCCAGGTCGGCGACGCCCTGCCCCGCGGCAACCGGTCCGACTGGATGGCCCGCCCGGGCCGCCGCCGCTGAGGGGCCTCACCGCAGTCGGGCTGCGGCGTGACCGCGGCCTGACCGCGGCAAAGCCGCTGCCCGTCCCCGGATCCTCCGCGCCTGCGGGAACCCGGGGGCCGATCGGCACTTTTCGCATCCGAACCTTCCCGGCTCACGGAGCGAGAGCATGGCCGACACCGGCACCAGCAACACCCCGCGGACGCACAAGACCCGCAACAACACCGACTCGAACGCCAAGAAGGTCTCGATCGAGGCGCTCAATGCCCGGCTCGCGGACGGCATCGACCTCGCCCTGGCGATCAAGCAGGCCCACTGGAACCTCAAGGGCCCGCAGTTCATCGGCGTCCACGAGATGCTCGACGGGTTCCGCACCCAGCTCGACGAGCTGAACGACAGCGTCGCCGAGCGCGCGGTCCAGCTCGGCGCCACGGCCTTCGGCTCGACCCAGGCGGTCGCCGAGCGCACCAAGCTGCCGGCCTACCCGACCGGCATCTACGCCATCGCCGACCACATCGCCGCGCTGATCGACAGCTACGCCGCCTACGCCAACGCGGTCCGGCAGAACATCGACGAGACCGACGAGGCGGGCGACCCCGACACGGCCGACCTGTTCACCGAGATCTCGCGGGCGGTCGACAAGCACCTCTGGTTCCTCGAGGCTCACGTGCAGGAGCCGACCGGCACCCTGCGCGACGGCAACGCGGGCCGCTGAGCGCGGCGCCCCGCCTTCGGGCGGGGCGCGACCCGACGCGATCGGGGATACGAAAATGCCCGGCCGCGAGGCCGGGCTCAGTGGGGTCCCTTTGCACGGGGACATCAGAACCGGGAAGCTTTGGAGAGCGAACCGGTCCCGATCGGGGATCAGAAGTCGCGCTGGACGCGGAAGCGGAAGGTGGACACGCTGTCCGCCGTCGTGGTCCGCGGCACGAAGGTGCCGTTGTTGATGCCGGCGACGTTCGCGTAGGCCGTCGGGCTCTTGTCGCGGTCGATCACGCGGCCGTTCTTGACGCCGATCTGGGTGTAGAAGCCCTCGACACCGATATCGAGGTCCTTGACCGGCGACCAGATGATGCTGCCGCCCGCCACGAACTGGTAGGTGTCGCGCAGCGCCTCGCTGAGCTGGTAGAACCGGGTGCCCGGCACGCCGACGGCGTTCACGCCGAAGGAGTTGGCACCGGCCGGATTGGACAGCGCGAAGGCCGCGCCCTGGGCCAGACGGGCGCCGCTGCTGTAGTTCATCTCACCGTACGACCCGAAGAAGGCCGAGCGCCACTCCGGCGTCCAGTAGTGGAGGTACGAGGCCGTCGCGGTGAAGCTCGTCGACTGCTCCATCTGGCCCGTGAAAGGGTTCACCGTGGCGTCGTTGAAGTACTGCGCGAACTTCTGGCCCTGGATGGTCGTCGGGTTCTGCGAGTAGCAGCCGCTGAACGCGCAGTAGCCGGTGTACATCTGCGAGCCGGAGCCGTAGGCGCCCTGCAGGTAGAGGGCGTCGCCCGGCGCGATGAACGGCGTGTTGATCTTCAGGCCGCCCTGCACCGCCCAGCCGTACGAGTTGCTGGTGTGGGGGATGCTGATGTTCGAGCCGGTGCCGGTGCCGGCGCCGTTGGCCACGTTGCCGACGTTCAGCTCGTGGACGGCGGCCGAGACCTGAGCCGAGCCCCAGGCCTGGTCGAGGCGCAGGGCGCCCACGACGTCGGGCATGCGCGAGCGCTGGATCACGTCGACGAAGCTGTACCGGGTCGGCACGCCGCCGGTGTAGCCGATGAACACCTCGGCCGGAGCGTTCGTCTGAGCGAAATTGACGATGTTGGAGTTGTTCGTCACGCCGGCCGGGTTGTTGGTCTGCGAGAAGATCGGGCTGCGGCGGAAGACAGGGTCTTCGGCCGAGATCGTGGCGGACAGGCCGTTGCCGAGCGTGGCCGTGTAGGCGAGCAGGTTGGTCGAGGCGATGTCGGAGCCGAGCGTGGCGCCGGCGAACTCGAAGTCGTGGGCGTAGAAGTCGAAGAACGACGAGGCGCGACCGGCGGTCATGCCGGCGAACTGGATGAAGGCCTTGTCGACGCGATGCTCGTTCCGGAGCCGCGCCTGCTGTTCCCGACGTATCACCGACGTTGGTGCCGTTCTGCCGCGAGTAGCTGGTCATGTAGCCGCCCTCGAACCGGGCGCGGCCGGAGAGACGCAGGCAGGTGTCGGTGCCGGGGATGTAGAAGAAGCCGGCGCCGTACGCGCCGCAGACGCGGACGTACTCGACCGGGACAGCCTTCTTGACCGGCAGATCAGCCGCCTGCGCTGCGCTCGCCGCGGACAGAGCCGTGGCGGAACAGAGGAGCGTGTGCTTCAAGATCCTCATCGATTTCCCCAAAACGTCGAGACCCATATTGGAGACAGCATTCAGCCAAGCAGGCCGCGCTGCTATTATTTGTTTCGGCCGAATTGATTCGTCTTGCCGATGAGCTCTGGTTCTTTCGAGCTCTTGTTCGAATAAGTTCCCGCAAATGGCCGCAACCATCAATCCCAAATCGGAACGGCCACCCGTGCCGATGTATTCGGTGGCCGCGCGGCCACATAAAAATGATCTTGTTTGTCCGACGGAAACAGACACAGCACGAGCGTTTCGGCTGGAAAGCGTACTAACAGACCATGTTTCTAGCAGAAACACTGTACTTCCCTGACAGATCGTATTGATCTACCGGAAACGAAGGGGTATTCGGCCGTCGAGCCCTCACGGGCCGGCTCGGACGCGGATCCGATCGCCCTGCAGGATGGCGCCGCGCCGGGCGGTGCGCGGGCCCCGCAGCGACGGACGTCTGCCGACGGGACCGGACCCGGACTGCTCGGTATCGAGAGGCGGCGCCGGGGTCCCGGTCCCCTCTCACCCCATCGGGTCGACCGGCACGGCCGATCGGCCCTAGTGCACTGACTCAGACAGATGGTTCAGGGGATCGGCTGACGGCGGCGAGGATGTCGGTAGCCGGCTTGGTCCAGACGAAGGGTTTGGCGCTCCGNCCCTAGTGCACTGACTCAGACAGATGGTTCAGGGGATCGGCTGACGGCGGCGAGGATGTCGGTAGCCGGCTTGGTCCAGACGAAGGGTTTGGCGCTCCGGTTGTGCTCGGCGATATAGCGTTTGATCGCCGCCTGCAGGTCGACGACGCCGGTGAAGGAACCGCGTCGCAACCGACGGCGGGTCAGCGCCGAGAAGAAGCCCTCGACCGCGTTGAGCCACGAGGCCGAGGTCGGGGTGAAGTGGAAGATCCAGCGCGGGTGGCGGGCGAGCCAAGCGCGCACCTTCGGATGTTTGTGGGTGGCGACGTTGTCGAGGATGGCGTGGATCGCCTTGCCGGGCGGGACAGCAACCTCGACGGCGTTGAGGAACCGGATGAACTCACCGTTCCGATGGCGCTGCATGCAACGGCCGAGCACGGTGCCGGCCAGGACGTCGAGGGCGGCAAAAAGCGTCGTGGTGCCGTGGCGTGTGTAGTCGTGGGTCTGGGCGGCGGGATGGCCGGAGGCGAGCGGACGGTCGGGGCGGGTCCGCTCCAGCGCCTGGATCTGGCTTTTCTCATCGATGGACAGCACCACCGCATGGGCCGGCGGATCCATGTATAGGCCGACCACATCCTCGACCTTGGCGGCGAAAGCGGGATCGCGCGAGCGCTTGAACGTGCGCAGCCGGTGCGGTTGGAGGCGGTGAGCGTCCCAGATCCGTTGCACGGCGCGCAACGAGATCCCGACAGCGCGGGCCACGGCCCGCCCGGTCCAGTGGGTGACCTCGCCCGGCGGCTCCGAGCAGGTCAGCGCCAGCACCTCGGCGACCGTCTCGGTCGAATGGGGTGGTGTCCCGGGTGGGCGTGTCTTGTCGCGCAGCAGACCATCAACGCCCGCCTCGGCGTAGCGCCGCTGCCAGCGCCACACGGCTGGGCGGCTGACGCCCGCCCGCCGGGCCACATCTTGGACGCTCAGGCGCTCGGCCGAGAGTAAGACGATGCGGGCGCGCTGGATGTGCTTGAGCGGACGGGAGCGGTCGCTGGCGATCGCAGCCAGCCGTGCCGTGTCGGTCGCATCGAGGAGTACGCATACCGTCTGAGCCATCGCCCAGCCTCGCACGCCTCACCGCCCGCGTGAATCCTCCGTCCGCGTCACTGCACTAGGGGCGGAATAGCGGAGGATTGGCCCCATGGAGGGTTGGCGATCGCAGCCAGCCGTGCCGTGTCGGTCGCATCGAGGAGTACGCATACCGTCTGAGCCATCGCCCAGCCTCGCACGCCTCACCGCCCGCGTGAATCCTCCGTCCGCGTCACTGCACTAGGTGCAGGGATGCCGCTTTCCGTCGTAGCCGAGGTACGTGCCAGTCGCGGGATCGTAGGACTTGAACCGCGCCTCGCAGGAGGCGACTTGGCTCGCCGCCGCCGTCGCCGTCGCCGTCGGATCCGCGGCCGGAGCGGGAGCCGCCGGGTCGTAGGCTACGGGCGCGTAGCCGTAGGCCGGGGCGGCAGCGCCACCGTAGTAGTAGTCTGGCCAGTAACCGTAGCCGAAGTCGGAAGCGGCTAGTCCGAGACCGAGGCCGAGACCGCCATACCCGAAGCCGCGGCGGAAGCCGAACCGGCGATCATCACGGAAGCCTCTACCGGCCAGGGCGCCCCGACCCACGACGTTGCGGACGGTGACCCGGTTCGCCGCGACGCTGCGAGCCGCTCCGGCACGGGCAAAACCGCCGCGGAACCCGGCCCCACGAAAGCCGCCGCCATGGAAGCCTCCGAAGCCGCCGCCGTGGAACCCGCCGCCGTGGAACCCGCCGCCGCCGTGGCCGCCGCCACGAGCATCGGCCGTTGCCGGCGCCAGGGCGAGTGCGCCAGCCATCGTAATGGCTGCAACAAGATGGTGCTTCATGCTGATCTCCAATCGTTCATGCTATCGATGCCCCCACATGCTAGCCGCTTTGGCAATTCGGCCAGTCGTCGTGACCGCTATCTGTGACTCTTCCGACTCAAGTCGAGTCTATACTGAAGTATATTATGTCGTTTTCTGCCGTGGGCGGCGGCCGTACGCGGCGCAGGTTGGCACAAAGCGCTGTCGATCAGCGCGTCGACCTGACTACAGGCACACGCGACCTCGCCATGACGGAAGCGCGCATCATCCGCTTCCGGATGCTCGAAGCGACCCGGTTCAGGCACGTGGTCAGAGCCCGCGGCATGTCGTCGGGTTCAGGTCGGCTGCGCCACTTCGGGGCCCTGATTTTCAGGCCCATGCTTCGCCGCCGCCTTCCGGCGCGACAGCAGGTCGGACAGCTTGTCCATGTAGATGTAGATCACCGGCGTCGTGAACAGCGTCAGCACCTGGCTGACCGCCAAGCCTCCCACGATGGCGTAGCCGAGCGGCTGCCGGATCTCGGAGCCAGTACCAGTGCCGAGCATCAGCGGGACGCCGCCTAGCAGTGCACACATCGTCGTCATCAGGATCGGCCGGAACCGCAGCAGGCAGGCCTCGTGGGCCGCCTGCTCGGCCGTCAGACCACGCTCGCGCTGTCCTTCCAACGCGACGTCGATCAGCATGATACCGTTCTTCTTGACGATGCCGATCAGCAGGATGATCCCGATGATGCCGATCATATCGAGGGGACGCCCGACCAGCATCAGCGTCAGGAGCGCGCCGAGCCCGGCCGACGGCAGCGTCGACAGAATGGTCAGCGGGTGGATCGTGCTCTCGTAGAGAATGCCGAGGATGATGTAGACCGCGAACAGCGCCGCGAGGATCAGAGGCGGCGTCGAGCCGAGCGAGGTCTGGAACGCCTGGGCATTGCCCTGGAAGCCACTGGCGAGGGACTTGGGCGGGTGCAGGTCCGCGACCGCCTTCTCCACCGCCGCGACCGCGGCCCCGATGGTGGCGCCCGGCGCGAGGTTGAAGCTGAGGGTCACCGAGGGAAACTGCCCCTGGTGCTCGATCGCCACGGGCGCGACCCCGGGCACGAGCTTGGCGATCTCGATGAGGGGGACGGAGGTGCCGCTCTGCGAGCGGACGTAGATCCGCTGGAGGGCGTCCGGTCCGAGCTGGTAGCTCGGGTCGACCTCTAGGATGACGTAGTACTGGTTCAGTGCCGTGAAGATGCGCGCGATGTGCCGCTGGCCGAACGCGTCGTAGAGCGTGGCGTCGACGACGGCGGGGTCGACGCCGAGGCGCGAGGCGGCCGTCCGGTCGATCTGCGCGGTCAAGGTCTTCCCGGTCGTTTGCTGATCGCTCGTCACCGCGGACAGCTCGGGCAGCTTCTTCAGCGCCGCAAGCACCTTCGGCGCGAACTTGGCGAGCACGTCGCTGTCGACGTCGGTCAGGGTGAACTGGTACTGCGTCTTGGACAGTCGCGCCCCGATGGTGATGTCCTGGGCCGCCTGCATGTAGAGCGTCATGCCCTGGACCTGCCGCAGAGCCGTCGAGAGGCGCGTGATGACCTGATCGGCGGTGACGTCGCGCGCGCTCTCCGGCTTCAGCTGGATGAACACGCGACCGTCGTTCTCGGTCACCGTCGGACCGCCGGGGCCGATGTAGCCGACCACGTGGGCCACCGCCGGGTCGCGGCCGACAATGTCGAGCACGGCCTTCTGCCGCTGCTTCATGCCCTCCGGCGAGACGTCCTGGGCTGCCTCGCTGATGCCCATGATCAGTCCCGTGTCCTGCTGCGGGAAGAAGCCCTTCGGGATCACCCAGAACAGGTAGCCAGTGAACGCGACCGTCCCGACGAAGGTCATCAGCGTAAGGAAGCGGTGGCGCAGCGCCACTGTCAAACCGGCGTCGTAGCACGCCCCGAGCCAGTTGAAGAACCGCTCGAGCGCGTTCGAGATGGCGTTCGGCCGCTGCGCTTCGGAAGCCGGGAGCAGCTTGGCGCAGAGCATCGGCGTCAGCGTCAGGGAGACGACCACCGAGACGAGGATCGAGACCGCGACCGTGACGGCGAACTCGCGGAACAGCAGGCCGACGACGCCGCTCATCAGGAACAGCGGAATGAACACCGCCACGAGCGAGAACGAGATCGACAGGATGGTGAAGCCGATCTCGCCCGCCCCGTCGAGTGCGGCCTGCAGCGGCGTGGCACCGTTCTCGATGTGGCGGACGATGTTCTCGACCATGACGATGGCGTCGTCGACCACGAAGCCGATGGCGATCGAGAGCGCCATCAAGGAGAGGTTGTCCAGGCTGTAGCCCAGCACGTACATGACCGCGAAGGTACCGATCAGCGAGATCGGTACCGAGATCGCCGGGATCACGGTCGCCCAGAGCTTGCGCAGGAACAACGCGATGACGCCGACCACAAGCGCGATGGTCAGCAGCAGCGTGAAGCGCACGTCGCTGATGCTGGCCTGGATCGTCACCGTGCGGTCCGAGACGATGTCGACGTTGATGCTCGGCGGCAGCGAGGCCTTCAGCTGCGGCAGCGCCTTCTTGATGTCGTCCACGGTCGAGACGACGTTGGCGCCGGGCTGGCGCTGGATCGCCAGGATGACCGCCGGCTTCTGGCCGCTCCAGCCGCCTTGGGTGACGTCCTGCGGCGCCTTGATCGCGTAGCCGATGTTGCGCACGAAGATCGGCGCACCGTCGCGGTAGGCGACGATCGCGTCCTCGAACTGTGCGGCGGTCATCAGCTGGTCGTTGGTCTCGAGCGCCACGGCCTGCTGCCCGCCGTAGAGCTGACCTTTGGGCTGGAGGACGGTCAGGTTGGCCAGCGCCGTTCGGACGGCCTCGAAGTCGAGATCCTCGGCTGCCAGCATCGCGGGGTTGACCCGGATGCGGATGGCTGGCTGCATCAGGCCGCCGACCCCGACGAGGCCGACCCCGGGCATCTGCGAGATCTTCTGCGCCAGGATCGAGTAGGCGTAGTCGCTTACCGTCATGATCGGCAGCACGTCCGAGGTGAGCGCGATCAGCAGGATCGGGGCGTCGGCCGGGTTGGTCTTACGATAGTACGGCTGCGACAGGAGGCTGGGCGGCAGCAGCCCTTGCGTCGCGTTGATCGCCGCCTGCACGTCGGTGGCGGCCGAGTCGACGGTGCGGCTGCGGCTGAATTGCAGCGTCATCGCGGTGTAGCCGACGCCGCTGCTCGAGGTCATCTGGGTCAGCCCGGGGATCTGGCCGAACTGCCGCTCGAGCTGCGTCGCCACCGCGGACGCCATGGTGTTCGGATCGGCTCCGGGCAGCTGCGCCATGACCTGGAAGGTCGGCGAGTCGATGTTGGGGAGCGCGGCGACCGGCAGGAGCCGGTAGCTGATCCCGCCGAGCACCACGACCGCGACCATCAGCAGAGCGGTGGCGATCGGGCGCGTGATGAAGCCGGACGAGAGGCTCATGGCAGCATCCCGGATCTGAGAACCGTCGAAAGGCCGGCCTGGGGAGTCATGGCAGCATCCCGGCGGTGGCCGTCGTCGTGTCCGTCACTTGGCCGGGTTTGGCCGCGACCACCTCCGTACCCGGCACAAGGCTGTACTGGCCCTGGACCACCACCGTCTCGCCGGCCTTCAGTCCGTCGGAGACTAGGGCGACGCCGCGCACTCGCTGCCCGACCTTGATCGAGCGGATCGCCACCTTGTGGTCGGAACCAACGACGAAGACGTACAACCCTTGGTCGTTCTGCTGGACGGCGTCGGTCGGGATCGTCAGCGCGCCCTTGACCACCGAGGTCGTGACCTCGGCGTTCACGAAGGCGCCAGGCCAGAGCTGGCGCTTGGCGTTGAGCGTGTTGACCTTCAGCTGGACGGTGCCGGACTTCGGCTTGGCCTCGTTGTCGATGAGGAGCAGCGGGCCTTCGTCGAGCTTCCGGGTTCCGGCCTGATTGTAGATGGTGGTCTGCACCTGGCCCTTCTCGAATGCAGCCTGGACCTGCGGGATGTCGTCGGTGGGCAGGGTGAAGACGGTGCTGATCGGCTGGACCTGGGTCAGCACGACGATGCCGCCTGGGTTCGACGGTTGGATCACATTGCCGATGTCGATCAGGCGGATGCCGGTGACGCCGTCGAAGGGCGCGCGCAGCGTGGCGAAGTCGAGTTCGGTCTTGGCGTACTCGATCGCGGCCTGATCGCCCTTCACGGTGTTCTCGGACTGGGAGATCTGCGCCTTCTCGCCGGTGACCGATTGCTCCGTCGCGTAGCCGCGCTGCAGCAGCGGCTCGTTGCGCTGGAGATTGACCTGCCGGTTGGTCAGCAGCGCCTGGTCGCGCCCGAGATTGGCTTCGGCGGTATCGAGCTTGGCCTGATAGATACGCGGATCGATCCGAGCCAGGACGTCGCCCTTCTTGACGCTTTGGCCCTCGGTGAAGTTGACGCTCTCCAGATAGCCGGTGACTTGGCTGCGGATCAGAGCTTTGTTCAGGGCCTGGACGGTGCCGACGCCCTTGAGGATGATCGGCACGTCCTCCTGCTTGACCTCCGCGGTGACGACCGGAACGGCAGGCGGAGGTGCGGCCGGCTTGGCGGGCGCCGCGTCCTCGCGGTAGCGCCAGTACCCGAAGCCCAGAGCGGCGGCTCCCAGGATCAAAACAACGACCAAGCCGAGCTTGGACCTTCCTGTCATGGATTGCGAGCCTCTTGGTCGGCGCGGTTCGAGATCGACGCCGCGCCGGATCGGGGACGGCCCGAGGAGGCCGTCCCTGTAAAAGTCTTCGGTGGTGGGCGCCGTCGTTACCGGTAGCGGCGCTTATGCATGGGGGGATTGTACCGGGGCCGAGTACGGGCGCTGAGCGTGCCGCCCCGTGAGGTCACCCGTGCCCCGCGATGCTGCCCGGCGAAGTCGCTGTTGCCCGTGGCGCGTGCGTCGGGATCGAGCCCTCCGCCGGCCGCGAAGCTCGGGCGCGGTGACGCGATGGCGAGACCGAAGACCACGGCCGCTCCGAGAAGAAGATACTTCATGTTGCTGTTGCCCTTCAGGTACATTTGCACACACCCCACATGGGACCTGCTTTAATGCAGATTATGTTCCCTTATTTTCTAAAATAGATCGAATACCGCATTCATCAAGATCTATTTCAACTAAAGTGAAGGTCGGTGCTGAGCGCCGAGTTCCTCTGACCGGCATGCCCGTAAGCTCCGGCATCTGCTCCATGGGCTCCGTGGTCTTCGAGGTTGGTCTTGCCGCGGAACACCCAGTAGGCATGCACCGTGTAGGCGAGCACCGCCGGTAGGACGACGAAGATCCCGACGAGTGCGAACTTCAGGGTCGCCTCGTCTGCGGCTGCCTGCCAGATGGTGGCGTGGTAGGGCACGACGTTCGGCCAGATGCTGATGATGAGGCCAGCGTAGCCGAGCAGGAACAGCACGACGGCGAGCACGAACGGCCGGTGCTCGTGATCGGTCCACAGGCTGCGCCAGATCAGGACGGCCACGCCCACGGCCGCGAGCGGGAACAGGTCGAGCCACAGGTTGCCCGGCCATGCGAACCAGCGCGCCGCCACCCGCGGCTCGGTCAAGGCCGTCCAGGCGCTGACCACCGCCATCATCGCCATCGCGAGGATGAGGGCGGCATGGGCGACCTCGCGGGCGAAGAGCTGGGTCTTCCCCTCGGTGCGCCAGATCAGCCAGCCGGCCCCGAGCAGCGCGTAGCCGCCGACGATGCCGGCCGCACAGAGCAGGCCCAGGAACGTGATGAACGAGAACGGGCCGCCGGCGAATTGGTCGTTTTCGACCGCCACGCCCTGGATGAAGCCGCCGAGGATCAGGCCCTGACAGATGGCGGCTACGAGGGAGCCGCCCGCGAAGGCGAAGTCCCAGACCCGCTGGAAGCGCGTGGCTTGGAACCGGAACTCGAACGAGATGCCGCGCAGGATCAGGGCGAACAGCATCGCCATGATCGGCAGATAGAAGGCCGGCAGCAGCACGTAGTAGGCCATCGGGAAAGCTGCCCAGAGGCCGGCGCCGCCGAGCACCAGCCAGGTCTCGTTGCCGTCCCAGAACGGCGCGACGCTCTGCATCATCACGTCGCGATCGCGGTCCCGCGGTGCGATCAGGAACAGGATGCCGATACCGAGGTCGAATCCGTCGGCGATGACGTAGAGGGCGACCGCGCCGGCGGCCACGAGCGCGAAGAGAAGGGGCAGATCCACGACTACTCTCCGGGGGCTAGGGTGCGTGCGAAGGCGGGCGAGCCGCCGACCAGGGACGGCCCGGCCTGTTCCAGGCCGGGGCGCACCGCGTTCGGGGGCTCGTCCGAGAGCGGATCGGGGCCACGCATCGCCACCCGCGCGCCGTACCAGAAGAAGGCGAGCAGCAGCGTGTTGTAGACGACGAAGAACAGAATCAGCGACGACAGCACCGCGCCCGCGGGCTGCACGGTCACGGCGTCCGCCGTGCGCAGGTGGCCGTAGACTACGAACGGCTGCCGCCCGGTTTCCGTCACCGTCCAGCCGGCCACGATCGCGAGGAAGCCCAGCGGCGTCGCGCCCATGCAGGCGAGCTGGAACCAGCGCGTCGTGAACAGCCGACCGCGCCAGCGCAGGAACGCGCCCGTGAGGGCCAGCGCGATCAGCAGGAGCGCGATGCCGACCATGATCCGGAAGGCGAAGAACACGAACGGCACGTAGGGCCTATCTGCCGCCGGCACCGCCTTCAGGCCCTGGACCTCGCCGTCCCAGGAGTGCGTCAGGTACAGGCTGGCGAACCCTTTGATCGGCACCGCGATCTCGTAGAGGTTGCGCGCCTGCGTCATGTCAGGCCACGCGAAGATCAGACTCGGCACCGCACGGCCGGTGTCCCAGAGCCCCTCCATGGCTGCGACCTTGGTCGGCTGGTGCACGAGTGTGTTGCGGCCGTGTGCGTCGCCGAGGACCGCCTGCAGCGGCGCAAGGACGAGGCAGGCCCACATCGCCATCGAGAAGGCGACCCGCGAGGCCTTCACGTGCGTGCCGCGCCAGAGGTGATAGGCAGACACGCCCGCCACCACGAAGCTGCCGGTCAGGTAGCTCGCGCACACCATGTGCATCAGGCGGTACGGATAGGACGGGTTGAAGAACGCCGCCGCCCAGTCGGTGACGTGGAAGATCCCGTCCTTGTCGACGATGTGGCCGGCCGGCGTCTGCATCCAGCTGTTCGAGGCCAGGATCCAGCCCGCACTGATCAGCGTGCCGCACGCCACCATCAGGCAGGCGAAGAAGTGCAGCCCGGGCCCGACCCGCTTCTCGCCGAACAGCACGATGCCGATGAAGCCGGCCTCGAGGAAGAACGCCGACAGCACCTCGTACATGAAGAACGGGCCGAGCACGTTGCTGACCGAGCGCGAGAACCCGCTCCAGTTGGTGCCGATCTGGTAGCCGAGCACGATCCCGGTGATCACGCCCATGCCGAAGCCCAGCGCGAAGATCCGGATCCAGAAGCGCATCAGGGCCCGGTAGACCGGATCGCCGGTCCGCCAGGTCAGGAAGCTGAGGCAGGCCACGAACGAGGCGATGCCGATCGTGAAGGCCGGCCACAGGATGTGGAAGCCCACCGTGAAGGCGAACTGGATGCGCGAGAGCAGGAGCGCGTCCATGGTCAGGCTCCCTGGGCCATGCGGCGTATGCGGACAGGCACGGCCTTGTACGAGGGCGTGCCGCTCTGCGGATCGTGCGCGTAGAGCGGCACCAGCGGGTTGGCCTCGGGGTAGTAGGCCCCGCAGCAGCCGTCCGGCAGCCGGTAGGGGACGACCTTGAAGCCCTTGAGCAAGCGCTCCACGCCGTCGGTCGAGATCGTCTCGAGGGCGACGCGCTCGCCGGCGTGGAGGCCGCGCCGGTCCATCTCGGCCTCGTTGATGAACACGACCATGCGCTGGTTGAAGACGCCACGGTACCGGTCGGAGTGGCTATAGAGGGTGGTGTTGTACTGGTCGTGGCTGCGCATGGTGGTCAGCCACAGCGCCTCCGGGTCGTCCTGATGCGGGTCCTCGTCCAGGCCCTCGTAGACGATGAACTCGGCTTTGCCGGACGGCGTCGCCCAGATGCGCTCGCGCGCCAGCGAGGTCAGGTGGAAGCCGCCGGGAACACGGATGCGGGCGTTGTAGCCCTGGAAGATCGGGAAAACCGCCTCGATGGCGTCCCGGATGCGGTCGTAGTCCGCGATCAGTTCTTCCCACGGGATGTCCGGGTTCGATCCGAGCGTTGCCCGCGCGAGATCGGCCACGATCGCGCTCTCGCTGAGCAGATGCTCGGAAGCCGGCGCGTTGCGGCCGGCCGAGGCGTGCACCATCGACATCGAGTCCTCGACGGTGATCGACTGCGGTCCGCTCGCCTGGACGTCGACCTCGCTGCGGGCGAGGCAGGGCAGGATGTAGGCTTCCCGGCCGTGGACGAGGTGGCCGCGGTTGAGCTTGGTCGAGATCGTGACCGTCAGGTCGAGATTGCGCATGACGCGCTGGCTCAGGTTCGTGTCGGGGACCGCGGTGGCGAAGTTGCCGCCGAGCGCCACGAACGCACGGATCCGGCCGGCCTGCATCGCCTCGATCGCCTGGACGGTGTCGTGGCCGTGGTGGCGCGGCGGTTCGAAGCCGAAGGCGGCGCGCAGCCGGTCGAGGAACTCGGTCGTCGGCTTCTCGGTGATGCCGACCGTGCGGTTGCCCTGCACGTTCGAGTGGCCGCGCACCGGGCAGATCCCGGCGCCGGGACGCCCGACGTTACCGCGTAGGAGAGCAAGGTTTGTGAGGAGGCGGACGTTCTCGGTGCCGCGGTGATGCTGGGTAAGGCCCATCCCGTAGACCAGGATGGCGCTCTCGGCGTGCAGGTAGGTCCGGGCGGCGTCCTCGAGCTCAGCTTGCGTCAGCCCGGAGGCGCGCTCGATCGCCGGCCAGGACGTCGCGCGCAGATCCTCGGCCAGGGCCTCGTAGCCCTTCGTGTGGCCCTGGATGAAGTTGACGTCGAGCAGGCGCGCCTCGTCGGCGGCTACGGCCGCATCGTCCATCGCGATGCAGGCCTTCATCATGCCTTTGAGGGCGGCGGCATCGCCGCCGACCCGGACCTGGAAGAACCGCGACGTGATCGGCGTCGAGGTCAGCGACAGCATCTCGATCGGGTTCTGCGGGGCCTGGAAGCGCTCCAGCGCGCGTTCGCGGAACGGGTTGAAGCTCAGGATCGCCGCGCCGCGCCGGGCGGCGTCGCGCAGGGGCGTCATCATCCGTGGGCTGTTGGTGCCGGGGTTCTGACCGAAGATCAGGATCGCATCGGCCTTGTCGAAGTCCTCCAAGAGGACCGTGCCCTTGCCGACGCCAAGGCTCTGCGGCAGGCCGACGCTGGTCGGCTCGTGGCACATGTTGGAGCAGTCCGGAAAGTTGTTGGTCCCGAACGCCCGCGCGAACAGCTGGAACAGAAACGCCGCCTCGTTGGAGGCCCGCCCCGAGGTGTAGAATTCGGCCTGATCGGCGTTGTCGAATTCGGACAGGATCTGTGCGATGTCGGCGAATGCGTTCTCCCAGGAGACAGGCAGGTACCGGTCACAGGCTGCATCGTAGCGCATCGGATGGGTGAGCCGGCCGAGCATCTCGAGGTCATAGTCGTTCCAGGTCGTGAGCTCGGCGACCGTGTGCTTGGCGAGCACCTCAGGCGTACAGCGCTTTACGGTCGCCTCCCACGCCATCGCCTTGGCGCCGTTCTCGCAGAACTCGAAGCTGCTGGTGTGCTTCGGGTCGGGCCATGCGCAACCCGGACAGTCGAACCCCTGCGGCTGATTCATGCGCAGCAGCGTGGCGGTACCGGAGGCGGCGACGCCCTGGACGGCGAGCGCCCGTCCGGTCGCCTCGAGCGAGCCCCAGCCGCCGGCCGGGCTGTGATAGGGCCGTATACGGGACTTCGACACGCGTGGATCTCCAATCCGGCGAAGACGGGAAGGCAGGCAGCGCGTGCGGCGGCCGATCCGCGCAAGATCGGCCGCCGCGAAGTTGTGTTTGCCCCCTCAGACCGGCACGACGCCGACGTCCGTCTGCGGGAACTTCTTGATGACGTCCGCGGGTATGTTCAGGTGCGAGGTCACCATCAGCGGCGGCGTGTGGGTGAGCCAATCCGACAACGAGATGTCCTGATACTCGGGCGCGCGGAACACCTCGAGGAAGACCAGATCCTCGTCGCCGACGTTCTTGATGTAGTGCCCGAGGTTCTTCTGAATGTAGCCGATGTCGCCAGGGCCGAAATTGGTCGTGGCAGCTTTTGGCCCCGTGTTGAACACGGTCATCTGAGCTTTACCCTTGAGATAGTACTGCCACTCGTCGGCGTTCGGGTGCCAGTGCATCTCGCGCATTCCGCCGGGATTGACGGTGACGAGGGCGGCGGCGACGGTCGTCGCGGCCTTGAAGGTCGTGCTGTCGACGACCTGAACCTTCCCGCCCTTCGTCTGCTTGGTCACCGGCCCGCTCGCCATCTTGAAGGTGAACGGGAACGGCGGGTCGCCCGCCGATCTCCACGGGCGGCCTGCTGATCGGCTGAGAGCGCCCCGGGCAGCTGGCTCTGGAAGATGTACAGGTCGTGCAGGGGGATGTTTTTAAAAGTATCGGCCGGCACGCCGAAGTTCAACGCCAGCACATCCGGCGGCGTGTGCGTGAACCATTCGTTCAGGAGCAGGGTGTCGAACTCTGTCTGGTTTCCGTCGTCGAAGCACAGGAGGAACTGCGCCCCGTCGGGGCCGAGACCCTGCAGGGAGTGCGGGTAGCCGGCCGGGAAGTACCAGAGGTCGCCCGCACTGACGTCGGCCACGTAGGGGCGGCCCTTCGGGTCGAGGATGGTGATGCGGCAGGTGCCGTAGGTCACGTAGGCCCACTCGGCGGCCTGATGCCAGTGCATCTCGCGGATGCCGCCGGCCGCCAGCCGCATGTCGACGCCGGCGATGGTCGTGGAGATCGGGAAGTTCTCCTGCGTGACCTCACGCGCCCAGCCGCCGTTCTGGATGCGCCGTTGGGCGTTGTTGAACGTCGCCCAAAACTGCGGCATCGATCCGACATCGGTCGGGGGCGGGCTGATGGAGGTCGGGAACAGCCCGGACAGGGTGTCGTTGTGCGGACCCGGGATCGTGAGGCTGCCAGGATTGTCCTTGGCGTTGATCGCGCCCTGAGGCGGCTCGTCGGGATTGCCATAGGACGCCGCCATGGCGTTGGTCGCCGCCATCGCCACGCCGGCGACGCCGCCCGCGGCCAGAATGCTTCGTCTCGTCATCTCGTCCATACGCTTGATCCCCGTTGCGGTCGCTGATGCGCGACGTCCGCCGCGGCGGAGACTTCCACCGGTAGCGGTGATGGCGATGCGGATCGGCCTGCCGGCCGCGACTTCATGCACTTGATAGCCGGATCGCGATTGCGTTTCCTCAAGCAACGAGTCCACGCATTCGAATCGATATAAAGTACATCTTCGTCGTATCGAGTGTCGTCTCCGCGGAGATCGACGAACCGATAGCTATGGCGATTCCGAGAAGAACGATATCATAGAAATCTATGACGCGACCCTTGGGAACCGAGCGCCATATCCGAGTGATTATCCTCCCCACACATTCAGCCCCCGCCGGAAGAAACCTCCGCAATAGATCCACATCACGCCGCGGATGGCATCTGGCGAATCGACCGGTAGGACAAATCCTCATGAGCCGATATCATAGAAATCTATGACGTGACTTCCGCGGCCTGAAGACTAGTGGCCGCCTCGGCAGCAGGCTGCGGGCTGCGCCTCGTTAATTGGCCTGAACGAGTTTGTTGCGGCGTATGCCGGATACGAGCCTTTCACAGAAAAGCCACAGCGCTCCATCGGCTTTAAAAAATTCATAACAACAAATATTCACCAGACTGATCCATAAATTGACGATATAACTATCACATATATAATACTCAAAAGCTTCATCGGCGGCAGAACCAACACTTCATGAGTCGCAAATGGTCCTATACTAGCAACACGATAGAACTCTGTTCATGCTATAGTCCTCCGCGACGACACTCGTCCCGACGCCTTCAGCATACACCAAATCGTCGGACCCAGATATCATAGAAATCTATGATGCGACTTCCTGCGACAAAGAACTAGTTCCATTCGGCGGGCCCGTTGGGCAGCGCGGCCGCATCCGCCCTGCGCATGCATAGGCATGGCGTGCGGCACCTGAAGATTATGATACGCAGAGGGCATTGGCATGAGCGACAGCCGCCCCCCGCTTCCGCCGTTCACCCGCGAGACCGCGATCCAGAAGATCCGCGGCGCGGAGGACGGTTGGAACTCCTGCAATCCCGAGCGGGTGTCGCTCGTATATAGTCTCGATAGCCACTGGCGGAACCGAGCTGAGTTCGTCAACGGTCGCGCAGAGATCGTCGCGTTCCTAACGCGCAAGTGGCGGGAGGAACTCGACTACCGGCTGATCAAGGAGCTCTGGGCCTTCACCGATGCACGCATCGCGGTCCGCTTCGCTTACGAGTGGCACGACGCAACGGGCAATTGGTTCCGCTCCTACGGGAACGAGAACTGGGAGTTCGACGATCACGGGTTGATGACCCGGCGGCTCGCCTCCATCAACGACCTGCCGATCAGGGAGGGCGAACGCAAATTCCACTGGGATCGCTCGGGGCCGCGGCCCGACGGCCATCCCGGCCTCTCCGACCTCGGCCTTTGACCCCTCGGATCGGGAACGACAGGAGCCGCTCTATGTCGTACGCGACCGCCCGGGACGGGACTGCGATCTACTACAAGGATTGGGGGCCGAAGTCGGCTCAACCGATCATGTTCCATCACGGCTGGCCGCTGTCCTCCGACGATTGGGACACCCAGATGCTGTTCTTCCTGAAAAACGGCTACCGCGTCGTCGCCCATGATCGGCGCGGCCACGGGCGCTCGGACCAAGTCAGCGATGGTCACACCATGGACCACTATGCCATCGACGCCCTGGCCGTCGCCGAGCATCTCGATCTGCGCGATGTCGTCCACATCGGGCATTCAACCGGCGGCGGCGAGGTCGCGCGCTACGTGGCCAAGCATGGCCAGCGCCAGGGCCGCGTCGCGAAGGCCGTCCTGATCAGTTCGGTGCCGCCCCTGATGTTGCGGACAGCCTCCAATCCCGCCGGCACGCCGCTCGCGGTATTCGACGGCTTCCGAGCCGCGCTCGCAGCCAACCGGGCGCAGTTCTACGTCGACGTCGCCTCCGGACCCTTCTACGGCTTCAATCGCCCCGGCGCGCAGCTGTCCCGAGGCGTGGTCGAGAACTGGTGGCGCCAGGGCATGTCCGGCAGCGCCAAGGCGCAATACGAGTGCATCAAGGCGTTCTCGGAGACTGATCAGACCGAGGACCTGAAGTCGATGGCCATTCCGACCCTCGTCCTGCATGGCGAGGACGATCAGGTGGTGCCGATCGATGCCGCCGGTCGGCTCTCGGTCCAGTACGTTCGGAACGGCACGCTGAAGACCTACCCTGGCTTTTCGCACGGCATGACGACGGTCCACGCCGACGTCATCAATCCGGACCTTCTCGCCTTCCTGCGAAGCTGACGGCGGCCATGACGCACTCGTCGCCATCCCACTGTTCGAACATCTGGAGGACGACGGCATGAACGCCATCGTCCTGGTCGCTTTACGCCGGCCTTACACGTTCGTGGTACTGGCGATCCTAATCCTGCTGTTCGGCGCGCTGGCCATCTACAGGACCGCGACCGACATCTTTCCGCCTATCAAGATCCCCGTCGTCGCGGCGGTGTGGACCTATACGGGCTTGCTTCCTGAAGACATGTCCGGGCGGATCATCTACTACTACGAGCGCACCCTTACGACGACCGTGAACGGCATCGAGCACATCGAAAGCCAGTCCTACTATGGCAGCGGTGTCGTCAAGATCTTTTTCCAGCCGGGAACCGACATCGCAGCCGCTCAGGCGCAGGTCACGGCGGCATCCCAGACCATCCTGAAGGTCGTCCCAGCCGGCAGCACGCCGCCGAGCATCCTGGTCTACGACGCCTCGTCCGTCCCGGTCCTCGATCTTCAGGTGTCGGCCGAGAACATGACCTCAAGCGAGATCTACGACCTCGCATCGAACGTCATCCGTCCCGCGCTGGTATCGGTGCCGGGCGTCGCCCTCCCCGCCCCCTACGGCGGCACGCAGGAGGTGGTCCAGGTCGACCTCGATCAGGCCAAGCTGCTCGCCCACGGCCTCAGCGCCGCTGACGTGGGTACCGCCCTGGCTGCCCAGAACATCGTCCTGCCCGCCGGCGACCAGAAGATCGGGCCCATCGACTACATGGTCTTCACCAACTCGACGCCGGTCGAGATCGCCACCTTCAACGACCTGCCGATCAAACAGGTCGGCAACGCTGTCGTCTACCTGCGGGATGTCGCCTACGTCCATCGCGGCGGCCTGCCCCAGCAGAACATCGTGGTCGTGGCGGGCAAGCAGTCCGTGCTCATCGAGGTCCTGAAGACTGGCGATGCCTCCACGCTCGCCGTGGTCGCGGGAGTCAAGGCCAAGCTGCCGGGCCTCCTCAAGACACTTCCTGCGGGAGTCTCGATCAAGCCGCTCAACGACGCGTCGAGTTTCGTCCGGGCCTCGATCGCCGACGTCGTCCAGGAGATGGTCACCGCCGCGCTGCTCGCCGGCACCGCAGTGCTGGTCTTCATCGGCAGCTGGCGCTCGACTCTGATTGTGGCGACATCGATCCCGCTCTCGATCTTGAGTTCCATCGTAGCGTTGTCCTGGGTCGGGCAGGACATCAACGTGATGACGCTCGGTGGCTTGGCGTTGGCTGTCGGCATCCTAGTCGACGACGCCACCGTGATGATCGAGAACATCAGCGCCCATCTCGAACACGCCGAGAAGGACGGCGGACCGGTCGAGCTCACCGACGCGATCGTGGCGGCGGCAAATCAGATCGTCGTGCCGACCTTCGTGTCGACGACCTGCATCTGCATCGTCTGGCTGCCGCTGCTCCAACTCGGCGGCATCGCCGGGTACCTGTTCCTGCCGCTGGCCGAAGCGGTCATCTTCGCGATGATCGCATCCTTCATCCTGTCGCGAACCCTGACGCCGACGATGGCGAACTTTCTGCTGCGCGGCCAGATCAAGGCGCAGCAGGCAGCTCTTCAAAGCGGTGCTCGACCTGGCGCGTTCACGCGGCTGCAGAAGGGCTTCGACGCGCGGTTCGAGCGTCTCCGGAGCGCTCACCGCGACTTCCTGCAGGGATTGGTGGCCGCACCGCGGATGTTCGTCGCCCTGTATCTGTGCGCAGCGCTTGCGTCCCTAGGTCTGGCTATCGTCATCGGACAGGACTTCTTCCCCGGCATCAAATCGGGCGAGATGAGCCTCCACGCCCGCTTTCCTGCCGGTACGCGCATCGAGGTCTCGGCCAAGGACGCGGTGCTCGTCGATCAGGCCATCCGGGACATCCTGCCACCCGGTCAGGTGACCGGCGTGCAGGCCAATTGCGGCCTGCCCATCAGCGGCATCAACCTCGCCTATGGAGCCACAGGCACCGTCGGCTCGCAGGACTGCGACTTCACGATCTCGCTCGCCGATCAAGCCTCGCCCGTGGCCCACTACCGGGTCGTACTGCGCGACGGTTTACGCGAGAGGTTCCCCGGGACCACGTTCAGCTTCCTGCCGGGCGACATCACCGCCCAGATCCTGAACTTCGGCCTGCCCTCGCCGATCGACGTCCAGATCAACGGTCGCGACCTCGAGGCGAACTTCGCCTACGCGACGAAGCTTGCGGGCCGCATTCAGCAGATCGCCGGCAGCGCGGACGTGCGCATCCAGCAGATCATGGGGCAGCCCTGGCTCCGCGTCGCTTCACGCCGCAGCCTCGCCTTGGGGACGGGGACGACGGAGTCCGACATCGCCCGCAACACTCTGGCGACTCTGTCGGGCAGCGGCCAGACGGCGCCGACCTATTGGCTCGATAAGAAGACCGGCATCGCCCACCTCGTCAACGTGCAGACTCCGCAGAACGAAGTCGAGGACATCAACGACCTCCAGACGATCCCGGTCGATCAAGGCAACGGCAATCCCGACAATCGGGAGCCGCAGATCGTCGGGGCGCTCTCGTCGATCGACCCGACGGGGACACCGGGCGTGGTCTCGCATTACGACATTATGCCGGTGATCGACATTTACGCCACCACAGAGGGGCGCGATCTCGGCGGCGTGAGTCGGGACATCCAGGCGGCGATCGACGGCCTCGCATCCGACCTGCCGCACGGAGCGACCGTCGCCGTCCGCGGACAGTCGGCCACCATGTTCTCGGCCTACACCCAGCTGATTGCCGGCCTCGGCCTCTCGATCGTGCTGATCTACCTCGTCATCGTCGTCAACTTCCAGTCCTGGCTTGACCCGTTCATCGTGATCTCGGCTCTGCCGGCCGCCCTCGCCGGCGTCGTGTGGGACCTGTTCCTGACCGATACGAGTCTGTCCGTTCCAGCCCTGACCGGCGCGATCATGTGCATGGGCACGGCGACGGCGAACACGATCCTGGTGGTGGCTTTCGCCCGCGACCGTTTGGCCGAACATGGGAACGCGGCTCTGGCCGCGACCGAAGCGGCCTACGAGCGCATCAGGCCTGTGCTGATGACCGCCATCGCGATGGTCGTCGGCATGATCCCGATGTCGATGTCCAACACGACCAACGCACCACTGGGCCGGGCGGTGATCGGAGGACTGATCGTCGCGACGGTGACCACCCTGGTCTTCGTGCCGTGCGTGTTCACGCTCCTGCATCGCGGCAAGTCTTCCCCACAGGAGAACCCATGAGCACCGGACGGACGTTCCGCATCGTGGTTGGCATCGGCGCCGTGACGGCGCTCGGCTTCGCCGGCTACGGCGTCTGGATGCGTCGCACGGCCTTGGAGCACCTGCAGACCCGCGCCACGGATACGGCGGTTCCACGCGTCTCGGTCGTGTCGCCACAGCACGGGTCGCCGACTCAGAGCTTGACGCTACCGGGACAGATCGAGGCTTGGAACGAGGCGCAGATCTTCGGGCAGGTGAGCGGCTACGTGAAGAACTGGTTCAAGGACTACGGCGCCGGCGTTTCCGCCGGCGAGGTCCTGGCCTCGATCGAAACGCCGACGCTCGACGCCCAGTATCAGCAGAGCTTGGCCAAGCTCAGGGTAGCCCAGGCACAGTACAACATCGCGGCGTTGACGGCCAGCCGCTACAACCAGTTGACTGGCACGGCCGACATCGCGCAGCAGCAGATCGACGACAAGAACGCAACCGCCCTCGCCGCCAAGGCAGACGTGGCGGCCGCGCAGCAGGAGGTCGACAACTACAAGGCCAAGCTCGGCTTCAAGGATCTGAAGGCACCCTTCGCCGGGATCGTCACGGCACGGCGGATCAACGTCGGCGACTACATCGACGGCGAGGGCGGCCAGTCGACCGCGAACAAGCAGGAGCTGCCACCCTACGCCGTGGCGGACATTCACAAGCTGCGTGTATTCGTCTCGGTACCGCAGGCGTTTGCCAGGATCCTGAAGCCGGGGCTCACCGCCGAGGTCAGATTGCCAGGCGGCACCGCCGCCGCTGTCCCCGTAAAGTTCCTGGCCCAGGCCGGCAAGGTCGTGCAGTCGACGCGCACGATCGTGACCGAGTTCGAGATCGAACATCCCGACGGCACGCTGGTCCCGGGTGCCTTCGTCGATGTGACGATGACCTTCCCGAACAACCCAGGAATCCTGGTCGTGCCTTCGCAGGCACTTCTGTTCCGGTCGGAAGGCATGCAGGTGGCGGTAGTCGAAGGGGACGATCGCGTGCGCCTGCGGAAGGTGACGCTCGGACGCAATCTAGGCCTGACCGCGCAGGTGACGTCTGGCCTGAAGCCGACGGACAGGATCGTCTCCGATCCGTCGCTGGGCCTTCTGGACGGTCAGTCCGTGAAGGTCGTTCCGGGTGCGGCCGGCTACCAGAACGGCCAGAAGCCTTCGGCTTCTCCGACTCCGGAACATTCGTCGAAGACGTCAACTGCGACGCGCTAGGAGGCCATCATGCCGATCGTCGGCAAGCTTATCAGTCCCGCCCTAATGGTCACCGTCCTGACGGGCACCGTCGCCTCCGCCGACGAAGCGCCACGCTACGACATCGAGGCGATCTGCCGCGGGGTTCCGAACCTGATCCCGGGCACGAATGCTGACAAGAGCTGCATCGCGGACGAGACTCAGGCGCGCACACAGGTCGCGCAGCAATGGTCCGGCTTTGACGAAAAGCGCCGCCGGGAGTGCCTCGCGGAGAACCAGATCGGTGGACCGCCGAGCTACGTCGCCCTGCTGAGCTGCCTTAAGCCGTAACTCGCCGAAAACCTTCCGATCACGGAGAACGCCGATGCACACCCGTCTGACATGCACCGTTCTGATCCTCGCCGGGCTCGTCGCTGCTTCGACATCTGCGGAAGCGCAGGGTCCGGCCCAATCCTACCTGTTCGGTCAGAAGCGATTCAAACACGCCTGCCGCCCCCCGCTCAAGTACGCCGCCGGAGCATGCGTCCGGCACTGTCCGGCCGGATATCGGCACGTCGCGCCGGGCTACTGCCGGATGATGCAGGGCGGCTGGTAGCGGCGTCCCGACCACAGTGTCGAAGCTGAGATACGAACTATGACCAACGCCATCCCGCCGATCGGCTTCGCGCTCTCCAATGGTTGCCGGATCACGCATGGAAGCGCCGCCAACGTGAAGAGCCCATTTAAGGCCATTCCGCTCGTCATGCACGAGCTTTACCCCGGTGGCACCTATCCAAAGCCGACGAGCGCGCGCGGGCAGTTCGGCTTCATCCCCTTTCATCACGAGCTTCGCCTGCCGCGACACGTGCACGTGACGATGGCCGAGCGGGACGAAGATCGGCGTCTCCTGGCCGAGCGCATCCTGGTGACGGGCGGAGTCGGCCTCGTGGAGCTCAACGGCGAGATCTACGTCATACCCGACGGTACCCTCGTCGACATCCCCGAAGGGATCCCCCACACTTGGACCGCCTGCCCGCCTGGCGTCGTGCTGCCCGACGGCACCGAGACGACCGGGCGGTTCATGATGGTCTACGATTATGCGGAACCGACGAGCTTCTTTCCTGTGAAGGGTACAGGCACGCTCGCCTCGATGGCGGACTATGTTGGCTACGACGGCGAGTTCGCGGACATCTGCTTCCCGGCTCTGACGGCGGAGCAGGTGACGAGCGAGGCCGCCTTCGTCTGGAACGGCGGCCTGATCCACGGCGATCGAGCCTGAGGCCGACGGGCATTCGTCGGATCGCGAAGGACGATCTTTCAGCCTCGTGAAGCGGAGCAGCTTCGCAGTCGTCGAAGTGTCGGCCTGTATCAGATTTCGACACGAATTGGGATCATAGATTTCTATGATTGCCCACATCGGATCTGCCTGAAACTATCCCGCACCAGGCGGCCAGTCCGCTCGTCAACCTCGTCGGGTTCTCCTCGCCCTCAACCCCCGCCGAGGTGGATTTCTTCCCGAAGACTCAACCTTGCCCCGCAGGCCATCAGCCTGCGGGGTCCTTCATACACGATCGAACTGGTTCTCGATCAGACCGGCTCAAGCCGGCGGCCCAGTCGATGCTCGATCATGCGGGGGTACATCATGTCGAACACGGCACGCTCCTTCGGCTTGGCCGGGTTGCTCCTTGTTTCCTGCTCGGCGGCAGCTCTCGCACAATCGGTCACCGTGCCGGGCGAACAGGTCGGCCTTTCTTTCGCGCCGGCTCCGGAGGGCGTCTACGCGCTCAGCACCTTCAACTGGCATCGCCTGGACGGCCCGGATCAGTCCCAGGTCGGCGTCAACATCCCGATCCTACTCTGGTCCACGCCCTGGAAGGTGCTGGGCGCGCGGATCGAGCCAGTTCTGGCCACACCGACCTTCTTCCAGAACACGAATAATCCAGCCGGTGTGCCGAATAGGGACATCAGCTGGAATGTCGGGACATTCGTCGGCAGCATCTTTGCCTGGGACCTCGGCAACCATGTCGGCGTCAGCTACATCGTCGGCGCCTACCTCAACGACCTTGACGCCAACCGCGGCTCGACGTTCACGGGATCGTTCGGCAACGGGCGGCCGAACGGGGCCTACACCCTTAATCAGCTCGCCTCGACGGTCATCCGCAACGAAGTAGTCGCCAACTACACCGGCGACGGTTGGACGCTCGCGGCAGCGCTCACCCACAACTTTCCAGTGGATGCCGTCGGCCAGTTCGGCGGGGCCGTCGGCCGCGCCATCGGGCCGGTGACGATCGCGGATGGCCTCAATCTCGACCTCACGGCCACGAAGACCTTCGACAAGTTCGAGATCGGCGCCATCGGCTACGGCACCACCGATCTACCTGTGAGCACTCGAGACATCATGCTCGGCGGCAATCAGTACGTCCGATCGGGACGCTTCGCGCTCGGCGGCTTGGTCGGCTACGACTTCGGCGCGTTCAAGCTCCAGTTCTATGTCGCACGCGACGTCGCGACCCGAGCGGTCGATACACGCGGCCGCGAAGCCTACCAGACCGACGGTTGGTTCCGGATCAGTACGACCCTCTACACCGCGCCCAAGGCTCGCGCAGATCTAGAACCGCTGATCAGCAAGCCATAGATTTTTTCGGCATATGATCGAATGATCGCAGGATCTTTGAATCATTCGCGCACATCTAATCTCGATTTTTCGCAGATTAATTGCGTAAATCGCTCTTTTCATCGCAAGCGTTAGATGTACGACTGGAGCGCTTCATGAAATCAGCATCATCATTCCTATTGACATTATGCACGTGGCTTCTGTTCGCAAATTTGGCCTTTGCAGCTGGTGACATCTCGACAGCTGATCAAGCGAGCGGCGATGAGAGATCGAGTGGCGGCGCAAATTCCGCCAACAATCCCGTAGAGCCACGTTTCACGCTAGAATACTGGAACTACTACTCCCCGGTCCTGAATAACTTAGACGGAACTGCCGAGAACGGCTTAGGTCGGATCCTGATCCCGTTCAAGATCGGCGACGTACAACAACATTTCCATATCATACCGCCCATCACCACCAATCCAACGGCCACGAGAGGACAGCGCACCGGCTTGGGCGACATGCAGATCTACAACTTTTCTCTCGGGAAGTTCGATTTCGGGCTCCCGGAGAAAGTCACGCTCGGCATAGGTCCCCTCATCGCCCCGGTCACCCACACCAGTCCGAACCTCGGCCCTTCCAGGGTTCAAGCTGGAGCTGCGGGCGTCATCGTCGCCCCACAACCCTGGGGCCTCCTTGGCGTATTGGCGACGTATCAACATACGCTATCGGGACCGGACGCGCAGCTCATCACGGTTCAACCGAACATCTTCATCAACCTGAAGGATTCGTGGTATCTCAGATCATCCGGCATCATGCGCTTCAATACAGGCAATCATACCTCGTACATCCCGGTCGGCTTCGGTCTCGGTAAGGTCATTCAGCTCGAGAACGGCTACACGCTCAACACCTACATCGAAGCTCAACCGTCCGTGTACAAGTCCGGCGTGGGAGCACCCGCCTTTCAGATCTTCACCGGCATCGAGCTTCAATTTCCGACCGAGCTCACCAGTGGTCTGAAGTTCTAGGTGGCTGGCCCCGATATCGCTCCGCCCGGAGAGCTACTCCATGCACGACAAGATGCCGTGACTGACGCGCTACACGGCAGCAGAAAGATAAGCCGATCCACAATCGCCGAACGGCTGGCTGTGGTTGTACTTCGTCACTTCTGTAAGTTGAAGGCTCCGATGCAGTGATCGAGTGCGTCGTTTGAGAACCGCCAACCCGGCGAGAGCCGGGATCGTTGCGCGGTTTGGCGGCATCGTTACAGGATAGGTCAAGCGGACGTTGCCCGAGGAGCAAGCCTCAGGATCCACTGAGGGATCGCGTGAGCCGGAGGGTGGTAAGCGCACTGCGCGCTGGCCGTTCCTTTTAGCCGGCGTAATCGTGGTCGTCTTCGTCGGTGGCGTGCTGTGGGTCATCTTTAAGCCCAGGCCGGACGTGTGGACCGATGATGCCTACGTGCGCGCGCACTATGCGACGATCGCCCCGCGGGTTTCGGGACAGATTGCCGACGTCAGAGTAGACGACAACGACCTCGTAAAGGCCGGCGACGTGCTCGCGGTGCTCGACCCGCGCGACTACGAGACGGCGGTCGCCGCCGCGGAGGCGCAGGTCGAGCGCGATCAAGCCCAGTCCGGAGACATCGGCGCCACCATCGACCGCCAGCCGGCGCTAATCGAGCAGGCCGCGGCCGAGGTTGACGCCGCGCAAGCGCGCCTCGGCTTCGCGGAGGCCGACGCACGCCGCTACGAAAACCTTGCAACCTCAGGGGCCGGGACCGGCCAGCAGCGGCAGCAGGCCGATACGACGCTGAAAGCTAGTCGGGCCGCCCTGCGCAGCGCGCAGGCGCAGCTCGACGCGAACAGGCGGCAGCTCGAGGTTCTGAGAAAGCAGCAATCTGCGTCGGAAGCGGCGATCAAGGCGGACAGAGCGCGGCTCGGGCAAGCCAAGCTCAATCTCGGCTACTCCCGCATCGTGGCTCCCATCGACGGCATGGTGGCCGCCCGCTCGGTTCAGGTCGGCAACGTGGTGGCGCCCGGTGCGACGCTGATGACCGTGGTGCCCCTGCAGCAGGTCTACATCGAGGCCAACTACCGCGAGGTCGATCTGATCCATATGCGCACCGGGCAGCCGGTGACGATCCACGTCGACGCCTACGACATCGACCTGCGCGGTCGGGTCAATGCGATCCCCGCCGCCAGTGGAGCCTCGTTCGCACCCATCGCCCCCAACAACGCGACGGGCAACTTCACCAAGATCGTGCAGCGACTGCCGGTGAGGATCGTCCTCGACGCGGATCAACCGTTGGCGAAGCTGCTGCGCGTCGGTTTTTCTGTCGAGACCACCGTCCACACCGGACTCGAAGACGTGGTCGCCGAGCAGGCCCACGACCCACGCGCGGTGACGGGGCGATGACCATGCCGCGGCCGAGTGGCATCAGACTTTGCCGGGCGCTCGTAATGTCGAGCATTGCGTTGTCGAGCCTGACGTGTCTCTCCGGCTGTGTCGTCGGGCCCGTCTATCAACCGCCGATCGTGCACGTGCCCGAGCGCTGGGGGCCGGAGCCGGTGGCATCGAGCCCGACCGTGCAGAGCGACTCCGTCGACCATCGGTGGTGGCGGGGGTTCCGCGATCCCCTGCTCGTGTCTCTGGTCGATCGCCTCGGGACACAGAACCTCGATCTTCGGACCGCCTACGAGCGCGTGCTGCAGAGCGAGGCGCGGATCCGGATCACCGCGGCGCAGGGCCTCCCGAAGATCGAGGGCGTATCCCAGGAGACCTACAATCGGCAGAGCCCCAACGGCCCTCTCGGCCTGTCCCAGAAGGCGCCCGGCGCGCAGCTCGACTACTGGCTCTACGCGGAAGGGCTGACCGCATCCTGGGAACTCGACTTCTTCGGCCGCGTCCGACATGCCCTGGAAGCGGCCGACGCCGAGACGCTGGTGGCCATCGAGGCCCGGCACGGAATAGCGCTGGCGGCGCTCGGCGACCTCGCCGAAGGCTACCTGAGCCTTCGGGGCGTGCAGGCTCGACTCGCCATTGCCCGACGCAATCTGTCGCTTGCGGAGCAGGACGTCGTACTGGTGCAGAGCCGCTTCGCCAACGGTGTAGCCAACACCCTCGACGTCGCGCAGGCCCGGGCGCAGCAGGCGACCATAGCGGCGGGCATCCCGCCGTTGCTCGCGCAACAGGCCGAACTCATAAACGCGATCGGTATGCTACTCGGTGAGGAGCCGCGTGCGTTGGAAGCCGTGCTGCGGCCGGCGAAGTCGCTGCCGCGCGTGCCGCGCTCCATCCCGATCGGCCTGCCCGTGAGCCTGCTTGGCCGGCGCCCGGACGTGCGTGAGGCCGAGGCGCGATTGCGGGCGGCGGTCGCCCGGACCGGTGTCGCCGTCGCCAGCTTCTATCCGAGCGTGTCGCTGATCGGTATGGTCGACGTCCAGTCGTTGACGCTTGGGCGGCTGTTTAATCTCGCCTCGACGGCGTGGCAGGTCGGTCCGTCGGTGACGATCCCGATTTTCGAGGGTGGACGGCTCAAGGCGAACCTCGAGCTGCGCGAATCCGAGGGCCGCGAGGCGGCCGTGTCGTTCCAGAAAGCGGTTCTGACGGCGTGGCGGCAGGTGGACGACGCGCGCACCGCCTACGTCCACATCCAGCAGCGCCGCGCGCGGCTCGCCGAGGCGGTTACGCAGAACCAGATCGCCCTGACGAGCGCCCGGCAGCGCTACACGGAGGGTGCCTCGGACTTCCTCAACGTCAACACGGTCCTCGGTCAGCTGCTCCAGAGCCAGAACGACCTCGCCGAGGCCGAAGTGCAGACTACGACGACGCTCGTGCGGCTCTACCGCGCGCTGGGTGGCGGCTGGGACATTGTCGACACGTCCGCTGGGGTCTCGCGCTCGTCGTCTACCGGTCCCCCGTTCGCCATCCCGACGTTGCTCGACGGTCTGGCGAGCGAAGCCGTGGACCTGCGCCCCGGTGGGACGGCACCACGATGACCGTCAGACCTCTGCTCGGGCTCCTCGGCGTGCTGGTCGCCGTGATGGCCGGCGACACCAACGATCAGGTCACCGCGCTCGCGCTGGCCGACATCCGCGGCGCGCTGAAGATCGGCCACGACGCGGGCACGTGGATCGACAGCCTCTACCTGTCGGCGCAGCCCGTCGGCATGGCCGTGTCGGCGTGGTTCATGGTGACGTTCACCCTCCGGCGCTGGGCCCTCGCGGTCATCGCTCTGGTCGGTACGACGAGCACCCTGCTGCCCTTCAGCCCGAACATCGAAGCGGTCTACGCCCTGCGGATCCTTCAGGGCTTCGCCGGTGGCTTGATGACCCCGCTCCTCATGAGCACGGCGCTCGCCGTCCTCGGGCCGCCGATCCGCCTCTACGGATTGGCCGTATACGCGCTAACGGCGACGTTCGTTCCGGCCTTCGCGCCCACCGTGAGCGCCTTCTGGTCCGACGTGGTCCACTGGCCGCTTCCGTACTACCAGGGGCTGCCGCTCT
This sequence comes from Methylobacterium sp. Leaf361, assembly GCF_001424445.1. Lineage (NCBI taxonomy): Bacteria > Pseudomonadati > Pseudomonadota > Alphaproteobacteria > Hyphomicrobiales > Methylobacteriaceae > Methylobacterium > Methylobacterium sp. Leaf361. Next base: position 21,888 of record NZ_LMPY01000020.1, on the reverse strand, counting down.
GCACGCTCGGAGCTCTCCTGGTCTGGTACGGCGTCCCGCCGGACGATCCGAAATATGAGCGGTTCCGGCAGTTCGACTGGCGCGCCCTGATCCTGATCGCGATCGGGATCGGCTCGCTGACCACGATGCTCTACCAGGGCAATCGCCTGGACTGGTTCAACTCCGAGACGATCTGTGTTCTCGCCCTGGTCAGCGCAGTCTGCATCCCGCTCCTGCTTGTCAACGAGTGGTTTCACCCGCTGCCCTTCATCAAGCTCCAGATGCTGGGCCGCCGCAACTGCGCCTACGGCACGTTCGGTCTATTCCTCTTCGTCGTCATCGCGTCCGCGGCCGGTCCGGTGCCCATGCAGTTCCTGACCGAGGTCGGCGGGATGCGGCCGCTCCAGGCTCAAACGATCGCCCTGACGATCGCCCTGTCTCAGCTCGTCCTGCTCCCGGCAATGGCGCCGCTGCTCGATAACCGCATCGTCGACGCGCGGCTCGTGAGCCTCGTGGGGCTCTCTCTGATGGCCGCGTCGTGCCTCGGGTGCTCGTACGTCACCATCTACTGGAACCGCGACCAGTTCTACCTGTGGCAGGCTCTGCAGTCGGTCGGTCAGGCGATGGTGATCATTCCGTTGCTGATGATGACGACGAACACGGTCCGATCGAAGGAGGAATCGCCTTACCTCTCGGCATTGGTGAACTTCCCACGGTCGGTCGCCGAAGTCGTCGCCGTTTGGCTGCTCGACCTGATCCAGCGGCTGCGCGGCAACCTCCACTCCGAGCGCATCGTCGACCAGCTCGGCCTCGATCGCTGGCGCTCGATCCAGGGCGCGGGCGTCCTGCCGCAGCACCCGCCGCCGCTACGTGCGGACGGGTCGCCCCGTGCCCCCGGCAGTTTGACCGACTTCGCGGACGCTGTGCGTCAGCAGGTCGAGATCCTCACGATCGCCGACACGTTCCGCATTCTTCTCGTTCTGACCTTCGCCATGATGCTGCTGGTCCTCGTACTTCCCGAGCGCACGCTTCCACCGCGTCTGCTCTTCGCGGAGCGCCGGTGATACAAGATCAAGGCACGATCGAACCGATGGGGCTGTCTGATCAAGAGAAGATGGGCTTGCGAGCCGAGGCCGCACGCGAGGCCGCGTCCGATGACGCTCGTATCGGCTGGCTCGCCGGTCAGCTCGCGGGCTTGCGCAAACAGATGCCGCTCGCGCTGCGGTTCACGCGTGGCACGGCGCATGGTCTGATGTCCGCCGTCGCCGCCCTTCTCGCCTACCTGCCGACGCAGGCGATCGGCTTCAAGGAGGGGTTCTGGGCCGCCCTCACCGCCGTCGCGGTGGCGCAGACCGAGATGCGGGCGGCCCAGTCCGTGGCGCGCGACCAGTTCATCGGCGCCGCCATCGGCGGGATCGCGGGCGTGAGCACCTACCTCATGGTCGGATCCGGCATCGCGACCTACGCGGCGGCGATTCTGTTCGCGGTCCTGGCCTGTTGGCTGGCCAACGTCGCCACCGCGGCGCGTCTCTCCGCCACGACCGCCACGATCATCCTCCTGGTACCGCACGTCGGGACTCCGGAGCAGATGCTGGTCTCGCGCCTCTTCGAGGTGGGATGGGGGACCTGTGCGGCGATCGGGACGGTCTGGGTCGTCACGGCCGTCAACCGGCGCCTGGGGATCAGCGTTTAGCAGAACGCGCGCCAATCCCTCTCCCTCCAGGGAGAGGATGTAGGCGCACTCGCGGCGTGAACCGCGATCACCGCGGCCTTAGTTCGCGCTCTGTTCTCATTTAGGATCACGACGTGACCGACCTTGTGCTCAAGACCTTCAGCTACCGCGTCAAGGACGCGACAAGCGGCAAGCGGCTGACTGCTCTCGCCAACGCGGTGAACAGGGTCTGGAACTACGCGAACGAGATCAGCGCCTGGTCTGTCGAGCGCGGCACGCTCTGGGCGACGAAGAAGCAGCTTCGCGACCTGACCAAGGGAAGTGGACAGCTCCTCGGTCTGCCGTCGCAGGTGGTGCAAGAAGTCGTTGACGAGTTCCTGATCAAGCGGAGGGCGGTTCGGCGGCCGAAGCTGCGCTGGCGCGCCAGCCGCGGGCCGAAGAGCGCACTCGGGTGGGTGCCATTCACAAACCAAGACATCGCGCTCGACGGCGCGACGGCCCTGCTCCGCGGTATGCCATTCAAGCTCTGGCTGCACAGGGCAGCCGAAGGCCGGATCAAGTCAGACAGTTTCTCGCAGGACGCGCGGTCGATAGTACTGCAATCTCGTCTGCGAGGTCGAGCGCAGTCAGAGCACGGGCCGGGCTGAGGTCGGTATCGATCTCGGGCTGAAGTCCGTTGCGACGTGCTCAGATGGTCCGGAGCTTGAACAGGCCCGGTTCTATCGCGACCTGGAACTGAACCTGGCCGAGGCGCAGCGCAGGAAGCGCAACCGGCAGGTTCGGACCCTCCACGCCAAGATCGCCAATCGGAGAAAGGACAGCCTCCACAAGTTCTCGCGGGCGCCGGTGGATCGCGCCTGCAAGATCACGGTCGGGAACGTCTCGGCCTCGGCAATGGCAAAGACCCGTATGGCAAAAAGCGTGCTCGATGCTGGATGGTCGATGCTGCGCGACTACCTCCGATACAAATGCGATCACGCAGGGGTAGCCTACGCCGAAGTCGATGAAGCCTATACAACTCAAACCTGCTCGGCCTGTGGCTGCATCAGCGGCCCAAAGGGTCGCGCAGGGCTTGCGATCAGGCGATGGACGTGCGGCGAGTGTGGCGCGGAACATGACCGCGACCAGAACGCCGCGCGAAATATTGCCCGTCTCGGATGTGAGACGCCGTGCCCGTCCGGGCATGGAAGCCCCAGCTTTTAAGCCGGGGAGACATCACTGGTTGTGCATCCACGCTCGCCCACCGACTGATCGGGCTCCGACAGGCGAGCGTGGAGGTCGGAAGAGGACCGACCGCTTCTGACTAGCACAAGTTCATCAGCGAGTCTCCCTAATATATGTGACAAATACAAATCGATCTCGCCTTTTTAAATAATGGCCTGGCTGACATTGAGACGCGCATGCAAGAAATCCAGCAGGCCTAATAGCATTGAGCTACCGCTGATCTCTTCGCGCCGCCGGCTTTCGTTCGCAAGGAAACCCAGCTTCCGATCCGACCCTCAAGGGCCTGTCCGATGTCGCATCATCGGGAGCCTTTGCGTCGAGGATCGAGACGTTCGCCGTCATGCCCGCGGCGATCACGATCGGACAGGGCACGTCGTCGAGCTCGATCCGGATCGGTACTCTCTGGGCAAGCCGCACCCAGGTGAATACCGGATCGACGGTCGGCAGTCCCTGGACACCCGGGGCCGCGTTGCTGACGCTGATGCCCCGTCCGAGCCCCGTGACATGCCCGCGGATCAGTTTGTCCGGCCACGCCATCAAGGCGATACGCGCTACATCTCCATCGGCGATCCGTGGCAACTGCGTCTCCTCGAAGTAGCCCTCGATCCAGAAGCTGTCGGCGTTCACCAACGTCATGGCCGACTGCCCTGTTGCGGCGAAGCCGCCCTCCTGAAGGAGAAGGTTCGTCACCCAGCCGTTCACAGTCGAACGAAGCGTTGTGCGTTCCAGGTTCAGCCGCGCTTGTGCGAGCGCGCCCTGCCTCTGGAGGATCGTGGCGTTCGCGGCATCCGCCTGCCCCCGGGTCGTCTGCTTCTGCTGCGGTGTCGTGGCGAGGTCGTCGAGCCTGCCGGTACGATCGGCGATGCCGCCCAGATAGCCTGCTTGCGCCTGTGCGGCCTCAAGCGCGCCCTCGGCCTGCGTGACCGCGTTGCGGAATGTGCCGGGGTCGATCTCGAACAGGACGTCCCCCTTGTGGACGAACTGGTTGTCCTTGACGGCGAGCCGCACGACCGTGCCGGAGACCTCGGGGGCGACCTGCACGGTGTAGACTCGCACGCGGCCGTCCCGGGTCCAGGGCGTGTAGAGATAGTAGAGGTAGGCCAAGTACGCGAGGCCGAGCGCAGCCCCCAGGGTGATCAGTGTCGCGACGAAGTTGAACACCGCGGGCGGCTGCCAAGTGCGGAGGTTCGGCTGTGTCGATGGCACGGCTTCAGCGTCCCGAGCGGCGCAGCGCGAGGATGAACAGCGAGGTCATGGCGATCAGGATGGCGAGGTCGAACAGGGCACGGTTGTGGACGAAGCGGTTGATACCGATCCGGTTCAGGATCCGGCGTAGACCGACGGTCGCCACGAGCGCGGCCACCAGGCAGATCACCGCGGGCTCGACAAACACGCCGAGCAGGTCGACAGCCTGAAGGCCAATCACGTCGTCCTCTCCTGTCTCCCCAGATCCGCTATCAGGATCGCCAGGACGCCGATGCGCGCCGCTTCCAGCGCTGGAAGGTCCGGTCGGTCGGCCATCACGCGCAACCGTCCGGACAAGCCTGTGTCGGACGGCCCTCGTGCGAGCGCCCTCAGGACGATGCGGCCAATCTCTCGACCCGTCTGGGCATCTGCTGTCCGAAGAGCCAGAGTCAGAAGCCCGACGAGCAGCAGCGTTTCGCAATCTCGGGCGGCCTCTGCATCCTGCTGGACGAGGGCGAGTCGACCGAAGGTCCGCGCAAGCCAGCGGTCCGGCGGCGGAAGGAGCAGCGGGTTCCGGACGGCGGCGCGGCGCACCCCTGCCAAGAGCCGCCGGTGTGCTCGTCTGCGCAGGGTGGTCCCGTCGATCGGCGGCACGAGGGTGGTGAAGGCGACCACCGTCACCCAGATGCCGAGCAGTTCCGCCACGACCTGATTCAGCGAGGCCGCCAGATCGTAGGTCATGACGTTCGTCGGCTCTATGACGGCAATCACGAAGAATCCGAAGGCGCCGCCTGCCGGCGCACGCGGGTCGGACCGACCGAGCGCGGCCAGGACTCCGATCGGCAGCAGGACGGCGGCGAGCAGAATGAACTCGCCGGTCATTGTCAGTAGCGTGTAGCGGACGACGATGCCGACGACCGCCGCCAACAGAGCGCCGATGAGGAAGTTGCGCGCGTCCCCGGCCGGATCCAGATGCGAGGCAGCGAGCGCCGACAGTACTGCTGCCCAGGTCACGGCGTCGGAACCGTAGATCCAGCCTGTCGCGTACCAGAAGGCGTTCAGCAGCGAGACGGTGGCCGCGGTACGGATGCCGTTCTTGATCGCGTGGTAGCCGTCCCAGTCATAATCGTTCCAGAGCAGCAGATGCAGCGGTAGTGCGGCCGGCCGACGGCCGATCCGAGCGCCTTGTCTCAGGAGGCGCGCCGCGACCCAAACGCGTGCGATCTGCATGTGAGCTTTGGTACCGTCGTCGCCGATGAGGATCGCCGGCGATGGCCCTTGCGCATCGCCCAGGCGCCTTCGGAGCAATTCGGCGGCGAGCGCCCATCGCAGCCGCGGTGCCGCGTTCCGGACAGCCCGACCGCCCCAACGGAGCGACGGATGCTCGGCGAATGCGTCCCGCGCCGCATCGTCGAGCGATAGGACCTCCTTCGCGGGCATCTGTCCCGGATCGTCGCCCCTCCTGACCGCCCCTACCCATCCCGCGCAGACGTCCACGACCGTCTGCATCCGGTCCGCGAGCCTTCGACTGACCGCAGGCACGCCGGGCGCCACAAGGACGCTGGAGACGTAGGCGCACGCGATGCCGAGCAGGATGGTCGCGAGGCGGTCGATTCCGGTTTCGAAGACGGCATTCGGATTCTGGACTGAACCGAGGGCGACGATGGGCACGGTATAGCCCATCAAGGCGAAGCCGTAGGACCTCTGGCCGCTCTCGATGCTGGAGGCCGCCGTGAGCAGGCCGAGCCACAGCGCGAAGGCCACGTCGTAGGCGAGCGTCGCCTGGGCGAAGTTGGCCACCAAGGCGATCGCGACCACGACGCCGACGATGGAGCCAGCGGCGTACCAGAGGCTCTTCTGCAGTGAAGCCGCCCGGGTGGTGAGACTGACGGATATGACGGTCACGGCCGCCCAGTGAGGTAACGTCAACTCGAACCACATCGCCAGCCAGATGGCTACGATGACGGTCAGCGCGATCCGGACCGCTTCCACGGCTTCTCGAGGCCAAGAGAAGGCGAGAGCGCAGAGCTGCCTTCCGGCAACCCGCCAAGTGCTTCCGATCTCCGAAGGGAGGAGTTGAGGCACTCGCCGATCCGATCTCCACTTCAGACGTCGGCAGCCGGAGCTGCCGCACCGAAAGCCGTCGAGGGCGTACCCTAGCCGCTTCACTGCACGTGAATACTTCGCTTCGATGCCTCAAGGGATCATAGATTTCTATGATTGTTCGAGCCGGGCCCGCCTGCGATGATGACGCGCCGGGCACTAGGCGAAGTTGCGCCTGATTGCCCTCCGCCCGCGCCTCTTCAATCGTCCGAATGGGCAAGCCGCTGCCCTGGTCGGATCAAACGCGCGCGCTCCTATGGGCGATAAACGCGTTGCGATAGTCAGCCCACTCATCGCCAAGCCCATCTACCGAACCTTGCGTGACGCCCAATCATTCGACACAAGCACGACAGTCGTCTCTAGTTTTATACTTTTATATTAGATCCATAAAAATGCCGAGCACCGGGGAACCATGTATTTGTGACGATGTTTTGACAACGGCGTTAGCCGATGTGGCAAGATAAATCGACGGTCGCTCTTTCCAAAACGATCTGGATCGGGAATTGCAATCCAATGAATGCATCTTTCCATCTACTCACAGCGGTCATCGCGCTCTCAGCCTTCGCAGGTGCAAAGGCTCAGGCAGACGATACCGAGGCGGCAAGCCTCTGCCGCGGCGATGCCTTGCGCTTATGCCTCAGCGAGATCCCAGACCGCGACCGGATCACGGCCTGCATGGCGAGGAACCGGCCGCGCCTCAGCCGCGGCTGCCAAGCCGTGTTCGATAGGCCTTCCCGCCCTGCAGAGGTCGAAACGGCGAGTAGCCTGCGCTGAAGGTCAGCTCTGGACCGGCAGGGTCACGCAGCCGGTCGAACGCGTAGATTTGCGTGGTCGGTGCAGGTGCCGAACATCCATCGCTCGAAATAGGGAGGTTTCAATGCTTAGGATCGCGCTCGGGATCGCAAGCGCATGCGCGGCGATCTCTCTCGTGACGCCCTCGGCCGCGGCACAGGTCGACCTCACCGACACCGGCGGAAACCCGCTTCCAACCCAGCGCGCCCTCAACATCACGGCGAGTGGGCAGACCAAGCCTCCGAGCCGCGACGCCAGCCCAACATCGCAGTTGGACCTAACCCGTCGGTCGATGAACGATGCCAACCAGGATGCCATCACCACAGGCATCTGCATCGGCTGCAGCCCCAGGTAGTCGAGCCATCGGACTTGAGATGCAGAGACTTCAACGGCAAATACTCAACTGTGACCTGCTTTAAGTGTCGTCTCGAATCGACATGCGACGTCAGTCGGGAGAGCCGCACCGTTTCAGATCGGCGGATCTCGTCGAGAGACGGCTTCGGTGATCGCATTCAGTAGCGCATTGCCGTCGAACGGCTTGCGGAAGAACCCGTCATGTCCGCCGGCCTCCGCTCGCAACAGATCGGTCTCCCGGTCCCGCGCGGTGATGAATATGACCGGGATGTTCGGCCGCTCCGCCCGGGCCTGGGAGCGCAGGTCCAAGCCACTAACCACCGGCATCCCGATGTCGAGAATCAGGCAGTCCACCTCGGACAAAGCTTTGGCCTCTAGAAACGCCTGGGCCGAGGCGAACGGGCGGACGACGTGTCCATCCGACTCCAGTAGCTCCGTGAGCGCTTCACGCACGCGGAAGTCGTCGTCGACGACGGCGATCCTGACATTACGGATTGTCATCATGGAAGGATCGCTTCGTTAGTCGAACGTGGTAGATCGGGATCTGCAGCCTATCGGCGAGGCGGACGAGCTCCGCGAATGAAGACGCATCCATCTTCTGCATGATCTTACCGCGGTGGATCTGCATGGTCACGTCGCTGATGCCCAGCTCCGCCGCGGCCTGCTTGTTCAATAGCCCGCTGACGATCAGAGGAAGAGCCTCGCGTTCGCGCGGCGTTAGACGCTCGTAGCGTTTTTGAAGGGCTTTTAGTTCCAAGCGCTGCGCGCGGGCGGCCCGATCCATCTCGAGCGCTGTGCGGATTGAGGCTAGCAACTCGGCGTCGTTGTACGGCTTCGTCAGGAAGTTGACCGCTCCATGCCGGATCGCACGGACGGTTGAGGGGATGTCCCCGTAACCCGTGATGAAGACGATCGGCGGGTGCTCGTCCGCGATCTGCTCCTGGAAGTCGAGACCGTTCAGTTCCGGCAGATCGACGTCAAGGACGAGGCAGCCGGGTGCGTCCGCCCGGGCGTGCTGCAGGTAAGCGGCGATCGACGGGAAGGTCAAGGCCGCCAAGCCGCTTGCGGCCATCAGCTCGTCGAGCGCCTCGCAGATGCGCCAGTCATCGTCAACGATATAGACCATGCCGTCCGTACCCGGGCTCACGCAGTGCCCTCCCAAACAGGGAGCGCGAAGGCGAACACCGTGCCCTGCGGCTTGGCCGCCTCCACGCGGATCGTGCCGCCATGCGCCTCGAGGATCGAGCGCGACACCGCCAGGCCAAGGCCCATGCCCCGTGCCTTTGTAGTGAACAGCGGCTCGAAGATCAGAGCCGGCTCGGCGATTCCGGATCCGGTGTCGGCGACCTCAACTTGAACCTGCCCGTCCGCGCCCCGAGAGCGTACGACGATCACCCGCGCCGTCTCGATGTTCGCCCGCATGGCTTCCATGGCGTTGCGAACCAAGTTGACCAGCACCTGCTGGATCTGGATCCGGTCCGCGAGAACCGGCGGGAGATCGGGGTCCAACTCGGCCCGGAACGTCGTGGCGGCCTTCGACAGGTCGTCGGCCAGGAGCAGGCGCGCCTCTTCGACCACCGCGTTGACGTCGACTGAGACCCGCGAGGTCGCCGTGTTGGCGTAGAGCGCGCGCACGCTGGTCACCGTGGCGGCAGCGGCGTTGGCATCGCGGACGATGCGATCCATGATCGCGCGGATGCGGCCGAGGTCGAGCGACTGGCTCGACAGCCAGCGCTGGCACGCTTGGCTATTCGAAACCACCGCAGCCAGCGGCTGCCTGACCTCGTGCGCGATCGAGGCGGAGAGCTCGGCGAGACTGGCGAGCTGCGAGGCGCGCGCGAGTTTGCGCTGGGCGGCGCGCAGATTTTCCTGCGCCCGGACCTCGTCCTCGACGTCGATCACCAAGCCGTACCAGCGCTCGACCCGGCCGGTGTCGTCCCGCAGAGGCTGAACCCGGCCATCGACCCACCGTGGCACCCCGTCGGCCGTGTAGTTGCGGTAGCGCAGGGCGAAGGGCTCGCCGGTCGCGTAGGCGTGCTTCAGGGCGGCAGCGACCGCCGGCTCGTCGTCGGGATGGACCCGCGCCTCGAGCGCGGCCCGAACCTGCGCGCCATCCACCTGGGGTAGCTTGTCGAAGGCGATGCCGTAGTAGTCCTGGATGCGCCTGTTCATGTAGCTCGGCACACCGTCGCTGCCGACGAGGTAGATCAGCGCCGGAACGGTATCGACGATCAGGCGCAGCTCGCGCTCGCGTTCCTTCAAGGCCTCGCGCACCAGCCTGCCAGCGTGGATGTCGGTCGTGCTCCCGAACCACTGAACAACCGCGCCGGCTGCGTCGCGGAACGGTTCGCCCCTGAACAGGAACCAGCGGTAGTGACCGTCGGCGCGCCGCAGGCGTCCCTCGATCTCGCCGGGGGTGCCTGCGCCGCGCAGCGCCTGCCAATAGGCGAGGAGGCGGTCGCGGTCCTCTGGATGAACGGCGTCGATCCAGCCTCCCTCGACCGCCTCCTCGCGGCTTAGGCCGGTGTAGGTGCGCCAGCGTTGATTGACGAAGGTGACGGTTCCATCCGCATCGGTCGACCAGACCAGGGTGGGCAGGGCGTCGATGAGCTGCTGCTGGTACAACTGCGCGTGAAGAGCCTCCTCGACGACCGCCATCTCCGCCCGCATCGCCTCGGTCGAGGCCCGGATCTGATTGACGTAGTCGATGATCAGGCCCGCACATGCCGCCAGCAGCAGAAGCAGACCGGCGCGGAAGATCGTCTGCGGATGATACGCTCCGACAAAATCGCCGACATACCAGAAGACGACAAGACAAGCGGCACAAACCGTCGCAGGATTCAATAGACGTGGAGACCGCAGAAATCCCTTGGTGGCTATCGATAGTCGGTCCTTAGACATGCCGACGACGCCAGTGGCACGGTCGCGCATCGGCGAACCCGACATCGATCACTCCGGGATCGGCGAACAGACTTCGCGCCGGTAGAATCATCAATCCACGTTCCATCCGAAAGGCGATGCGCGGACCACCGGCGATGCATAGAGCCGTGCTGACCCCAGCAACGCTGGGCTCGAAGACCGCGCAGACGACGACCTCGGCTAAGCCTCAAGTCGAGTCATTCAGCTCGCAGGGATCAACGAATAGGCGACGGATCAATCCTTGGAACGCGGATCGTCCCCAGGCCTCGTTGCCTGGAGGCGTTCATCCTGTTCCGTAAGATCAAGATCCAGTACACTCTCCAGTCCGACCTTGAAGCAGCTGTCTTCGTCAATAGTTTATCGTTTGTTACCCTGTACGTTAGCCTCGTATTGCAAGGCGCGGGGTGCCTCCAGGGAATCGATAGGCACGCCTGCAGCCGCACTTGATCACGACCTCGTGTATGTTGCCAACCATTACCATTGGGGTGCGCGATGGATTTTATTCATACACATCATGCAGGAGATTCATACAACCGGAACGTGTGGCGCTACCATCTATTGGATGCTCTGTCCGATGTCCTTGGCGCAAATCCGAACGATTTGGCGAAGCCAGAGTTGCGCTGCGGGGTCGTCGGCCCGGCGATGCCAGAGCATGGCGGTCGTCGTACGAGGGGGTACGAACGCCAGTCGCAGGATCTCCAGCCCCGACCGTTCCGCAACGAATGCGCGGGCCAAACGCTCGCTGACGACGGCAACCATATCCGAACGCGTGAGGATCGCCGGAGCGGAGAGGAGCGGAGCGCGGGTCGCCACATGGCGCGTCAGCTGATGCCGGCTCAGTTCGGCGTCCAGGAAGCGGTCGTCCTCACCGGTCGAAGTCAACGACAGGTGCGAGTGAATGGCGAGGGCATCGAGGGTCATAATGCCGCCGACACCACCCGGATGCGCTTGGCGCGCCAGAATCACGAAAGTGTCGTCGAACAAGGGCTCGACGTTCAGGCGACCTCCTCCGGGGTCGGATATGTTTCCAATCGCCAGGTCGATATCGCCGCGCTCAAGCCGGTCCAGGATATCGAGAGTTCCACTCGGGCGCAGGTCGAGTGTCACCCCCGGCGCCTGGACGGTGGCGAGCGCCGAGAGTCGAGGGGCGAGGACGAGCGCGCTGCTATTGTCGACCGCTATCCGGAAGACCGTGTCGGCTCGCGTCGGATCGAAGTCTGGCGACTGCACCAGCACGTTGCGCAGCAGGGCGAGAATTCTATGGATCGGCTCGACGAGTTCGCTCGCGTAGGGCGTAGGTTCCATTCCGTCGGCCGAGCGAACGAAAAGGTCGTCGCCGAGGACCCGGCGCAGGCGGGCCAGTGCGTGGCTGACCGCGGATTGCGACAAGTTCAGCCGTTGGGCTGCGGCTGTTATGCTGCGCTCCTCGGCGATCGCGTCGAAGACGAAAAACAGGTTGAGATCGACCGACCTCCAGTTCATGATTTGATATCCTAAATACTATTCAAGCATCCGGCTCACACCACCAGGGACCTGATCTGATCTCTGCGCCCTTCGCACGGCTCCTCTAGCCGAGCCGGGCAGGCATTATTCGGAAAGGCCATGATTGGGGGGCTGTTCGGTTACTGAGCGGTGGCACCGCCGTCGACGCGCAGGCTCGTGCCGGTCACAAGACCTGCGGCTGGCGAGGCGAGGTAGACCGCGGCCTCGGCCACGTCCGCGGGCTGGGCTACTCGGCCCATCGGGATCGTCGAGAGGGCAAACTGGCGATAGGCCGGATCCTCGAAGAACGGCGCGGTCATCGGCGTCTCGACGATCGTGGGAGCGACGGCGTTGACGCGGATGCCGGCCGGGGCAAGTTCGACCGCCATCGCTTTCGTCAGCCCCTCAATGGCATGTTTGGTCATGCAGTAGACGGCGCGCTTCGGGCCGCCGACATGGCCCATCTGCGAGGAGATGTGGACGATGCTGCCGCCGCGCCCGAGTTCCAGCATGCGCAGAGCCGCCGCCTGGGAGACGAGGAAGGCGGAGCGGACGTTGAGATCCAACAGATGGTCGAGGGTGGCGACGTCCACCTCCGGCAGCGATTGAAGCCGGTTGGTGCCGGCATTGTTGATCAGAACGTCCAGGCGCGGCAGGGCACGCACTTGGCCCGGAAACGCGTTCGCGGTCACGTCCGCGATCATGGGGCGGACGCGTCCGTGCGGATCAGCCTCGGCCAGCGCAGTCAAGTCTGTCGCGGTTCGGGCGACGGCAATCACCTCGGCACCTGCCGCGGCGCACGCCAGCGCGCAGGCACGGCCGATGCCGCGGCCAGCCCCCGTGACGAGGGCGGTTAGACCGGTTAAAGGCTCGGCCCGGCTCGGTATGGAGCTCGATGGCTTGATATCGGACATGGCAACTCCTCGTTGGCAGAATCCCTCAAGACAGCGCCGAGCCGCGGCGATGAACTCGATGGGTGTGGGCGGTTCAGTCGAGGATCGCGACGGCGCGCGTCCAGCCGGCGGAGCCGCCTTTGACCTTCACGGGGAAGCAGCAGACCTGAAAGCCGGCATCCGGGAGCTGCTCGAGGTTGATCAGCTTCTCGAGGTGGCAGTAGCCGATCTCGATGCTGGCGCGGTGGCCCTCCCAGACAATCGAGGGATCGCCCGTCTCGGCGAAGCGTCGCGCCATGCTAGAGAAGGGCGCGTCCCAGCCCCACGCGTCGATACCGGTCAGGCGCACGCCCCGTTCCAGGAGGTAGAGCGTCGCTTCGCGGCCCATGCCGATGCCCGTATCGATGTAGTCGTCGTGCCCGTACCGCTCGCTCGCGCGCGTGTTCACCAGCACGATGTCGAGGGGGCGCAGTCGATGCCCGATGCGGGCGAGCTCCGCCTCCACTTCGGCTGCAGTCACGACGTGACCGTCGGGCAGGTGCCGAAAATCGAGTTTGACGCCTGGCTGCAGGCACCAGTCCAGCGGCACCTCGTCGATGGTGATCGCCCGTCGACCACGATCCATGGTCGAGTGGTGGTGGTAGGGAGCATCGAGATGGGTCCCGCTGTGCGTGCGCAGCGTGACGGTCTCGTTTCCCCAGCCCTCTCCGCCGGGCAGCTGGTCGACACTCAGGCCGGGGAAGAACTTGAAGATCTCGGCCGTGTTGCCGGCCGGCGTCTGGTACTCGATCCGCGGGCCGAAGCCCGGCTGATCCACCGGCGTTTCGTTGTCCAACGCGATGGAGATGTCGACGATGCGTCGCGCCATGGTGGGCCTCCTGGTCCGGATCTAACGGGAGCCGACGTCGGCTCCCGCCGCGGCGGTAGATGGACGCGGCGGCGCGGGGGCGTCATTGGCCGCGCCTTCGAGAGCAGCGTCGAGGTCTTCGATCGACCGGCCTCGCGTCTCGAAGCCGAACACCGCGAACGCGATCGCCACCAGGGCGAACCAGGCCGACAGATAGGCGAAGGCGAGCGGCACGACCTCGATGGTCGCCTTGGGCGCTACGACGTTCGCGGTACCAACGATCATCGCGAGGCCGAGCGGACCGAGCATTTTGCCGATGCCGCCGAAGCCGTAGGCGGATCCCATGCCCGTGGCCCGCAGCCGCGAGGGCCAGACCTCGGCGGCGTACGGACCGACGACGGCGAAGCCGCCATCCACGAAGACGTTGCCGACGACCAGAAGCAGCCAGAAGACCGAGATGCCACCGAGGAAGGCGCTGTTGAGCAGTCCGGCCGCCAGAAGCGCCGTCGCGGCCGCCGCCCCGAAGAGGATACCGCAGGCCCGCCGTCCGATCCGGTCGGACAGCCATGCGCAGATAAAGCGCCCGGCCAACCCCGCGGCACCGACGACGGCCATGTACCAGGAGGCCGTGGCAGGATCGATCCCGAGGATCAGGACGAGGAGTGTCGGCGCCCACAGAGTGACGCCGTAGTGCCCTGTCTGAATGCCGAGATTGGTCAACCAGGACACAGCGAGGCTGCGAGGATAGCGCAGCAGGGCGCCGAAACCGGAGGCGTTCGGGTCGACGGCAGCCGGCGCCGGGAGCGGCAACGTCTCGGCGGGAATGGAAAGAGCCCAGGCGACGCTCCGGCGCGCTTCAGAGCAGCGTCCCCGCATGATCAGCCAGCGCGGCGACTCCGGGACCCAGGCCCTGACGGCGAGCAGCGCCACAGCCGGCGCGGCACCGACCAGGAACAACCCGCGCCAGCCGAGGATGGGCGCTAAAACGGCGGTCGCGAGCGAGGCGAGCAGGAGCCCCAAGGGCACGGCGGCCGTCACCCAGCCGGCAATACGGCCTCGCATGCGTGTCGGGACGAATTCCTGCACGAGGGGCAGATCCACGCAGTAGAGGCCCCCTGCCCCGAAGCCGACGACGAGGCGCAGGGCCACGAACCAGACCCATCCGCCCTCCGGGACCAAGGCGAGAGCGCCTGTCGCCAAGGCGAAGGTGGCGATGGTGGCGGTGAATACCGGCCGGCGCCCGATCCGGTCTGCCATCCACCCCCAGAAGACCGCGCCGACCGTTGCTCCGAACCCCGAGGCGAGGAGCACGGCGGCCGACTGGCCGAAGGTCAAATTCCAGGGGCCGGCGACGAGTGCGAGCACGAACCCGATCAGGAATAGGTCGAAGAAGTCGAGCACGTTGCCCGCCATCGCGGCCGCGATCAGGCGGACCTGATTGCGGCTGAGCTTGGACTGGCCGTCGAGCGCTTTGAACATGGCTGTCTCCCCAGGAGCGGTCTTCGACAGCGAATCGCTTATTGAGCCCAGTTTGAATAAGCCGCCCCCATTGTGTCAAGCGTTATTCTAGTTGCGATCAATTACGTGACGCGTTAACCTGTGCCATGACCGTTGCCCGACGCCGTCTCGACCCTGAAGTCCGCGCTCAGATGATCGTGGATGGAGCGGTTGAGTTCTTCGCCAAGCGAGGCTTCAACGCGCAGCTGAAAGACCTCGCGGAAGACCTCGGGATCTCGCAGGCACTGATCTTCACCTATTTCGGAAGCAAGCAGGGCCTACTCGATCGCGTCTACGATCACGTCTACACGTCCCGATGGGACCCATCCTGGCTGGAGGCGCTGGCAAATCGCTCCAGGCCGCTCGAGCACAGGCTCGTCTCCTTTTATGACGCCTATCTGGAGGCCATCGACGATCCGGTGTGGATCAAGATTGTCCTTCAGTCGGGCTTGGCGGGCAATGAGTTGACGCGGCGCTACGTGTCGGCACGCGTGGAGGCGCAGATCGGCCGTGTCATGGAAGAAGTCAGGCACGAATTCGGCATAACGTCCGATATCCTGGAGGAAGCGGATCTGCACGAGCGCGTATGGGATCTGCAATCGTCTTTTACGTGGGGCCTCGTCCGCAAGCACATCTGGCAGTTGCCCATCATGGAGGATAGCAACCGATTGGTGCGCGGCCGCATCGTCTTCTTCCTTGCCGGTTTCTCGAAACTTGCCGGCGCATCCCCAAAGGGAAGTCCATACGTGGCAGCCAAGAACAACAAGCGCATTCGGTCATAGATTAGACGATCGTCGCGCCGTCGACATTGGCTCGAGCTCGCGAATTCCGTACCCAAGCACACCGTGTCGCCTAGCCGATCGGATCTCCAGACCCGGACGCGCCAGTCGGGCCACCTGCAACGATCGAATCGTGCAGCCTGCCCATCTTATCGTGAATTTCTCGGCCTCGATATCATAGAAATCCATGATGTCGCCGTGGCGCGCAGAGGCCATATTGGCAACGCGAAGCTAGACTTCGGCGACCGCAGGTTGCGCCCAAGGGATCGTCGTCGGAAGCCCCTTGGCGTTCCGGCGAAGAGTGACGTTCGCGGACCAGGCTCCTAGACCGGCAGCCCTGCGATCTGGCGAATCAATACTGGCAACGGAGATGTCGACGATGAAAGTCGTTTTCAAGGACGATCACTTCGCCTTCGAACTCGTCCGAAATCTCGGATTCATGTACTACGGCGGATCCGATCTGGGAGAGATGGTCGCCACTGCCGAGCAGATCGTCGAAGGCGATTTCGAGGACTGGTTTGAGAAATGGGATGCGCGCGCGCGCCGGGTCTTGGCTCGTGC
Source organism: Methylobacterium sp. Leaf361 (assembly GCF_001424445.1). Classification (NCBI taxonomy): domain Bacteria; kingdom Pseudomonadati; phylum Pseudomonadota; class Alphaproteobacteria; order Hyphomicrobiales; family Methylobacteriaceae; genus Methylobacterium; species Methylobacterium sp. Leaf361. Next base: position 5,601 of record NZ_LMPY01000020.1, on the reverse strand, counting down.
GGACGAGAGCTTGGCGGGCGGTCACCACGTAAGCGCCCGGCAAGCCTACCTGCGCGCCTCGACCTACTTCCGCATGTCGGAATTTTACCTTCACGGCAATCCCAATGACCCGCGGATCCTCACGACGATGCGGGCATCCCAGAAGGCCTACGCCAAGGGTGCCGAACTCACGGGCCCATCTTGGGAGCCCGTGAAGATCCCCTACGAGGGCACGACACTGCCCGGCTACTTCTACAAGCCGCCCGGTCCCACCAAACCGCGGCCGACGATCGTATTCCACGGCGGGTACGACTCGAGCCTGGAGGAACTGTTCTATTACGGCGGAGCCCCTGCCGTTCTTCGCGGATACAATTGCCTGACGTTCGACGGCCCTGGGCAGGGCGCTCCGATGCGCGAGCAGAAGCTGCCATTCCGCTACGACTGGGAGAAGGTCGTGACACCGGCGGTGGACTACGCTCTGACGAGGCCAGACGTCGACGGCGACAATCTCGTCCTGATCGGCATGAGCCTCGGCGGCTATCTCGCCGCCCGCGCCGCAGCCTTCGAGCACCGTTTCAAGGCTGCCGTGTTCTTCGACGGCGTCTACGATTTTAACGAGAGCATGCGTAAACTTCTTCCCGCTGACGCAGTTGCGGCCTACGACGCGGGCGACAGGGTCGGGTGCCAACGGATCGTTGACGAAAAAATGAAGTCGAGCACGCCTTTAAGGTGGACCGTAACTCAAGGCATATGGTCGTTTGCAGTGCCTGATGTTGCGGGAATCCTCGATACGGTAAAAAAATACACAATGAATGACATTGTTAAGCAAATCAAATGCGCTTGTCTCATTATGGAAGCGGAGTCCGATATTTTCTTCCTTGGTCAGCCCGAACGCCTCTATGAGGAACTCGAGTCGCCAAAGACTTTTGTACGCTTCACTGCAGAAGACGGTGCGGAAAATCACTGTCAATCCGGCGCTCTCGCATTCAAGGACGAGGTCGTCTTCAACTGGATTGATAAGACGCTGAAATCGTAAATTCCGGTCTGTTCGCGATCAGATGAACACACTTTCACCGGGTGACGGCGGGTCGATCCGTCGCTTGGTGAACTCGCGAGGATACGGTTCCGCCCTCACGCCTCGCCGTCGATCTCGAGAGGATCTTCAATGTCTGCGACAGTCTCAATCGAACACGTGACCTTGGGCCTCATGGGGCCTCTGGCGCACACGCCGACACGCACCATGTCAGTCCACTGCGTGATCTTCCAGGTCGGCGACAGGGTCATTCTGCTCGATACCGGCTTCGGCACCCGTGAAATGCTCGAGCCGAACCGCTTCCTCGGCGCCGAAACGCTGCTGTCACTCAGCGTCGTGGTGGATGTGCGCTTGACGGCACTTCGTCGCCTCAAGGCGAAAGGCATCCGCCCGGAACAGGTCACGGACATCGTCCTCACCCACCTGGACGCGGACCACGCCGGGGGTGTGCACGACTTCCCCAATGCGACGGTCCACGTCTCAAAGGAAGAACTCGACGCCTACGGCGATCCGAAATCCAGAGGATCCTATCACCCTCATCAGATGGCCGATGTCTCGAAGCTGAAGACCTACGGCCCGACTGACGAACAGTGGTTTGGCCTTTCGGCCCGGAGTTTACCCCTCCCGTCAGAACTGGACGCGAAGCTGATACCCTTGCCCGGGCATTCCAAAGGTCATTGCGGTGTAGCCTATCGCGAGGGCGGTAAATGGACGCTTCACGCCGGGGATGCCTATTTCGACACGCGGATCAATTTCCTGGACCATCCTCCGGGCTTGCCGATAGAGATCGCAATGCAAGCACTACCGAGCGAACGCGTAGCGAGCCTGGGAAAGCTGAAGAATCTAAGAAGCAGGCATGGGAGCGAGGTGTCCATGTTCTGTGCTCACGACCACCAGGAATACGTAAGCTGGACCGATGGCCGTGGCAGACCGGATCCCGTCAATGTCTTCGGCGGCGCCTGATTGGATGCGGCAGCACCTCGCCGCTCGAGGCCCTGCCCCAATGCCGCTCCCAACGAGAGACATCACATTGGAGCGAGGTGGAAGGGAGCTCGACGTGGACCGTTCCGCCGCGCATACGCCGCCGTCACAGCCGTTCTTCGTTGCCGTGATCGAAGACGACGAAGGCGTGCGGGTTTTGCTCAATGACTTGTTCCATAGCGCTGGTCTGGACGTGCGGCTCTTCGGATCGACGGCCGAGTTCCTTGAATGGTCTCTCCCGGATACGCCCGGCTGCATCGTCCTCGACGTGCAATTGCCCGACGCGAGTGGCCTCGAGTTCCAGCAGGAGTTGTCGCGGCTCGGAATCAAGGTGCCCGTCGTGATGATGACCGGCCACGCGGATGTCCCGACGACCGTGCGAGCCATGAAGGCCGGCGCTGTCGACTTCCTGTCTAAGCCGTTCCGCCACCAAGAGATGCTGGATGCCGTGGAGATGGCCATCGCGCGCGACGTCAAGCGACGGAGCGAAGAGGTCCTCCATGAGGATCTCAAGGCGCTCCACACCGCGCTCACACCACGCGAACAGACGATTATGGTGCAGGTGACGGCGGGAATGAAGAATAAGGCAATTGCCGCCAATCTTGGCTTGAGCGAGATCACAATCAAGATCCACCGCGCTAGCCTCATGCGGAAGATGAGGGCCCAATCGCTGGCCGAACTCGTTCGTCAGGCACAGATGCTTGGGATCTGCAACGATCGGTAATATCGGATTGACCTTGGCGTGATCGATCGTTCGGACCTGAGTGCCGATTGCATGACCGGCGACACGCCATGCCGTGCCTCTCGTTCTTCTGGGATTGTGCCTTGTAGTTTACCGATCTCGCCGTTCGCGATAATATGGGACTTCGATCTGGGTGCGCTCGTCGGACTTCAAGCCTTCACCGTTTAGATGCCGATCAAGGACGTGGCGCTATGCGGCGGTAGATAGCTATCGCCGTCTCACGGTCTCGACGCGGTTCCGTCCAAAAGCTTTGGCTCGGTATAGTGCGCCATCTGCGCTAGTGAGCATGGCGGCGAGTTCAGGTCGGTCCGTACCCATAGCCGCGATGCCGATGCTGACGGAGATCTGTAACCCGAGCCCATCGGGTTACGTGGCAGCAGCGGCAAACCGGTCACTGATCGCCATTACGCGGGTTCGGCCATGACGCAGATCGCGCGGGCAGAAGCGCCGCGCAGGGATCCACCTCGAACGGGCGGCCCAATGCCGACCCACGCATCTGTTCCGCAGCATTCCCGAACGCTCCGAAACCGTCCGATCAGACCAGTTTGGATTTTCCGTTTGCTCGCCACAGATTTGATTTTCCTGTCTGCAGGATTCAAAGTGCCTATGGAAACAAAGTGGATCGACCGCGATGAACGTTAATGCCGTAGGGCCTCGCATTGGCTGCGGTGCAGCCGTATTCGAAGACGGAAAGATTCTTCTTGTGCGGAGGCGACGTGCGCCCGAGGCAGGGTGCTGGGGACTGCCGGGTGGTAAGGTCGAACCCTTCGAACCTGTAGCCGAAGCGACCGCGCGAGAGATACGCGAAGAACTCGGTATCATCATTGAGCCGGTAGATCTGTTATGCGTTGTTGATCAAATCGATCGTGTGGGGGGTGAACATTGGATCGCTCCCGTCTTTCGCATCGACCGATACGAAGGCACCCCAACTATCAGGGAACCCGGTGCGCTTTCGGATCTAGGATGGTTCGATCTGAATCACTTGCCCAAGACCCTGACCGAAGCAACCAAACAGGCATTGGTCGCGATTAAGCGCGAGGCGGGCTGACCGTGGTTTCGTTGAGCACGCCGGCATTTTCGATTGTCGTCGTTTTCGGAAGGACGCAATCACCCATCGACATCGGGTATCGGTAGGCCTTGTCCTTGAAGCGGCCGGCTTGCTTCCCGCACAGCTATCCTCACGAGCGAGGCGGTTTCAACATCAAGGTCCGAATAGCCCCATGTCTGCCGCAGCACCCGATCCACAGAGAGTTCGGCATCGACCCCAGATCGCACCCTGGATGACTGTCGTCACCCCAGCAGCTTGATAACTCCGTCCACAGACAGGTACTCGTGGACGCTTAAATCCGCACGCGGACGAACCAACTTGGTCCGGCATCGGAAGCGTCGGAGTTCTTCTGCTGCCGAGTGACGAGAGACTTGATGCGTAACTTTCGACGCGGTGGCGTCGCCTTCTCGGTGTGCTCGCTGCTGATAGAAGCCGCGGCTGATCCTCCCTCGGTGTCGCGGACACAGGGAGATCATTTCGCGGTCCTCTCGGCTTGCTCGGGCGTGAGATAGCCGAGTGCCGAGTGGATGCGTTGCCGGTGATCCTCCCTCGGTGTCGCGGACACAGGGAGATCATTTCGCGGTCCTCTCGGCTTGCTCGGGCGTGAGATAGCCGAGTGCCGAGTGGATGCGTTGCCGATTGTAGTAGCCCTCGATGTAGGCGAACAGATCGCGCCGCGCTTCATCCCGGGTCGCCCATCGTCGCTGATGGACGAGCTCGACCTTGAGCGTGTGGAAGAAACTCTCCATCGGGGCGTTGTCGTAGCAGCAAGCTGTGCGGCTCATCGACGGCTTCGCCCCCATACCGGCGAGCTGCTTCCGGTAGGCCTCGGCCGCGTACTGGCTGCCGCGATCCGAGTGGCAGATCAGCCCGGCAGTTGGTCGCTGCCGCTGGGCGGCCATCATCAGCGCCGCCACGCTCAACTCAGTGCGCATGTGATCGCGCATCGACCAGCCGACGATCTTGCGCGTGGCCAGATCAAGGACGGCGGCCAGATACAGCCAGCCCTCGCCGGTCGGCAGGTAGGTAATATCGGCCAGCCAGACCGTGTCGGGTCGCACGGCTGAGAAGTCCTGCTTGAGGAGATTGGGCGCGATGGGGAGATCGTGACGGCTGTCGGTCGTACAGGGCCGGAACCGACGCCCCGCCAGGGCACGGATGCCGTGCCGGCGCATGAGGCGCTCCACCCGTCCGCGGCTGACAGACCGGCCCTCGGCCCGCAGGGCGGCATGCACGCGCGGGGAGCCGTAGCGCCGGTGATGGGCGGCATGGATGCGCCGGACGTCGTCCAGGAGCTGGCGGTTGGAGGCCGAGCTGGCGCTCTCAGGCCGTGACCGCCATCCGTAGAAGCCGCTGGGTGAAACTCCGAGCACGCGGCACATGAGACGCACCGGCCAGGTCCGCGCATGCTGCTCGATGAAGGCGAAGGTCACTTGGGCATCTCCGCGAAGATGCCGATGGCTTTTTTTAGCACGTCGCGCTCCATGCGCGTACGGTCGAGCTCACGCCGCAGGCGGGCGATCTCGGCGGCCTGATCGGACGGGGACGCAACTGGGCTTGGTGGCGAGGCGCCCGTCGATCCAGCAGACCGCGGCCTGGGTGAGGCCCCGTTCAGCGTGGCACGCCACTGCCTCAGCATCGAGGGCTGGATCCCGAGCTCGGCCGCGACCTGCATCTGCGGCCGGCCGCTGCTCTCCAGCAGGGCGACCGCTTCGCGTTTGAACTCGAGCGTGAACTCTCGTCTCGTCTTCGCCATCCGACACCTTCCCCGCTCAGCATGAGCGTATCAGAGGTGTCCGCGATGCCGAGGGAGGATCA
>NZ_LMPY01000019.1:0-76163 GCF_001424445.1 Methylobacterium sp. Leaf361 | reverse complement strand
ATGACATGAACATCAAGTTCAACGACACCGGCAGCTCGAACCTGAACGTCGCCTCGGTCGACGCGACCTCCAGCGGCCTGGGCCTGTCGTCGATCACCAGCTCGAACAGTTCGTCGAGCCAGAACGGCCTCGGCAACTTCCTGCTGAACGCGGACGTCAACAAGACCTTGTCGACCCTGACCAAAGCCGACGCGACCTTGAATTCCGCGGCGAGCGCGCTGGGCTCGAACCTGTCGGTGGTTCAGAACCGCCAGGACTTCTCCAAGCAGCTGATCAACGTGCTGCAGACGGGCTCGGCCAACCTGACCAACGCCGACCTGAACCAGGAGGCGGCCAACTCGCAGGCGCTGTCGACCCGCCAGTCGATGGGCATCTCGGCGCTGTCGCTGGCCAACTCCGCCCAGCAGGGCGTCCTCCAGCTCCTGCGGTAAACCTCAGCCTGAGCGTCTACACCACGCCCGGAGCTCGGCTCCGGGCGAACGCATTCCAACGTATGGATGGTGGCTCCCGGCTACCGGCGATCGATTGCCGGGCGCCGAAAGCTCGCAGAAGCGAGACGATTACAGCGCTACTGCCCGGAACGTAGGGGGATCGTAGATCTGGAAGCAGCCTGCCGAGTGCAGGGCCAGAGATGCTCCAGGGCCCTATGTTGAGGAACCCCAATTCATTCTGAGCCGATGTCGATGACTGACCGGCGGATGGCTGCTTTCGGGATCAGCCAGACAGCTGTCCACAAAGCGGTATGGGTCGGCACCAGTCCGTTCGGTCCTGGAGCCGGTCGATCCGATCCAGCAGCCGCTCGAGCACGGACAGGGCCGGGAGGATGTCGGTCGGAGCGAGGAGCCGGGCCTGGGCCTCGGCGCGGGCAGCGTTGCCTCAGGTGAGAAACAGAAACGGGGCGCCGGTCGCGCGCAGCGGCTCCGAGGTCAGCCCGGCGACGTCGCCGACGATGAGGTCCGGCAGCTCCGCCGGCGCGATGTCGTCATACAGGTCGTGGACGGTGCAACGCCGCGCGGGGCCGAGGGAACGTGCGAGGCGCCCGGTCCGGGTCAGGTCATCAGAGATCAGCAACGGCCCGCCCAAGGCGGCCTCCGTGCGACGACGGGGCGGTGCAGCGTCCAGCTTCGATTGGCGGCCACAGTCACAGAGTGGGCGGCAACCGCTGCGCCGCGTTGGCGAGCTCCTCTGCCGCGCTCAAAAAGCTTCGCAAGGCTTCGATCGTGGCCGCATCCTGCAGCCCGAGCTCATGGAGCGAGAGATCCATATCCTTGATCGGGTGCTCCAACGCGCGGCTCAGTTGGAGCAGCCTTTCGCCGCCGGCCTGGATGTGCGGCGCGCGCCGATATCCTCGCCCCGCGCGTACGCGGCAGCGAGATTTGCGTGCAGCCGGTCGGACTGGTCTGAGCCGTTCGGCCAGGCCGGGACGACGCGGATCTCGGCCGTGGCCACCCTCAGGCGGCGCGGACGGTTGCGAGGAAGCGGGCGACCTCGGCACCGAGATGCTCGGATTGCCGCGACAGCTCCGAGGCCGCCGACAGGACCTGCGAGGCCGCCGCCCCCTGCTCCTCGACGGCGGCCGCGATCGAAGTCGCCACGCTGTCGATCTCCCGGATCCGCCCGGTGATCCCGCCGATCGCCGTCACCGCCTGCGCGGTCACCCCCTGGACCTCGCCGATCTGACGGCTGATCTCTTCCGTCGTCTTGGCAGTCTGGTCGGCGAGCGCCTTCACCTCGGTGGCCACGACCGCGAAACCCCGACCCGCGGCACCCGCCCGCGCCGCCTCGATCGTGGCGTTGAGCGCCAGCAGGTTGGTCTGGGCGGCGATCCCCGAGATCATCCCGACCATGTCGCCGATCCGCGCGGCGTTCTGGCTGAGCGCCTGGACGAGGTGGGCGGTCTGGTCGGCTTCGCCCACCGCGGCCTGGGCGAGGTGGGCCGAGCCGGTCACCTGCCGGCCGATCTCCTGCACGGACGAGCCGAGTTCCTCGGCGGCGGCCGCGACCGTGTTGACGTTGGTCGACGCCTCCTCGGCGGCCGCGGCCACGCTGGTCGATTGCGCAGCGGTCTCCTGGGCGGTGGCGGTCATCTGCTGGGCGGTGGCCTGGAGCTCGGTGGCCGAGGACGAGACCAGGCCGACGATGCCGCCGACGGCGCGCTCGAAACCGTCGACCGCCGTGTCGAACAGCGCGAGCTTGGCCCGCAGCGCGTCCTCCGNGGTCTCCTGGGCGGTGGCGGTCATCTGCTGGGCGGTGGCCTGGAGCTCGGTGGCCGAGGACGAGACCAGGCCGACGATGCCGCCGACGGCGCGCTCGAAACCGTCGGCGAGCTCGATCATGGTGCGCTTCCGCTCGGCGGCGGCGGCCGCGTCGGCGCGGCGTTTCACCTCGGCCTCCTCGGCGGCCTTGCGGGCGACCATGGCCTTGATGCCCTCGACCGCCTGGCCGACGGCGCCGATCTCGTCGCCGCGGGCGGCCTCGCGGATCTCGGCGTCGACCGCGCCCTTGGCCATCCGCTGCAGAACGCCCACGAGGCTGCCCAGCGGGCGGGTGATGCCGAAGATCACGATCAGCGCGGAGAGCGCGACAGCGCTGACGAGGCCAGCCACGGAGGCGCCGATCAGCACGGTTTTAGCCGTGGTGACGGCCTGCTCGGAGTCATCGCGGGCTTGGCGCAGCTCGGCGTTCAGCCGCGTGACGCGACCTTGAACAAAATCCCGCATCTTGGTGCGCGCGGCAGAAGCGTCAGTCAGAAGGACCTTAGCAGCAGCTTCATTGTCATTCTTGAGGCCGAGCGCGTTGGATTTATCCAGAGCAGAGTAGAACTCCTTGAGAATACTCTGGAGAGTTTCGTTGGTGACCTTCCGATCGGGCGTGTCCGCCATCGCGATCAAGGTGTTCGCAGCATCGAGTGACGTCTTTACAGCCGCATCGTACCGCACTTTATAGCCGGCCATCTCCTGCTCGCGGGTTTCGAGAATGAGGTTGCGCGCCTGGATCGCTGCATCGTTGGTGTTGACCTGGACAGCCAAGATCCGTTCGAGGCGGACCGCCTGCGTGTCGACGATCTCGCGCATTTGCCCTGCGAGCAGATTGAGCTCTCCGATGGCGTAATGAACCAGACCGGCGGCGACTGCGGCCATGATCAGCAGCGGAACAGACGCCTTGATCAGGATACTGGAGTTTCGCAGCATAGAGGTATCACTTTATCTTTCTTAAAGTGACACAAAGTAATCTGCATTACTTAAAATAAGGTTAAAATACATTGATTGTGCAGATCATGCAACATAGATTTCGACATAATATTCGATAATAGAATGATAGAGCAGATTACGAGTGTGCAGCTGAATATCGTTATCTGGAGATACGACAACGCAATCAATCGATGCTTAATGGCGAATATCGGTATCCAGGATGCATTCGCGAGACAGGTCACGCTCGATGGCTGGCTGCCTCGGCATCATCATCGGTGTAGCAGATTTGATCGCGGTCACCGTCGCCTCATGGCGCACCGCATGCCTGATCCTTAACATTCAGCGTTGGGGTTAGCTCCAAGACAGCCGACGCCCTCTTAAGCCTCGTGGCAGCTGACGTGTCTGACCCATCAACGGTCCGAGGTGTGACGCGATCGCGGCCAAGCGATCGGCGATTGCCGAAAACTTGCAGCTTCATCCCGGCTACCGGGATATCCCCTGGAAGAAGCCCGCACCCGAGGCTCTGACGGTCTCTATAGAGATCCAGAAGATTTGGCCCACAGCAATCGCGTTCCGGGATGTGAGACCGCACTCAATCGATGGCGTCCGACGATCCGCGGAAGGCCGCTTTCAGGAACCGTCAGCTCCGTTCCGGCCAGCTCGGTTGGGTCGCGATTGGCCGTGAGCATAGTCACGCTGACAGAGCACTGTTCCGAGCAGACAAAATCCGGCGCTGAAACGCTGTTATGCGACCGGCCGCGGGCGTCGGGAAGGGATTCAGACTCGTCAGGGCGGAAACGCGGTGAGCGGCTCTGATCGTCTCGTGACGTGTCGAGCCGCCTGCAAGACGCGGCCTGCTCTGAGGCGCGTCATGCGCTCGACGCCAGCCTGCGTTGAATGACGATAAGCGCATTGTCCTAAGCACGCGATTCCGAGTGCCTCGAAGCGCTGTATCGCCCAGATATCAACCACCGATAGCCATTTCAACGCGAGTGCCTTTACCTAAAGTAGTCATTATGAATACATTACATTAATGTGGATTAGATTTCATATGCGCCGCGTCTTACTAGAACGTATAGACAATTCTCGACCGAAATGTGCGGGAGTAGACAGAGAAATGAATAATGATGCGGCCAACGCATGCAACGTCTCCCTCGATTACAGCGCAATGACGGCGAACCTCGTGGCGGCCTACGTGTCTCACAATCGCGTCGCAGCCTCGGAGATGCCGGCGCTGATCGCGACGGCGGCCGCTGCCCTGACCGGCCTTCAGCCCACCGATCCGTCGACCGCGGATGGAGACAGGAAAGCGACACCGGTGATGGTCCGGGCGTCGATCACACGCGAGGCACTGATCAGCTTCGAGGATGGTAAACGGTACAAGACGATCAAGCGGCATCTGACCGCCTGTGGTTTGACGCCGGAGACGTACCGGGCGAAGTGGGGCCTGCCGAACGACTACCCGATGGTCGCTCCTGCCTACGCGGCGAAGCGGTCCAGGATCGCCAAGAACTTGGCTCAGGGTCGGTCCCAGCGCGATCCCGGTCCGGAAACTGCAGCCGGATAGCGGGCGCATTCCGACGCTTCGTGCCCAGTCATGAAGTTCGCGAAATATTCGAAAGGTGATGGCTGGCCAGAATGGTTCTGCCCCGGTCCGCTTTCAGGGGGCAGAGGCAACGGAGCGGACATCGCCATCCGGCCCGCTGCCGATCCTGGACCGATCTGAAGCCGGTGCGATCCCCTTCCGTGATCGGGCGAGTAACCCGGCAGGGCACGCCTGCGGCGACGATATTCGGCGGTATGTTCTTCGTGACGACGCTGCCCGCTCCGACGATTTGGTGATCGCCAACCGCGACGAGATGCGTGTTGTCATTGAACCCGTGTTGCCGATCGGCCCGGCAGGCGATGAACCCGCTCATCCCTTCACCGGATGGGCGCGCAGGATTGCGGTTCGGATCAGGATGCGCTTCCAGACAGGCTTGTCGGCGGTCAGCGCCTCGGCCGCGCGAGTGTTCGTGCCGAGCGTCTCGATGAGGTCGAGAACGCAGCCCTTCGTGAACGGGTACGATTCGGTCGCCAGATCCGCGAGCACCACGTCGACCGCGGCGTCGATCGCCTGATCCGTGATCTCGGCGGCCTCGCGCAGTCCGGAGACGGTCGCGGGTCCCTGAGCCAACGAGTCCCGTCAGCTGGTGGGGCAGACGGTGGGGTGGACCGCCAAACAGCGGGAAGCTTGTCCACGATCCAGGCCTGCTGGCGGAAGGGGTGGGATTCGAACCCACGGTGGAGTTGCCCCCACGGCGGTTTTCAAGACCGCTGCCTTAAACCACTCGGCCACCCTTCCTGGCAGCATCCGCGACCTCACGGTTACGGCCGCGGCCGAGGTGGCGTCAACAGCAGAACAACCGGTTGACCTCCCGAACCATTCCGCCTATCTCACCGCCCACGCCCGGAGCCGCTCGATGCGCTGCGGGCTCTGCCCCGCCATCTTCGAAACCGGATGCGCAGGGCTCACGGCTGATTGGGGGATAGTTTAACGGTAGAACGGTGGACTCTGACTCCTCTAGTCCTGGTTCGAATCCAGGTCCCCCAGCCACCGCGCCGGCCCGCCCGATCTCAGATCCGGCGGGTTTTTTCTTGCCCAGAGCCCGGCGCATCCTCCTCTGATCCTCAGCGAGGTGTGGGTCTGGCACGGACCGAACAGCGGTCGGCCGTTGACGCGCCGCGGCGCGGCCGCCTAGATCGGTCCATGCGCCGGTGCCAGCCTCTCACGGTTCGAGGGCGCGCGATCATCGGCTTGGTCGCGCTCTACGCGCTGCTGCTCCAAGCCTTCCTCGGCTTCGCCATCCCGGCACAGGCCCGGGTCGATCCGGACGCGGTGATCTGCGCCGGTCACGCCTCGAGTGACCCCGCCGGCCCGGTGGTGCACGCTCATCCGTGCTGCACGCTCGTGCAGGCCGGCGCGCTGGTCTTGCCGACCGTCGACCCGACTGAGACCGGCTGGCCCGTCGCCGCCGAGACGCGCCGCGCGTGGCGCCCCGAATCCGAGATCCCGACGACCGGCCCGCCGGCCTCGACCGGCACCGCGCGAGGTCCACCCAAGGCCTGACGATCCCGCTCCCGATCGTTCAGGCCCGGACCTCCCATCATGTCGATTGTTCTCCACGGCGACGCCCCCGCGTACGGGGCGTCCGCAACGCGGCGACTGTCCCGCGACGCCGTCTATCGGGCCGTCTGGCGGTGGCACTTCTACGCCGGCCTGCTCTGCCTGCCCTTCCTGATCAGCCTCTCGGCCACCGGCGCGCTCTACCTGTTCAAGGACGAGATCAACGGCAGCCTGTTCGCGTACCGGACCCGGGTCGCGCCGCAGGCGACGGCGCCGATCGGCCCGGACCGGCTGATCTTCAACGCGCTGCAGGCCGTGCCCGACGGCGCGCCCGTCACCTACATCGACCCGGCCGCGCCGGACGCCGCGGCGCGAGTGACGCTCGCTTCCGGCGACCGCCGGATCCACGTCTACCTGAACCCCTATACCGGCGACGTGCTCGACCGCGTCGACCGTGACCGCGAGTTCATGGCGGTGGTCCGCGGACTGCACAGCCTCGCCCTGGTCGGTCCCCTCGCGAACGCCGTCATCGAGATCGTCGCGGGTTTCGCGATCGTCCTGGTGTTGACCGGCGCGTATCTCTGGTGGCCCCGCGGCCGCGCGGGCGGCGTCGTCACGGTGCGCGGCGGCCCGCGCCGGCGCGTGTGGTGGCGCGACCTTCACGCCGTCACCGGGTTCGTGGCCGGCGGCGGGCTGCTCTTCCTGGCCCTCACGGGCCTGCCCTGGTCGATCTGGTGGGGGCAGGAACTGCGCGCGTGGTCGAACGCCGCCGGCCTCGGGCAACCGGCCGCGCTCTGGGCGAATCGGCCGGTCTCGACGGTGCCGCTGCGCGACCGGCTGGAGGATGCCGGGTGGACCCTGCAGGACGCGCCGGTGCCGCGCTCCGTGCCGGCCGCGGCCGCGAGCGTCGGGATCGACGACGCCGTTGCGATCCTTCGACATCTGGGGATGCCCCCCGGCTTCGAGCTGGCGCTGCCTGTCGGCGCGGACGGCGTCTACGCCGCCGCGATCTACCCGCGCGACGTCACGCGGCAGCGGGTCATCACCCTCGACCAGTATTCCGGCCGCCCGCTGGTGGACGTCCGTTTCACCGATCTCGGACCGGTCGGCCGGGCGATCCAGTACGGGATCGGCATCCACAAGGGCGAGCACTGGGGCCGCGCGAACCAGCTGGCGATGCTGGGCTTCTGCCTCGCCACATTCCTGCTCGCCGTCACCGCCGGGACGATGTGGTGGAAGCGGCGCCCGGCCGGCGGCCTCGGCGTGCCACCCTGGCCCGCGGATCGGCGGGTGGCCGCGACCGTGACCGCGATCATCCTCGGCCTCGGAGCGCTCTTCCCGCTGACCGGGCTCGCCATCGCCGCCATGGTCGGTCTCGACCTCGCCGCGGGCCGGCTCCGAAGACGGTGGGCGCGCTGAGCCGGTGCGGGCGGGCGCCGTGCCCGTGCACACGTCTCCGCGCCTGAGACGCGGGCGCCCGGGCCTCCCGGGCGCTGTGCTGATCGCGCTCGCGCTCTGGATCCAGGCGCTCGCGCCGGCCGTCGCGCTCCGGATGGCGCAGGGGGATCGGGGCGCGCTACCCGGCCAGATCCTGTGCGGGCACGCGCCGGGTCAGGCCGGTGACACGGCGGTCGGCCCGGGCGCGCCGGCACCGGGGTCCTGCGCCCTCTGCGGGCTGTGTCGCGCCGGTGCCGTCCCGCCGCTGCTCCCGCACGCGCCCGGCCTCGCGCGCCGCCTGCGCTGGACGGCGGTGGCGTGGCCGATCCCGCCCCCCGTCCGGACCGCGTCGGCCCCCGCCGTCATCGGCCAGCCCCGCGGGCCGCCCCGCTCCGCCTGATCGCCCGTCCTCCGGGCGGCGCCGCCGCTCGCCCCATCGATCAGACGAGACCTCCGATGACCTCCGACTCCCCCGTCCTGCGCGGCGGCGCCCTCGCGCTCCTGCTCGCCGGAAGCCCCCTCCCCGCCCTCGGCCAGGCCGCCGTCACCCTCGAGGAACTCTCCGTGGAGGGCGAGGCCGCGCCCGTTGCGGGCCGGCCCGCCGCGCCGGCCTTCGGCGTGGCGGCGCCGCCGGGCTCGGCGCCCGCGGTGATCGAGCACCCGGTCGGCGAGATCGTCACCGGCATCGGCCGAGACGACACGATCGCGAACCGGCCGGCGACCAGCATCGGCTCGGTCCTGGTGAACAGCCCCGGCGTGACGGTGCGGCAGGGGAACGGCGGCCGCGACGTGGTCATCTCGATCCGCGGCAACAACGCCCGCTCCACCGGCGTGATCAAGAACACCGTCGTCCTGGAGGACGGCTTCATCCTCACCCAGCCGGACGGGGCGTCGCGCTTCGACCTCACCGACCCCCGCGCCTACGGCCGGATCGACGTGTTCCGCGGGCCGCAATCGCCGCTCTTCGGCAACTACGCCACCGGGGGCGCCATCGCGTTCCGGACACGCACCGGGCGGGAGATCGACGGCTACGAGATCGGGGTGGATGCCGGCAGCTTCGGCTACCTCAGCAACTATTTCACCGTCGGCGGCGTCAGCGGCCCGTTCGAGATCAGTCTGTTCGCCAGCGATGTCCGCGCGAACGGCTACCAGGACCACGCGAGCTACGACACGCAGACCATCAACCTGCTCGCGAGCTACACCCCGACGCCGGACAACCGCTTCACCCTGAAGGTGATCAACAACACCCTCGACGCCAACCTGCCCGCCCGCGCGTCCCTGGCCCAGTACCGGATCAACCCGTACCAGCGCGGCTGCGCCGCGGCCGCGAGCGCGGCCCCGGGCTGCACCACCTTCAATCTGTTCCGGAACGGGGCGTTCGGCGCGACCGTGCCGGTGACGGCCGACGAGGGTGGCTTCGGGCGCAACGACCGCCGGACCATCGTGGCCGCCCGCTGGGAGCACGACCTCGACGCGTTCACCACGTGGCGCACGCAGCTCGGCTTCGACGAGCGCAACTTCGACCAGCCTTTCTACACGACCGCGTCGCGGGGCTCCTACCCGTCCTGGAACTTCCTGACCGACCTGACTCGGCGAGGCGACGTGTTCGGCCTGCCGACGACGGGCTACGTCGCGCTCGCCTACAACACGATCGACAATCACATCACCACCTTCAACCGGGCCCCCTACGTCGGCCCGCGCCTGGGGGCGCTGATCGGCGATCAGACGGCGGTGCAGTCCAATCTCGGCGGCCGGGCGCGGCTGGAGCTGGGCCTGTCGGACCAGTGGACCGGCATCCTCGGCCTGAGCGCCGAGACCACGGCGATCACCGGGCGCAACGTCGCCTACGCGTACGCGGAGAGCGGCACGACGCGGACGGTGGCGGACGCGAACCGGTCCTTCCTCAACGTCGCTCCCGAACTGGCCCTGGTCTACCGGCCGGACGCGGCCTGGGCGCTGCGCGGCCGGGTCGCCACCGGCTACACCACGCCGGCCGCCAGCAACCTGTTCATCACCCCGGCCGGGCTGCCCGGCAACAACACGCAGCTCCGGACGCAGGAGAACCTCGGCTTCGATCTCGGCGCCGAGTGGAGCCCGGTGACCGATCTCCGCCTGAGCGTGACCGGGTTCTACGAGTTCTTCCGCAACGAGCTGGTCTCGCAATCGCCGGGGGCTGGCCTCCTCGCCTACACGTTCAACGCGCCGGCCTCGGAGCATCGCGGCATCGAGGTCGGCGCCGACTGGGCCTTCGCGCCCGGCTGGCGCGGGACGCTGGCCTACACGTTCGACGACCAGATCTACACCCGCTACACCGAGCAGCTCAGCGCCGGCAGCCTGAGCCGGTCCTTCGACCGGGCCGGGAACCGGATCCCCGGGGTTCCGGCCCACCAGCTCCTCGCCCGCCTCGGCTACGACGTGCCGAGCGGCCCGCTCGCGGGTCTCGGCGCCTTCGTGGAGACGGTCGTCCAGGGCGATTTCTACCTCGACAACGCCAACCTGCTGAAGGCGCCCGGCTACGCGGTGGTCAACGCCAACCTGCACTACGCCACGGAGCTGACGGGCGGCTACGCGAAGCGGCTGAGCCTGTACGTCGAGGTGCGCAACCTGTTCGACACGACCTACGTCGCGTCCGCGCAGAATCTCGCCAACAGCATCAGCGGCACGACCGGACTCCAGAACGGCGCCGCCGTGCTGGCGACCACCACGGGATCGGTCTTCGCGGGTGCTCCGCGAAACATCGTCGGCGGCATGCGGCTGGCATTTTGATAACAGCGCGGCGGCTCGCGCGTGGTGTCGCAGTCGCGCGTGCACTATGCTTCGGCAGTCGATCGCAGGGCGGGGCCTGAGCGCGCGGCGGGGCCGTGGGCGGGGATGTGGCGCGATGGTCCGATGAGGCGGCGAACCGTACTCGCTGGGTTGCCCCTGGCGCTCGCCGGGTGGCCGCGCACCGTGCTGGCGCAGGGTCAGGCCCATGTCGCGGCCCTCTGGCCGTTCGCGGAGGGCGATCCCGAGGGCCGGGTGCTGGCGGAATCGTTCCATGCCGGCCTGCGCGACCACGGTCATCCCGATCAGCGGGTCGACGATCGCTGGACCGGGGCCGACCGCGAGCGCACGCGTCTCCTCGCGACCGAACTGGTGGCCGCACAGCCGCAAGTAATCTTCGCCTACCTCAGCGCGCAGCTCACGGCCGTGGCGGCTCTGACGAAGCAGATCCCGATCGTGTTCGTCGGCGCCTCGAACCCGGTCCGCTTCGGTTACGTGGAGAGTCTCCAGCGCCCGGGCGGCAACATCACCGGCTTCACGCTCTACGAGGCGCCGCTGGGCGGGAAATGGGTGGCGGCTCTCAAGGAGGCTGTTCCGAGCCTCAGGCACGTCACGCTCCTGTCCAATCCGAGCACCGAGATCCGCGGCGAGAACCTCTACGCCGAGCCGTTCCGCGCCACCGCGGCCGCGCTCGGGATCGAGCCGGTGGTGGTGAAGATCGACAAGGCGGCCGAGATCGAGCCCGTGATCGCCGCGCTCGCGCGGCGGGGCGACGGGGGCCTGATCGTCGCCCCCGGCACATTCAGCGAGGCCAACGGCGACCACATCGTCGCGCTCACCACGAGTCTCCGGGTCCCCGCGGTCTTCGCGATCCGGCGTTTCGCCTACCGAGGCGGCCTGATGTCGTACGGACCGGATCCGGTGGAGACGGTCCGTCGGGCCGCTGCCTATGTCGGCCGCATCCTGCGCGGCGAGAACCCCGCGACCCTGCCGGTCCAGGCGCCCACGAAGTTCGACTTCATCGTGAATCTCAAGACGGCCCGCAGCATGGGCGTGACGATCTCGTCGGCGCTCCTCGCCCAGGCGGACGAGATCGTCGAATGACGGCGCCGCGCCCGACAGCCTCCCCGCCGGCCGCGACAGCGCCGCCGCGCTGGTTCCGCCTGCCGCTCGCGGGGAAGTTCGCGGTGGCCTTCGTGGGCCTCGTCAGCCTCGTGCTGCTCATCAACGGCGCCGTCGACCTGACGCTGAACTACCAGGACGCCAAGCGGACCGCGATCGAGACGCAGCGCACCAAGGCGCGCGCCGCCGCCGAGCGCGTCGACGCCTTCCTGTCCTCGATCGAGGGCCAGATCGGCTGGACGACGCGCGCCGAGTGGCGGCGCGTCTCCCCCGAGCAGCAGCGCTACGACTTCATCCGCCTGCTGCGCCAGGCGCCGGCCATCACGGAGGTGGCCTACCTCGATCCGGCCGGCAAGGAGCAGCTGCGCGTCTCCCGACTGGAGCCGGACTCCGTCGCCAGCGGCAAGGATTTCTCGACCTCGCCGCGCTTCACCCAGGCGCTCGCCCAGAAGACGTGGTTCGGCCCGGTCTATTTCCGGCGCGGGTCCGAGCCGTACATGACCGTCTCGGTGGCCCATGCCGGCCGCGACCCGGGCGTGACCGTCGCGGAAGTCAATCTCAAGCTGATCTGGGACGTGGTCAACGCGATCAACGTCGGCGAGCACGGCTACGCCTTCGTGACGACCGCGACCGGTCGTCTGATCGCGCACCCGGACCTCAGTCTCGTCCTGCGCGACACCGACCTCTCCGGCCTGCCCGAGGTCGCGGCGGCTCTGCCCGGCTCCCGCATGGCGGGTCAGGACTACGAGATCACGACCGGCCTCGACGGCGGCTGGGTGCTGGCGGCCCACGCCACCATCCCGCGGGTCGACTGGATCGTCTTCGTGCAGGAATCGCTGCGCGACGCCATGGGGCCGGCGCTCGAATCCGTGATCCAGACCACCTCGCTGATGGGTCTCGGCGTCCTGCTGGCGGCCGTGGCGGGCACCTTCCTGGCGCGGCGCATGGTCGTGCCCATCCGCGAGCTCGAGGACGGGGCGGAGCGGTTCGGCGCGGGCGACCTGTCCGAGCGGATCGTGATCCGCACCGGCGACGAGATCGAGACCCTCGCCCACCGGTTCAACACGATGGCGAGCCGGGTCCAGGATTCCTACGAGACGCTCGAGGCCAAGGTGGAGGAGCGGACCCGCGACCTCAACCGATCGCTCGACGATCTCCAGCGGGCGCAGAGCCGGCTCGTCCAGTCCGAGAAGCTCGCCTCGCTGGGGCAGCTCACCGCCGGCATCGCCCACGAGATCAAGAATCCGCTGAACTTCGTCAACAACTTCGCGTCGCTCTCGAACGAGCTGGTGGACGAGCTGCGGGAGGTGCTCGAACCGACCAGCCTCGACCCGGACACGCGCGCGGAGGTCGAGGAACTCGCCGGCCTGCTCAAGGGCAATCTCGAGAAGGTCGTCCAGCACGGCAAGCGCGCGGACTCGATCGTCAAGAACATGCTGCTCCACTCGCGCACCGGGTCCGGCGAGCATCGCCCGGTCGAGGTCAACGCGCTGGTCGAGGAGAGCCTGAATCTTGCCTATCACGGGGCCCGTGCGGCGAAACCCGGCTTCAACGTGACCCTCGTGCGCGATTACGATCCGGCGGCCGGCCTCGCGGACCTGTACCCTCAGGAGATCACGCGGGTCCTGCTAAACCTGATGTCGAACGGATTCTACGCCACCGAGAAGCGGGCCGCCGACGGCGAACCCGGCTATGCACCCACGCTCTCGGTCGCCACCCGGGACCGGGGCGACGGCGTCGAGATCCGGGTGCGCGACAACGGCACCGGCATCCCGGACAGCGTCAAGGCCAAGATGTTCGACCCGTTCTTCACCACCAAGCCGGCCGGCGAGGGAACGGGGCTCGGCCTGTCGCTGAGCCACGACATCCTCGTCAAGCAGCACGGCGGAACGGTTGACGTCGCCACGGAACCGGGTGCCTTCACGGAATTCATCATCACCCTGCCGCGGCAGAGCGTTACGCCGGACGCGCCGCCTCGGCCACCGACCGTGGCGGCGACCGAGCCGGCGACCGAGGCGGCGACCGACACTGAGAGCCAGCCATGAACGTCCTGATCCTCGTCGTCGATGACGAACCCGACGTGACAGACCTGTTCCGGCAGCAGTTTCGCCGCGAGCTGCGCGCCGGACGCTTCGCAATGGCCTTCGCGCACTCGGCCGCGGAGGCCCTGGAGCGGATCAACGGCTCGAACGAGCCGAGCCTGATCCTGATGCTGTCGGACATCAACATGCCCGGGATGACCGGCCTCGAATTGCTGCCCCTGGTGCGCGCGGCCCGGCCCGACGTGCCGGTGATCATGATCACGGCCTACGGCGACGCCGAGACGCGCGAGAAGGTCCGCGCCGCCGGCGCCGTGGGCCTGATCACCAAGCCGATCGACTTCGCCGTTCTGAAGGCCGAGATCGATCGCCGTCTGTCCGCCTTCGCGGGGACCGAATGACGCCCGGCGCCCCGAGCGCCAAGATCCTCGTCGTCGACGACGAGCCGGATCTCGAGGCGCTGATCACCCAGAAGTTCCGCCGCCAGATCCGGCAGGGCCTCGTCACGTTCCTGTTCGCCCACGACGGGCAGGAGGCGCTGGACCGCCTGGCCGAGAGCCGCGACGTCGATCTGGTCGTCTCCGACATCAACATGCCGCGGATGGACGGGCTGACCCTGCTCGCCAAGCTGCAGGAGCTGGCCGAACGCCCCTCGATCATCATCGTCTCGGCCTACGGCGACATGGCGAACATCCGCACGGCGATGAACCGGGGCGCCTTCGACTTCCTGACGAAGCCGATCGACTTCGCCGACCTCGAGACGACGATCGAGCGGACGCTGCGCCACGTCGAGGACCTGCGCGAGGGGCGGCGGCGGCAATCGCTCGCCGAGCGGGCCCACGCCTCCCTGGCCCGGTACTTCTCGCCGAACCTCGCCGAGCGGCTCGCGGGGGACGCGTCGGGCCTCGAGCTCGGCGGCCACCGCCGCGACGTGGCCTCCCTGTTCACCGACATCGCGGGCTTCACCGGCCTGGTGGAGAGCCTCGATCCCGCGCAGCTCGCCGAGATCCTCAACGGCTACTTCGCCGAGATGACCGACGTGGTCTTCGCCCACGAGGGGACGGTGGCCAAGATCGTCGGCGACGCCCTGCACGTCCTGTTCGGCGCGCCGGGGGATCAGCCGGACCACGCGGCGCGGGCGGTGGCCTGCGCCCTCGCCCTGGACGAGGCGGCCGAGGGCTTCCGCAATCGCTGGCGCGAGCGGGGAATCGAGATCGGCGTGACGCGGATCGGCGTCCATGCCGGCCCGGCGATCGTGGGCAATTTCGGCGGCGGCCGCTACTTCGACTACACGGCCTACGGCGACACCATCAACACGGCCGCCCGTCTGGAGAACGCCAACAAGGCCTTCGGCACGCGGATCTGCGTCAGCGACGCCGTCGTGATCCGCGCCGGACAGTTCCGCGGCCGCCCCCTCGGCGACCTCCTCCTGCGCGGCAAGCAGACGGCCCTGCGCGCCTACGAACCCCTGACGGAAGCGGCCTACGGCGACGCGCTGCTCGCCCAGTACCAGGACGCCTACGCCAAGCTCGATACCGGGGAGGCCGGCGCGCTGGCCGCCTTCGCGGCCCTGGTCGGTCTGCGCCCCGACGACGGGGTGGCGGCCTTCCACCTGAAGCGGCTGCTGAACGGCGGCAGCGGCAGTCGGGTCGAGGTCCGCTGAGTCGCGCGCGCGCCCGGCTTCCCCGTCGCCCGCCCCGATAGCCCCGCCTTAAGGCAGCGCCTATTACCGTCCGAGGGCGTGCGATCGGAATCCCTCCCGATCGGCGATGCTCGGAACGGGTTCGGACGGGAGACCGGCGGATGAGACGGCGCGACGTCATCGCGGCCCTCGGCGGCGCGGCCGCGTGGCCGGCCCTCGCCGCCGCGCCGGCGAAGGGTCAGCGTCGCCTGGGGATCCTGCTGGTCTACGGCGAGGCGCATCCCGACAGTCCCGTCATCGTCGAGACGCTGAAGGAGAGCCTGAGGCGGGCCGGCTGGATCTGGGGTGAGAACCTGACGGTCGACCTGCAGTACGGCAACGGCGACGCCGAGCGGATGCGCGTCCAGGCGGAGGAGATCGTCGCCCGCGCGCCCGACGTGGTGCTCGCGCAGGGCGTCGTCGGCGCGACCGCGCTCCAGCGAGCGACCACGACGGTTCCGATCGTCTTCATGATGCTTCAGGACCCGGTCGGCGGCGGCTTCGTGACGAACCTGTCGCGGCCCGGCGGGAACCTCACCGGCTTCACCAACTTCGACTTCGTCCTCGTCGGCAAGTGGCTGCAGCTCCTGAAGGAACTCAGCCCCGGCGTGACGCGGGCGCTCGCCCTCATCAACCCCGATTACCGGGCGCGCTTGGCGGGCTACACGGCCGAGATGGCCCGGATCGGCCCGGCACTCGGGATCGATGCCCGGATCGCGGGCGTGCACGACGCGGCCGAGATCGAGGCGGCGATCGCCGGCTTCGCCGCACAACCGGAGGGCGGCCTCATCGCGCTGCCGGACGCGGTGACCGGGGTGTACGGCCAGCTGATCGTCGATCTGGCGGCGACCCACCGCCTGCCGGCCGTGTACGCCTACGCGGCGCCGGTCCATCTCGGCGGCCTCGCCGCCTACACGACCAGCGTCGAGCAGGACGTGCAGCGGGCGGCGGGCTACATCGATCGGATCCTGCGCGGCGCGGTGGTCGGCGACCTGCCGGTGCAGGCGAGCGAGCGCTTCATCACCCTGCTCAACCTGACGACGGCCGCCTCCCTGGGATTGACCATCTCGCCCTCGCTGATGGCGAAGGTGGACGAGCTGGTCGAGTAGCGGCCGCCGGAACCGGTGCCGGTCGTCGCGGCGGCACCGCCGCGACGACCGCGATGGAGCGGATCAGCTGAAAGCCGGCAGGCGTCCGTCGGGCGAGTAGCGGTCGATGGCCGAGGGCAGGTCGCGCGAGAGGCGCGCCAGCAGCTCGGCCTTGCTCAGGCCGGTGCGCTGCTCCAGGGCCGCCAGCGTGTCCGGTCCGATGGCGCGCTCCAGATCCGCGGTCGGGATGTCGCGGTTCGGCCCGTGATTGATCCAGGACTGGGCCGTCTCGGCGTGACCGCCCTTGGTGAAATGGTCGACCAGTTCGGTCAGGCCCCCGGCGATGAGGCCGCCGACGCCGCCCGCGCTGGCGCCGCCGAGGAGCCGATCCAGGTTCGCCGGGATGGTCGAACCCGTCGCGGGCGGGACCTGCGGCGCCGGCGACCGGGACGCGTCCTTGGCGTGGCCGCCGAGCCACTCGGCGATCCGGTCGCGGTTCTGGTAACCGGCCACGGCCAGCAGGCCTAGCAGGGCGGTCATCGAAGGGTATCCCTTGCTCATCGCGTCGTCCTCTTGAGGCGGGCCCTCGGCCCGGGTGGTACGGCGGTCATCCGCCGCAATGGGTCAGGCCCCGCTCGGGCCCGCGTCGCTCGCGACCGTCCGGCCAGCTAACGCGGACCCATCCTCCGCGCTCCGGCCGGTCGTGATGGCGCGCTTGACGGTCGATCGGGCGGCGTCGATGGCGATCGCCGCGGCCGACATGGTCCGCGCCTCGGTCGGTCGCTCGAGGGCGTGCTTGGCGATATCGCCCGCGAGATCGTCGATCTCCCGGGCGAGGCTCTCGAGACGCGCCGGGTCGGTCGTCTCCTGCGCCTCCTGGCGGATCCTCAGCAGGCGGTCCGTCGCTTCCTCGACGCGCTCCCGGCGCAGGCGCGACAGGCGCTGGCCGATCCAGGCGAGCGCGGAGCCGATACCGCCGCCGAGGAAGGCGAGCAGGTAGATCCAGGTCTCGTAGCGCTCGATGAAGCTCTGCTGCTCGCGCTCGTAATAGTCGACGGCGCCGGGATGGATCGGCAGCCGGGCGCTCGTCGCGCCGACGGTCCCGTCATAGGCGGGCGCCTGAAAATAGTCGGCCGCGGGCGTGACGTTGGCCATGGCGCTGCGCAGCTCGAACAGGTGCTGGGTGACGTCGGCCGCCACCGACCGGGCGAGGTTCGCGCGCGCCATCAAGCGGTACGAGGCGCCGACCGTGCGAACCTCCGCGTCGGGCACCTTGGGGCTGCCGCCGAAGGTCTCGGCCGGCATGGTGACGACCTGCAGCCGCGGCAGACGGGCAACGATCGCCTCGGCGTTCTCGACATCCACGAAGGAGATCTTGCGATCGCGGCTGGCCGCCTGGACGAGGCCGACGATCCGCTGCGCCGTCGGCGCGGTCGGCGCGATGACCGAGATCACCGCGTCGACCCGCTTCCGGGCGAAGGCCGCGCCCAGGTCGCTCTCGGCCATCTCGACCAGGGCGACGTGGCGCGGCGGCAGCGCGCCTGCCGGCTCGGTGGTCACCAGCGTCAGACCGTAATGCTCCAGCATGGCGCGGATGAGCGCCTCGTCGGCGTCCCTGTGGGCCAGGATCGCCAGGCGCTTGCGGTCGAGATCGGGGAAGCGGGCGATCCCGGCGGATTCCGGCGACGCGATGATCATCGCCTGGTCGCGCAGGATCGCCAGCGTCAGGCCGTTATCCGGAAGCTCCACATCCGGCCGCACGATCGCCAGATCGGCGCGGCCGTCGCCCAGCGCCTCGGCGCTGTCGCGCACGTCGTCGAAGGGCAGAATCTTGAGGCGGATCTCCTTGTGGCGCTTGGCCAGAGCGTCCGCGTAGGCCTGGATCAGGGCCGGCTCGGTTCCGTCCTTCGGGGCGACAGCGATCGTCAGGACGGTGGCCCGCGACGCCCAGTAGGCCACGCCCGCGCCGACGCTCAGCAGGATGGCCAGCATCAGGAAGACGAATTCCTGACGCAGGAAGAGGCTGGCGAAGCGCCGCATCGGCTCTGCTCTCGCGCATCGAGCGGCCAAGCCCGGCACCGTGCCGGGCAAGGGGCGACGGACTTGGCGCCGTCCTTGACGTCGCCGACGGTCTTCTGCGCCTCGCCCTTCAGCTCCTGCGCCTTGCCCTCGGCCACCAGCTTGTCGTTGCCAGTCGCCTTGCCGGCCGCCTGCTTGACGTTGCCAACCGCCTCGTTGGCCAGGCCCTTGATCTTGTCGGTCGTGCTGCTCATCGCGTGCGCTCCTTCACGGTCGTGGTGGTGGTCGTACTCGTCGGTCGAGAGGTCCGGTCGGGCGCGCGGCCCGCCGGGATAGACGGCGCCCGCATGCACGCGGGGGCCGAGGGGATCACCGGGTGACCGGAGAACGGTCCGTCGACGGTGAGATGGCGGTCAGATGATGGCGACGTCTGGTGGATCAATAGTTCCAAATTACCAGTATAATGAAATTCAGCCACCGGGTCCCTGGAGTGGAAATCCGTTCTCCCGGCCCCAAACAACCGCTTCGGTCCGCCGATGGACTCCGAGCTTCCGGTACAGTGCGGCGCCGTGATTGCGCACCGTGTTGCGCGACAGCCCGAGCTTGCGCGCGATCGCGTCGTCGCTGAGCCCTGAGCAGATCAGGTTGAGGATCTGGCGCTCGCGCACGGTCAGGTTCGGCGCCCCCGCGTCGCCGCCCTCCCGGCCAGGCCGGCGCAGGTTCGCCAGCTTCTCGATCAGCCCGCGGCTGAACCACGACGTGTCGGCCATCACCGTCTCGATCGCGTCGAACAGCTCCCGCTCGGAGTGCTTGCGCTCGGTGATGTCCTGCAGCACCAGAAGAAGGAAATCGGCGTCGTTGATCGTGATCCGCTCGGCCGAGACCAGGCAGTCGAGGTTCGCGCCACTCTCGTGGCGCAGGCAGACCTCGGTACCCAGCACGTAGCCCTCGCTCACCAGCCTCTTCTCGAAGGCTTCCCGCTGGGACGACGTCACCCACAGGCCGGCCTCCTCCAGCGAGCGGCCGACGACGCGGTCCTCGCCCAGGCCGAAGACCCGGCTGAACGCCTCGTTCACGCCCGTGACCTGGCCGTCCTCGGCCCGCACCAGCACGGTCGGGATCGGCGTCAGCCTGAACGCCTTGGCGAAGCGCTCCTCGCTCTGGCGCAGGGCGGCCTCGGCCTTCCGGCGCAGTTCCAGGTCCGCGAAGGTGAACAGCATGCAGGGCTCGTCGCCCATCTCGATCGGCTGCCCGGCGACGATCACGAAGCGGCTCCCGTTGGCGTTGAAGGTGCGCTCGAACCGCTCCTCGGCCTCGAACTGGTCGGAGACGTCCTTCAGGATCAGCGCGAGGCAGCTCGGGTTGCCGTCGCGGTCCGTGGCGACCAAGCCTCTGAGGGAGTGAACGAACTCGACACCGGGCCGGTCTGTCCGCGTGACCTCGACCACCACGTCGTGGAAGGTCTCGCCGGCGATCACGCGCTCGATCGGGTAGTTCTCCGGCTCGTGATTGTTGCGGTAGCGGAGGCAGAAGCGGTCGCGATAGGCGTCGACGGTGGGGCCGAGCTCGTCGAGGCTCTCGGCACCGTGCATCGCCAGGGCGGCCGCGTTGGCGTAGGCGATGGTCTGGTCGGGCTCGACCAGGATCACGCCCTCGCTCAGGCCGGGCGGCCGCGTTGGCGTAGGCGATGGTCTGGTCGGGCTCGACCAGGATCACGCCCTCGCTCAGGCCGGCGATGATCTGCCGGAGCTCATGCCTGTCGACACCCGCCGTCACGATCCGTCCGGTCCCCGCCGCCTCGACGCCGCGCCCCTCGCAGCGGGGCACAAACGGGTTGCGCGCAAGCAGGTTCCGCCCGATCCGCGATTTTCACTGGTATACCTGCATCATTGACGTCGTCGAGATCAACCAGAGATAAGTTCGCAGCCCTCCCGCGAGATGTCGTGCCCGTCGCGACGCTGTCTCCACCCCATCGAGCCCAGAGCTTCACCGTGAAGCCCGCTGTCGAAGAGCGCGATCCGGCCGGCGCGTCCGATCCCGTCATCTCGTATATCCAGGCGCAACTCGGTCATCGGCTGCGCCAGTACTATTCAGAAGTTGCACCGATCGAGATGAGCTCACGGCTGGCCGGCGTGCTGGGCCGCCTGTCCGCGGCCCTGGATGCCGCCGAGTCCGAACGGCAGGTTCCCGGTGCTTTCAAGGACGATCTGATCGCCCTGGTGCCGCGCCTGCGCCGCTACGCCCTGTCGCTGACGTTCGACGGCGTCGAGGCCGACGATCTCGTGCAGTTCACGCTGCTCAAGGCGTGGGAGCACCGGCAGCGCTTCCAGCCCGGCACGAGCCTGGTGGCCTGGCTGTTCACGATCTTGCGCAACGGCTTCATCAACGGACGACGCAAGCGACGCTTCGAGGTCCCCGATCCCGACGGCGCGCACGCCATCACCCTCTCCGAACCGGCCGCCCAGGAGCACAGCATGGGTCTGCAGGAGGTCCGGGCCGCGATCGACCGGCTCGACCCGGCCTATCGCGAGGCGCTGATCCTCGTGGCCGTCGACGGTCTTGCCTACGAGGCTGCGGCCTCCGTGATCGGGTGCCCGGCGGGCACGGTGAAGAGCCGGGTCAGCCGCGCCCGCGACCGCCTGCTTCACGAGCTGGGCGAGCGCTGACACACGCGCGACGCCGGTGGCGAGCGCAGGATGCTGGGCCATCGTCGCGAGCCAGCAATCGCGGGGACGCGAACGCGGCCCCCGATCGATCAGGCGGAGCGGCGGTCGGGCCGTGTCTGCGCGGGCGTCCGCTCGATGGGCAGGCGCGCGACCGAAGCCCCTCTGGCATCGCGCACGACCAGCACCCAGTCCTCCGCGTAGCCCTCGTCGGCGAGCTCCTGGACCATGTCCCGGATCACGCTCCGGGCGTCGTCGAGCGCCTGGTCGATGCTCGTTGCCTCGATGCCGATCTCGTCCTTGATGATCTCGCGACCGTGCTCGATGTCGAAGTAGAGGCGCCGCGGAACGAGCCGAAAGTCGCTGCGGTCGCCGCTCGTGAGCCTGTCGATGTCGAAGATCTTCGCCGGATCCTGCGAAGTCCGGGACCTCGCGACCTTCAGGAGCGCGAGTCCGCCACCCACCAGTACGGCGGCTGCACTGGCGACACAGGACGCGAGTATTACCGTGTAGAAGCCGAACGTTTGCCAGCCAAAGGCAAGCACAGCCAGTCCGCCGCACAGGGCGGCTAAGATGACAACCAGCGGCATCCCCCCGGCCCTCGATCGCGCGTTGGCTCTCCGATGTGGGGTATACGGCAAAACTCCGGTCCGCAAGAACGTCCTGACAATCGGTGCGCGTTCGACGGGACGGGCTGAAATTAACGCTACTCGAGCGACCGACGGATCGAGTATCCCGCGTGAAGAGCGAACACAGGGCGCCGAAATCCGTCTCGCGCGGTAGCTGGTCGATGGTCCATCCAGCGATCGGAACGCGGTCGAGCGCTCGGATCGCGAGATCTGGCGCACGCGGAGAGGCACAATCTCGTGAGCCTGCACGTGTCGACTGACGGGACCTCGCGCGCCACGCACCGCGCAGTCTGATCGAAAGCCTATCGGAACTCACCGGCGCCGCCGCCCGGACCCGTAATGGATGCGTCGCCGATGTCCCATGCCGTCGGCCATCCGGCGCGCCCAATCACAATGACAGCATCCCCGCGCAACCCGGCCATAAATCAACCCGGAGTTGTTATCAGCAATCTCATAATATAAGAATCCGATCTGAAACACTAACTTCTGCGCGAAATTTCTCAATTATACAGCGATTCGTCCACAGGCGGCTCCGCCGAAATCCTGACATGAATGTATTTCTCTCTCCGCTTGGCTTAGGATATCTCTGAACAGTGGAGATGCGCGATCACGCCTGTCGTTCTGTTGGGCTCGTGCGCGTTAACGGAGTGGGTTGGTGGACAACAGCGACGCGGCTCGCGCGACGACTATCGAGCAGCCCGACCTCCCACTCTCCGATCGGGTCGCGGCCATCGACGCCAAGCTCGACGATCTCTTGGGACGCATCTCGGCGCTGCAGACACACTGCTACTATGACTCGATCAATTGGAATAACTTTAAGGCTCGATTCGATCGATTCGTCCTCGAATGCGAGGATCGGCAGCGAGATATCTTGGAGACTTTGATCAGAGGAAGCGCGGTCGAAACAGTCGACTTGCGTGTCGCGACAGCGAACCCGCTTGCCGGCGACACGCCTGACCATCTGTTTCCGCGAGGCACAGCCGCTGACAACACGCGCTCGCCCCGCTTCGTCGCGGCGTGCGAAACCCATTTCGGTTTCCCCTTGCGTCACCTCGATATCGGTTCGGCCGGCGGAGGGCTCGTCTGGGATTTCACACGGCGCGGACATTTCTCGATCGGGATCGAGGGCTCGGACTGGTCGCGGAAAAAGCAGCGCGCCGAGTGGCGCACCATTCCGGACCGGCTGTTCACTGCCGACGTACGTTTCCCGTTTCGCGTCGAGGACGGCGCCGGCGCGGTCCAGCAGTTCGATCTGGTGACGGCCTGGGAATTGTTCGAGCACATACCGGAAACGGACCTGCCCACACTGCTGCATTCGATGCACCAGCACCTGAGACCGGGCGGAGTCGTGGTGGCCTCCATCGCGACCTTCGCGGATTGCGACGCGGCGGGTCACGAGTTTCACGCGACGATCCGCGATCGCACTTGGTGGGAGACCGCCTTCGCGGCGTCAGGACTTGACCCGGTCCAGAGCCCGTTCCAGCTTCGCGACTATCCGCGTGGCTCGGGCAATCCCCGCGCCTACGACTGGGACGCACACGCCAATCCGGAACTCGGCTTCCATATCGTAGCCAGACGTCAACCGGAAAACGCACCGCGGACAGGCGCGTAGATCACGTCTCGATCCGGTGATGGCTCGGCACCCACCAGCCTCGATGCGCGATGGGCTGCGGCGGACGCTTCGCAATACCGCGCCTCCACTCCATCGCGCATGGCGAGGATCGGATCCGGTCCCCCGCGAACGGTCAACGCTCGCGGCTGGAGCGAGCCACCGACACGCGGAGCTATCGACGTAGCGCGGAAGCCCGCGGAAGCTGCGGGGCCCAAGATCGATCTCGCGCCGCGAGCCAGCGACACATCTGACGCTGGGACTTTCGTGCCACCTCGAAATCGGTTCGCCGGGCTTGCGGCCTCACCCGCAATGGTAGACCGAGCACGAGCCCTGACGTGCTCGGATGGCCCATGAAGTTCCGATTGCCCCTCTCATCCAATCAGCGCCGCCCCCTGTTCGGCAACCCGCTCCCCGGCTTCGACCCGGCCTACTACCTTGATCGCAACCCCGATGTTCGCGAAGCCGGCCTGGATCCGCTGAAACACTTCCTCGAACATGGCTGGAAGGAAGGGCGTGACCCGAGCCCAGGTTTCAGCACGACAGGCTATCTGGCCGCGAACCCGGACGTTGCTGTCGCGGAACAGAATCCGCTGCTCCACTTTCTGCAGAACGGTCTTGCCGAAGGACGAAGCGGTTTCGCCCGCGCCGCCTTGTCGATGGGTGCGGTGACACAGACCGGATCTGCACCGGCTCACGGCACGCCCGCGTCGCCGGGAGGGCATGATCCCGTATCGCTGCAGGGCTTCATCGACGAGGCCGACCACAGCCGGATCCGCGGCTGGGCCTTCACGCCCTCCACCCCTCACTCACCGACCGTGATCGCCATCGTCGTCAATCAATCAACCGTGAATACGGTCATCGCGGGCAAATTTCGTCCGGATCTACGCGAGGCGGGTATCGGCAACGCGCATCACGGCTTCACATACGCGTTCTTTCCACCGCTGCGCAAAGACGTGGAGCAGACCATCGTGCTTCGCCGCAGTGCGGATGGCCAGGAACTGGCCCGGGCTGTCCTGCCTCCGGGGCGTCGGATCTGATCGACGGGTCTTCCCCGCTCGCAGGAAAGGAGCTTTGCGGCCGACTTCAGACCGCGATCATGGAAGCTGGCTTGGGCGTCAATCCTTGCATTCCAGATCGCCGGTGAGCAGAGGCTGGGCATTGGCGGTCGCCGGCACCGTCCCGTCCATGCTGTAGATGTAGATTTTCGGATCGGCGAAACCGATCCGTCCCTGCACGGATCGACCGGTCGCCCGGTCGAATCCTGTCAGGACCGTATCCTTGAACGGCAGGCAAGGAAGCGATGCGGTGATGTAGCCCGAGCCGCCGACCACCTTGACGTCGAGCCGGATGCCGAGGATCTCGCGACCGAATCGGCGGTAATCGGCCGTTGCCGAAACAGTCGCGGCGGCTGTACCACCGCGGGCGACGACGGGCGTGTAGACGGTTCGCGCGAGGTTCGTCGTAAAGCCCGTATTCCCGATGGGTTGGCCGCTGTCATCGGTAATATTGACGCCCGCACCATCTTCCCATTTCGGCGGCGCCTCACCGCTCTCGGTATTGTACTTGGCCACGACATTTCTGACGCTCGGCCGAGCGCCCCCGCGCGCGACCAGGCCGCCCGTGGCGGAGATCGTACCGAAGCGATTGGCCCGCGCGGCGGACGGCGACGTCCAGGCTCCGGCCTTCAGGTCGATCCCGATCCCGGTCCGTCCTTCGCGATCGGCGCGGATGAAGATGAACTCGTTGGTATCGGCGTTGCCGATCTCGAACCCTGTTCCCTCTTGGGTCAGCGTCAGAACGTTGATCCACTGACTCGAGTTGGTGTCGAGCCAAGGCGATCCAGGGCCGATACGGACGCCCTGCGCGCGCAGGCTCGCTCTGCCCTGCTGCGTCACGCGCAGCTTCCACTCGTTCTGCGACGTATCGAGGAACGAGGACGCGGCGTTGCCGGAGTTGGCAACGGTGATGGCTACGTCCCGCGTCCCACCGATGTCGGAAGGCCGGACAGTCAGGACATCGCCCAACACGTAATTCGATCCACCTTCCGTAACATCGATGGTGGACACGGACCCGTCCTTGACCGTGATCGTCGCTTTGGCGCCCTCTCCTGTGTCGATGCCGGCGCTGACCAGGGGAACACCGGAGTAGGTCCCGCTCCGGCCGCCGGAACCGGGTGTGAACGCCGCCCAGACGGATCCCGTGAGGAGGCCCTTGGCGAGGGGACCACGAGCCTCGTCGACATCGATATCGACGCCCGGACCGGTCGTGTCCCGCACCATGATGTCGATCCTGGAGTTCTTCAGCCCGCGCACGAGCAGTCCGGTCTTCGCTCGTCCATTCCCGTTCAGCGTCAGGTCCGAGAGCGTCACGGCGGTCACCGGTGTCTGGGGTGTCATGCTCCGAAGATCGAGCATCGCGACACCGAGCGCTCCGACCCATTTCAGCTCGGTTCCCGCGATGGAGAAGGCGCCTGCGCCCTGGCCGATGATCTTGATGCGGGACATGTTGGGCGCGCGCAGCGACGTCGCGCATCGGGCGACGCCGGGAGGCAGGACCAGGGTCCCGCCTCCGCGGGCGTCGAGGAAGGCCGACGCGGCGTTGATGGCGGGACACACGTCCGCGGACTCTGTCCACGCCTTGCCATCACCGTGGGCGGCAAAATCATCGTATGTCGCCAGGACGGCCCTGAACTTGGCGACGAGCGGGCTGTCGACCGGGTCCGCCAGCTGGTCGAGACTCACGACGTTGCCGCTCGGCAGGGTCGCCGCCGCATTCGCCTCGGATCGCGCGTCGCTCGAATTGCGCCACTGTCTGCCATTCTCGGCAGGACGAGGCCGCTCCGGTTCGTGCGTGGGAGGAACCGTTCGCGCATCCAGGGCCCATGCGCGAGCTGCATTCAGCGCGAGGCACAGGGCGATGAGGTGACCGCGGCGCATAGTCCAGATCCCGTTTCCCGAGTGTTTCCCGCGCGACGCCACGCGCCGCGTGGCGGGGCCCGCCTGTGCCAGGGCGGAGCCGTCCGTGATACGATGGCATACGACTGCGCGATGAGGACAGGGATGCGCGTGCGCGGCGTCGACAACCGAGAGCGTAGGCACTGGTTCTACGACAGCCGACTAATGGTCTTCGGCTTCTGCTTGACGGCGTTCGTCGCGATCTTCTGGCAGGTCAGCCGGTTCGAGGGCTTTCAGCCGATCTTCTCCTGCGCCCGCACGACGGACGTCGATCGTCAATTGTTGCGCCTGGGAATGGATGCCTGCATGGGCAACGCGCGCACCCAGTCGGATCGCGAGGGATGCATGCGGACCGTCCATCTGCTCGCTTGCATGAAGGAGCGCTGGCGCTGATCGACTGCGGCCGCGGCGCGAGAACCCGCAGCGGAGTTGCAGCGGACGCGATCACCTACAGCAGGCCGCTCGACGCGCCCCCGTTCAGCGAGCGGCTGGCGCGCGCGACCAGCTTCGCGAAGGCCAGAGCCGCCGCCGAGGCCTGCGTCCGGGAGGGAAACGACCGGTCGGATTCGGCCACCGTCATCTCGGTCTCGTCGAGGAGCACCCAGGTCCAGAGATGCTGTCCGGTGGCTTGGATCCTGAAATGCATCGCGAACTCGCAGGCTGAGGCATCGTGCGATCATGCCCGGCGGAAAGTCGCGCCGTGTTAATGGGTTGCGCCGCGCAACATCCTATGTCGGGGGGATCGCGTTCCATCCCCGATATCCCCGCCGATCACAGGCTGCGACGCTCGGCAGCGATCGATCGGAGATTCGCACGACGCGCTGAGCCGGCAATCCGATCGGCGCGAAGGCATCTTTTGATGAGGACAGCGACGGCGGATGTTGGTCGTAAGGCACCGTTGTCGCCGACCGCATCCACGGGGCCCCGAGCGCCCAGGGCGAGCAGCCTTCGGGCATGCGTTCGGCCGGAGATGCTTCCGCCTCGCTCATGGATCAGATCGCCCCCGCTCGTACCGGCCGCACCCGCAGGAGGCCTCATCCGGCCCTTGTCGTGGCGTCTGTCGCCCTCGCCATCGGCCTCTGGTTCGTCATCTACGCGGTGGCCGGACGCGCCATCTGGTTCTGGTGAGGCGGGACACCCGGCCCCGTCCCGCCGGAGCTTCCCAGCCCCCGGGAGGTCGCGACTGGGCCGGCGCAAACCATCGCCTGTAAAGAAGCTCAGCGGCTGGACGACGCGCGTGCCTCGAGGGCGCGGAGCGCCCACGGAACGAGCCGGGCTTTCCGCGCGATCAGGTTTCTTGGAGAAAGTTCGCAGATTCTGGTGACTGCCAGCGCGCTGGCGCTCCCAAGGGGAATCGAACCCCTGTTTTCGCCGTGAGAGGGCGACGTCCTAGACCGCTAGACGATGGGAGCTTTCCGGCGGCGCGGGGCTGCTATAGCCACCACTCGGCGGGGGAGCAAGTGCCTTCGTCAGGAAATCCGCCGCGGCGGGTCAGATCGGGGGCGGATAGCGGTCGTGGTGGACAACGTGCAGGACGAGCGGGCCGGGATCGTGGCCGAGGGAGGCGTGCGGCTCGACCGGGCGCTGGTCGCGCTGTTCCCGGATCTGTCCCGGGCCCGGCTGCAGGATCTGATCCGCACCGGCCAGGTTCAGCGGGACGGTCTCCCGGCGCTCGACCCGGCCGCCAAGGTCGCCGCGGGCGCGCGCATCGTGCTCACGGTGCCCCCGGCAGCCCCGGCGGAGCCGGTGGCCGAGGCCGCGGATCTGCCGATCGTCCACGAGGACGACGACCTGATCGTCATCGACAAGCCCGCCGGCCTCGTGGTCCATCCCGCCCCGGGCCACGAGAGCGGCACGCTGGTCAACGCCCTGATCGCCCATTGCGGGGCCAGCCTGTCGGGCATCGGCGGCGTCCGCCGGCCCGGCATCGTCCACCGCCTCGACAAGGACACGAGCGGCCTGATCGTCGTCGCCAAGAACGACGTGGCCCACCAGGGCCTCACCGCCCAGTTCGCCGATCACGGCCGGTCCGGACCGCTGGAACGCGCCTACGCCGCCGTGGTCTGGGGCCTGCCCCAGCCGCGGGCCGGGACGATCCAGGCCAGCCTCGCGCGGTCGCGCTTCCACCGGGAGAAGATCGCCGTCGTCTCGGACGCGAGCGGGCGCCACGCCGTGACCCACTACGCGGTGGCCGAGGCGTATCGCGAGGCCGCCCTCGTGCGCTGCCGCCTGGAGACGGGCCGCACCCACCAGATCCGCGTGCATCTCACCCATCGCGGACACCCCCTGCTCGGGGACACGGTCTACGGCGGCGCCTTCCGGACAAAGGCGGCCCGCCTGACGCCGGAGGCCCGCGCCGCCCTCGCGGCGCTCGGGCGCCAGGCACTCCACGCGGAACTGCTCGGCTTCAGCCACCCGCGGACCGGCGCGACGCTGCGGTTCGAGAGCCCGCTACCGCCCGATATGGCCGCGCTGGTGCAGGCCCTGAGGGCGGAAGAGGACGGGCCGCCGCGCCCGTAACCGCCGCGTCGCGGCGTGCGAAAGATCACGCCGTACCGCGTCACATCGTGACATGGTACGACCAAAATCGCCGGTGGCGCGTTGTTGACGACGTGGGTGTCATCGACCGCGACCGGCTCCCCGGCGTCCCGTACGAGATGGGGGGCCGGCAGGGTCGGCTCAAGAGCGGCCCGAGTGGACGGCACTGTTGTCCGTCGCGTCCGCCCGACAGGGGGACATAAGGTCCAGGAGAATGCCATGGCCGGTACGCTGCCCGTGCTCGCCAACGAAGGTGGCCTCTCGCGCTACCTCGACGAGATTCGCAAGTTCCCGATGCTGGAGCCGTCGGAAGAGTTCACGCTGGCGAAGGCCTGGCGCGACGCCGGCGATCGCGAGGCCGCGCATCGCCTCGTGACGTCGCACCTGCGCCTCGTCGCCAAGATCGCCATGGGCTACCGCGGCTACGGCCTGCCGATCGGCGAAGTCGTGTCGGAGGGCAATGTCGGCCTCATGCAGGCGGTCAAGCGCTTCGATCCCGACAAGGGCTTCCGTCTGGCCACCTACGCGATGTGGTGGATCAAGGCGGCGATCCAGGAATACATCCTGCGCTCGTGGTCGCTCGTGAAGATGGGCACGACCGCGAACCAGAAGAAGCTGTTCTTCAACCTGCGCAAGGCGAAGGGCAAGATCTCGGCCCTCGACGAGGGTGACCTCAAGCCCGATCAGGTGAAGCAGATCGCCACCCGTCTCGGCGTGCCCGAACAGGACGTGATCGACATGAACCGGCGCCTGTCCGGCGACACGTCGCTCAACGCGCCCCTGCGCGAGGAGGGCGAGGGCGAGTGGCAGGACTGGCTCGTGGACAACAGCCCGAGCCAGGAGACCGTGCTGGCGCGGGAGCAGGAGGGTCAGAACCGCCTCTCCGCGCTCAAGGACGCTCTCGGTGTGCTCAATCCGCGCGAGCGCCGCATCTTCGAGGCCCGGCGCCTCGCCGAGGACCCGATCACCCTGGAGGACCTCTCCGGCGAGTTCGGCGTGTCTCGCGAACGCGTCCGGCAGATCGAGGTCCGCGCCTTCGAGAAGGTGCAAGAAGCGGTCAAGCGCAACATCGCGAGCCGCGAGCTGCCCCGGACCGGCATCGAGGCCCGCTGAGCCGCGCGCCCGGCGCGCGACGCGCCGGGCCCGCCGGTTCGGGTCAGGGCTCGGACGGCGGGCGCCGTCGACCGATCACTGCCAGGCGTCGAAGGCGTTCTGCATCACCTGGGCGCCGGCGGCGCCCTTCTCGAAGGTCAGCACCGCCCGGCGGCCGGACGTGTAGCGCAGCGCGATGTCGAACCAGTTCCGGTGGAGGAGCAGGTCGGTGTTGCGCTCGACGTCGTTCTGCAGCGACGACAGGCCGATCAGGAACAGGTTGTCGCGGACCCGAACCGGCAAGCCCGAGACCGGCGAGCCGCGGGCGCTCTGCTCGTCCTTGGCCTGGAGCAACCCGACATCTTGGACGGTTCTGGACGCGGCGTTGCTGCCGCTCTGGCTGAAGGCCAAGCTCACCGTGTGGGAGGCCGGCAGGGTCGCGTCGAGATTGCGCTGGATGGTCATCACCAGCGTCAGGCCGGCATCCGGGATGGTCACGGTGGCGACGACGGCGTTCTGGACCGGCTGCCCCTGATCCCCGTTGACGGTCTCGAGCCGCCACGTCACCCGCCCCGGCGTCACGGTCGGCTGACCGCCCTCGGCCCCCGTCGCCTCCTCGACGAGTTCCGCCCTCTGCGCGACCGCGACGCCCGCGTCGGCCGGCGCGGGCGTGGCCGCGGCCCGTGCCGGCGCGCCGTTCTCGACGCGCGTCGGGGCCTTGGGGGCCGGGGCGGCGTCGCCGCCGACCCGGTCGCCGAACTTGGTCTCGCCTTCCGGCTGCTGCGTGTCCGCGGTCTCCGTGCCGTTCGACGGCAGGTTCTGCGGCCGGTCGCGCAGCAGGAAGGCCGCGACGGCGATCAGGCCGATCACCACAGCCAGGACACCGCCCACGAAGACGTTGCGCAGCACGCGCGACCGACCGGTGCGCGGGGGGACCACCTCGATCCGCGGACGCTGACGCCCGCCCGCGCCCTCGGCCGCCTCGGCGTCAGGGTCGTCGACGGCGGGCGCCTCGGCGGCAAACGTCCCAGCGCCGGACGTCTCGGCGACCGGCGGGGCCGTGTCGGGCGCGGCCGTCTGCGGCGTGCCCGGACGGGGCGGCGCGATCGGGATCGGTGCCTCGCGCGGCCCGTCCGCGGCCTCCCGATCCCCGTCGCGGGCCGCCACCGCGAACGGCGGCTTCGCCGACGGGAGGATGGGCGCCAGCGCGGGACCGGATCCCGGCTCCGGCGGGGACGGCTCCGGGATCTCCGGCTCCGTCGCCGCGGGGACGATCGGCTCGGGGACGGCGGGTTCTGGCGCGGCGGGTGCGGGGACGGCCGGTGCTGGTGGCGGCGCCGAAACCGGGGCCGGAGCGGGCGTCCCGGGCGCCTGCGCGGCATCGTTGGCGGGGGCCGGGAGGCCGCCGTGATCGACCTCGAGCCGCTCGATCGCGGCGTCGAGCGCCCGGCGCTCGAGATCGATATCGGCCTCCGACAGCGGCGGATCGAGGGAGCGCAGCTGGCTGATCAGGGCGTTGCGCGCGCGGTCGTAGACCGCCTTGCGCAGGGCGGGCGTTCGGTCCGGCAGCGCGTCGAGCGCGCGCGCCAGAAGCGGGTAGTAATCGGCCATGATACTCTGGTCCGCCCCTTCGGCCGCCGTCCGGCAAAGCCGGTCGGAGGCCGGGGACCGAGGTCCGCGCCCGCCCGACAGGTCCGGTCGCGGCCGTCGGCCGGTTTGTCGTATCCCGCCGCGCGGGATCAGGGCCCGCGCGCCGGTTGCCTTCGAGACGGCGGGCGGATCGCGATACGGACCGCCCGGCCGCCAGCCCGTTCTAGATCAAGCCCGCGCGGACTGGATACAGGCAGGGCCGCGGAAAACGCGCGTCGTCAACGGGATAGCGCGTGAAGCGTCAATCCTCGAACGGGTTGTGCATGAGGATCGTGTCGTCGCGCTCGGGCGAGGTCGACAGCAGCGCCACCGGCGCGCCGATCAGCTCCTCGATCCGGCGGACGTACTTGATCGCCTGCGCGGGCAGATCCGCCCAGGAGCGGGCCCCCGCGGTCGTCTCCGACCAGCCCGGGATCACCTCGTAGACCGGCTCGATCCGGGCCTGGGCGGCCTGGCTCGCCGGAAGATGGTCGATGGGCTGGCCGTCCAGCAGGTAGCCGGTGCAGACGCGGATCTCCTCGAACCCGTCGAGGATGTCGAGCTTGGTCAGCGCGATGCCGTGGATGCCGGAGGTCCGGACCGTCTGGCGCACCAGCACGGCGTCGAACCAGCCGCAGCGGCGCTTGCGCCCGGTATTGACACCGAACTCGCGCCCGCGGCTGCCGATGGTCTCGCCGATCTCGTCGAACAGCTCGGTGGGGAACGGTCCCTCGCCGACCCGAGTCGTGTACGCCTTGGCGATGCCCAGGACGTAGCCGATCGCGCCCGGGCCGAGGCCTGAGCCCGTCGCCGCCTGCGCGGCCACGATATTGGAGGAGGTCAC
This sequence comes from Methylobacterium sp. Leaf361, assembly GCF_001424445.1. NCBI lineage: Bacteria > Pseudomonadati > Pseudomonadota > Alphaproteobacteria > Hyphomicrobiales > Methylobacteriaceae > Methylobacterium > Methylobacterium sp. Leaf361. The sequence continues at coordinate 43,756 of NZ_LMPY01000019.1, read as the reverse complement.
GAACGGGTAAGTGCCGTGGTCGACGTCGAGCAGCGCGCCCTGCGCGCCCTCGAACAGGATGCGCTTGCCGGCCCGGCGCTCCTCGTCGAGCAGCGACCACACGGTGTCGGCGAAGGGCAGGATCTTCGGCGCGATCGCCTTCAGCTCGGTCAGCAGCGCCTCGGCATTCACCTCGTCGATCCCGAGGCCGCGCCGCAGGGCGTTGTGGTGGGTCAGCACGCGCTCGATCTTGGCCGGCAGCGCGTCGGGGTCGGCGAGGTCGACGACCCGGATCGCGCGGCGGCCGACCTTGTCCTCGTAGGCCGGCCCGATGCCGCGCTTGGTCGTGCCGATCTTCAGTCCGGCATTGGCCGTCTCGCGGAAATGATCCAGCTCGCGGTGGAGCGGCAGGATCAGCGTCGCGTTGTCGGCGATCCGCAGGGAAGACGGCGAGACGTCCACGCCCTGCGCCTTGATCCGCTCGATCTCGTCGATCAGGTGCCAGGGATCGACCACGACACCGTTGCCGATGACCGAGAGCTTGCCGCCGCGGACGACGCCCGACGGCAGCAGCGCCAGCTTGTAGGTCACGCCGTCGATGACGAGCGTGTGGCCGGCGTTATGGCCGCCCTGGAAACGGACCACGATGTCGGCCTGCTCGGAGAGCCAGTCGACGATCTTGCCCTTGCCCTCGTCGCCCCACTGGGCGCCCACAACGACGACGTTGGCCATGCCTGCCTGCTTACCCGCGACGGAAACCGGGACGGCGCCGCCCACGGGTGCAGGCGACGTACGTCGTGAGCCGTTTCCGCGATCCGAGCAACGAAATCAAGCAAGGGGCCGCATGTTCGGACCGCATGGCGGTCGGCCGGAGCCGGTCACGACCGGCTTACTTGGCCTCGGTGCCGGGATCCCGACCGGGCAGTTCGTGCGGCTTGATCACCGGCATGGAGCCGGACTGGTCGGGCTTCACCACGGTGCCGGTCGTGCCGGAATCCGGCGGCTTGATCACGCCGTCGTTCTTCTGGAGCTTGTCGCTGAGCGACTGGTCCTGCGGCGGAGCGTCCGCGTTCGGGCGAACGCGCTCGGGCGGCGCCGGGGCCGGACTGGTCGACTGGGCGCCGGCGGGTACTGCCGCGACGGTCGCCGCCAAGGTCGTCGCGAGGGCGGCGAGCAGGGTCTTGTTCGGCACGAGGGCCTCCCCGGTTCGAGACACGAATTCGGGGAGGAACAGTCGGAGACGGGATCCGTTCCTGTCCGCGATCGGGTCCGACGTCCCGTCCTGTGGACCGGATCCGGCGGCCTCAACCCTGGCGGGCGGCCTCGATGTAGAGCTCGCGCAGGCGCCGGGTCAGCGCGCCCGGCCGCCCCTCGCCGATTGACCGCCCGTCGATCTCGACGACCGGCATCACGAAGGCGGAGGCGCTGGTGTAGAAGGCCTCCTGGGCCGCGTAGACCTCGTCCACCGGGATCAGCCGCTCCTCGATGCGCAGGTCGGCCTCCTGCGCGAGGCGCAACACCGAGGCCCGGGTGATGCCTGGCAGGAGCGCCGTGGAGAGCGGCCGGGTCACGAGCACGCGGTCGCGGCTGATGATGAACGCGGTCGAGGAGGAGCCCTCGGTGACCGCGCCGTCCTCGACCATCCAGGCCTCGGCGACGCCGGCCTCGGCCGCCTGCTGCTTGGCGAGCACCTGCGCCAGCAGGGCCACCGACTTGATGTCCCGCCGCTTCCAGCGCAGGTCCTCGACGGTGATCACCCGGGCGCCGCTCTCGGCGAGCGGGTTGGCGAGCACGGTCTTGGCCTGCGTGAACATCACCACGGTCGGCTCGGTGCCGGCCTTCGGGAAGGCGAAGTCGCGCTCGGCCACCCCGCGGGTCACCTGCATGTAGACGAGCCCCTCGGTGACGCCGTTGCGGGCGACGAGCTCGGTCTGCAGGCGCTCCCAGCCCGCCGCGTCGTGCGGGTTGGGGATGCCGATCTCGCCGAGCGAGCGGTCGAGGCGCGCGAGGTGCGCGGCGTTGTCGACGAGCTTGCCGTCGATGATCGCCGAGACCTCGTAGATGCCGTCCGCGAACAGGAAGCCGCGGTCCATGATCGGCACGCGCGCCTCCTCGTAGGGGAGGAACTGGCCGTTGAGGTAGACGATGCGGGGAGCGGTCACGGAGAGCTGTCCTGTGTTCGGCGCGGGCCCGGAAACGCGGGCCCGCGAGCGCGGGTCGAAGCAGGAATCGTGCGGAGTCTCAGCGGTCGCCGAAGACCCGCCCGAAGATCGTGTCCACGTGCTTGAAGTGGTAGCCGAGATCGAAGCACGCCTCGATCTGCTCGGCCGGGAGCGCCGCGGCGACCTCCGGGTCCGCCTTGAGCAGCGCCAGGAAATCGCCCTCGCCGCGCCAGACCGGCATCGCGTTGCGCTGGACCAGCCGGTAGGAATCCTCGCGGGAGACCCCGGCCTGAGTCAGCGCCAGCAGCACGCGCTGCGAGTGGATCAGGCCGCCGAGCCGGTCGAGGTTCTTCTGCATGTTGGCCGGGTAGACCAGCAGCTTCTCCATCACCCCGGTCATCCGCGCCAGTGCGAAGTCCAAGGTGACGGTCGCGTCGGGGCCGATCATCCGCTCCACCGACGAGTGGGAGATGTCGCGCTCGTGCCAGAGGGCGACGTTCTCCAGGGCCGGGGTGACGTAGCCGCGCACCATCCGGGCGAGGCCCGTGATGTTCTCGGTGAGGACCGGGTTGCGCTTGTGCGGCATCGCCGAGGAGCCCTTCTGACCCTCGGAGAAGAACTCCTCCGCCTCGAGGACCTCGGTGCGCTGGAGGTGCCGGATCTCGATCGCCAGCCGCTCCAGCGACGAGGCGACGACGCCGAGGGTCGCGAAGAACATGGCGTGCCGGTCGCGCGGGATCACCTGGGTCGAGACCGGCTCGGCGGTCAGGCCCATCTTCTCGGCGACGTACTGCTCCACCCGCGGGTCGATGTTGGCGAACGTGCCGACCGCGCCCGAGATCGCGCAGGTGGCGACCTCCTCGCGGGCCGCGACGAGGCGGCGGCGGTTGCGCTCGAACTCGGCGTAGGCCTGGGCGAGCTTCAGACCGAAGGTGACCGGCTCGGCGTGGATGCCGTGCGACCGGCCGATGGTCGGGGTGAGCTTGTGCTCCAGGGCCCGGGTCTTCAGGGCGGAGAGCAGCGAGTCGACGTCGGCGATCAGGATATCGGCCGCCCGCACCAATTGCACGTTGAGGCAGGTGTCGAGCACGTCCGAGGAGGTCATGCCCTGGTGGACGAAGCGCGCCTCGGGACCGACGATCTCGGCGAGGTGGGTCAGGAAGGCGATGACGTCGTGCTTCGTCACCGCCTCGATCGCGTCGATGCGGGCGACGTCGAAGACCGCGTCCTTGCCCTTGGTCCAGATCGTCTCGGCCGCCGCCTTCGGCACGACACCGATCTCGGCGAGCGCCGTGGTGGCGTGGGCCTCGATCTCGAACCAGATCCGGAAGCGGCTCTCGGGCGACCAGATCGCCGTCATCGCGGGGCGGCTATAGCGGGGGATCATGGGGGCCTCGGCACGGTCCGGATTGCGTGCGTGGCCGGTAGCATGCGCCGGGCCGGCCGCTCAATGCGCATCGGGCATGCCGGGACGGCAACCGACGTGAAACGCGCGCCGCACCGGGCTCAGTCGATCCGCACCCAGCCCTGGCCCATCAGCCGTTCCTGCGGCCGGAAGCGGGACTTGTAGTCCATCTTGCGCGAGCCCTCGACCCAGTAGCCGAGATAGAGATACGGCAGGCCGAGCTGGCGGGCACGGCGGATATGGTCGAGGATCATGAAGGTCCCGGGCGAGCGCGCGGCCTCCGAGGGATCGTAGAACGAGTAGACCATCGACAGGCCGTCGGAGAGGACGTCCGTCAGGCAGAACGCGAGCGGCGGCCCGGAGCCGCGGCCGGTGATCGCCGTGTCGGGCCCGTGCCGGCGATACGACACGAGGTGCGTGTCGACGTGGCTGTCCTCGACCATCATGGCGTAGTCGAGCACGGTCATGTCGACCATGCCGCCGTCGCCGTGCCGGGCGTCGAGGTAGCGGCGGAACAGGGCGTACTGCTCGGAGGCGGGCCGGTTCGGCTCCGGCGTGCCGACCCAGTCGGCGCTGCGCGCCAGGATGCGCCGCTGGCTGGCGCTCGGCTCGAACTCGTCGACCACCACGCGGACCGAGACGCAGGCCCGGCACGTCTCGCAGGCCGGCCGGTACGCGATGGTCTGCGAGCGGCGGAAGCCGCCCTGCGTCAGGATCTCGTTCAGGTCGCGGGCGCGCCGTCCGACCAGGTGGGTGAAGACCTTCCGCTCCTCCTGCCCCGGCAGGTAGGGGCACGGCGAGGGGGCGGTGAGGTAGAATTGCGGTGTGTCGCGCGGGTGGCTAGTCACGCTTCTCACAGACCCTGCGCCGGGTTCATCCTCGCGGCGCCGGCGTGACAGTTTACAGGCGACCGGCCGGGGCTCAATGGCCCGGCCGGTCGCACCGTCAGATTTTCATCAGCGGAATCGCGGCTCAGCGCGCGTGGACGACGGCGAGGCCGAGGAGCAGGTCGTGCCCGAGGCGGCGGTCGGAGCGCATGAGCCCGAACGCGATGTCGACGCACCAGAGCAGGAAGGTCGAGATCGCCACGTAGAACAGCAGCGCGTGGACCGCGGCCGTGATGACGTCGACCCGCGCGCCGCTCTCGGGCGCGACGGTCCGCAGGCCCATCATCCGCTGGCCGATCGTGCTCTGCTTCGGGCCGCCCACCGTGATCGCGCTGTAGATGATGCCGCTCGCCGGAAGGACCGCGAACAGCGTCCAGCCGAGGCCGAAGGTGACCACCCCGATCACGGTGATCGCGAGGGTCAGCAGGGCCGTGAAGCCGAAGATGAACAGGATGTCGAGGAGATAGGCGACCGTCCGGCCACCCAGGCTCGCCCGCACGAACGGGATCGGCAACGCGGTGGCGTAGCCGGGCGCTTCGAAGCGCTGCGCGTATCCGGGTTGTGGGTTCTGCATGGTGTCGCGTCCTGCAAGCGAGGCTGCGGACGTGAAGGTGGGTGCGCGCCCCGGATGCCGCAAGGGGATCCGCGAGGAGACGCGGGCGTGGGCGCGCCTCAGCGCCCGGCCGGGTCTCCGGCCGCGGCGTCGGGCGTGTCGAGGTAGAAGCGCTTGAGCATGTAGAGGGACGGGCCCGACAGGGTGCTCGCCTCGGTGGCGAGGGCGACCAGGGTCGTGCCGGCATCGAAGCGGCAGGTCAGCCAGTGCTGCCGGTTCCCGTCGGCGTAGTCGACCCGCACCGAATTCGCCGACGGCCCCGGCGCCGCGCGCAGGAGCCGGATCCCGTCCTGCGGCGCGACTGCCGGGAGCGCCCGGCGGCAGGTCGCGACGCGATCCCGGCGCAGGGTGTCCTGGCAGGCGACGAGCCCCCCGAGGAAGCCGACCACGACCGCGGCCCCGAGGAGCCAGCGGTGCCCGCGCTTCACGGATGGTTGCGCAGGCGCTCCGCGACCCGCGGCGCGTGATAGGTGAGGACGCCGTCGGCGCCGGCCCGCTTGAAGGCGAGGAGCGCCTCGACCATCGCGCGGTCGCCGTCGAGCCAGCCGTTGCGGGCGGCCGCCTCGATCATCGCGTACTCGCCCGACACTTGGTAGGCGAAGGTCGGCACCTGGAACTCGTCCCGCACCCGGCGGATGATGTCGAGATAGGGCAGGCCCGGCTTCACCATCACCGAATCCGCGCCCTCGTCGAGGTCGAGCCGGACCTCGCGCAGGGCCTCGGCCGAGTTACCGGGATCCATCTGGTAGGTGCGCTTGTCGCCGACCAGGGCCGCCTTGGTGCCGATCGCGTCCCGGAACGGCCCGTAGAAGGCGCTGGCGTATTTCGCCGCGTAGGCCATGATCTGCACGTCGAGGAAGCCGGCCTTGTCGAGGCCCGCGCGGATCGCGCCGACGCGCCCGTCCATCATGTCGGAGGGCGCGATGATGTCTGTCCCGGCCTCGGCCTGGATCAGGCTCTGCTCGACGAGGACCGCGACCGTCTCGTCGTTGAGGATCGCACCGTCCCGCATCAGGCCGTCGTGGCCGTGGCTCGTGTAGGGATCGAGCGCCACGTCGGTCATGATCCCGATCTCGGGCACGGCTCGCTTCACGGCGCGGACCGCCCGGCAGACGAGGTTGTTGGCGTTCAGCGCCTCCGAGCCGGTCGGGTCGCGCAGCGACACCTCCGTGTAGGGGAAGAATGACACCGCCGGGATGCCGAGCTTCGCGGCGCGCTCCGCGTCGCGGACGATCTCGTCCACCGAGAGGCGCTCGACGCCCGGCATCGAGGCGACCGGCTCGCGGCGGCCCTCGCCGTCGATCACGAACATCGGCCAGATCAGGTCGTCGACCGTCAGGGTGTGCTCGCGGACGAGGCGGCGCGACCAGTCGGCCTTCCGGTTCCGGCGCGGGCGCTGGGTGATCTTCAGACCCTCCACGCGGGCGCCCTCGCGGGCGGCCTCCACGGCGAGAGGGCGCGGCTCTGGCAGGGTGTCTGACATGCGGCTTCGCTACCGTTCGCGCGGACCACGCCGCGGATCGCGGGGCGCCCGTGCGCCGGAGGCCATCGACTACCACACCGGGCCGGCGCAACGAAACCCGACCGTTGACGCCGGACGGCGGAACCGCTTCAACCCGGCGACCCCCGCCCGATCGATCAGGATCCCGGCCCTTCGCCATGAACCGGCCCCCACCATCCGCGAGCGCTCGATAGTGCCCAGCTACTTTCCGATCCGGCGCAGGACGCCGCGGCCGGGCGGCATCCCGAGCGACCGCATCGAGCGGGCCCAGGGCCCCGCGTCCGGCACGTGGGACACAGTGCTGATCTGGTTCATGCGGCTCACGGCCCTCGTCTGGCTGCTGAAGAGCGTCTTCGCCTGGGCGACCATCCTCGACGTCCTGCCGGGCGTGCGCCCCTTCGAGGCCGAGCCGTTCGGCCGGCAGTCCGCGATCGTCTACTTCGCGGTGATCGACGCCGCGGCGGCGATCGGATTGTGGCTGACGAGCGCCTGGGGCGGCGTGATCTGGTTGCTCGCCGTCACGTCGGCGATGACGCTCGCTGTCCTGACACCGCAACTCTTGCCGTTATCGGTGCCGCTGCTCGTATTCGGAGGCTGTGTCGTGACGTTGTACTTCCTGCTGTCCTGGCTGGCCGCGCAGGAAGCACGGTGAACGAACCGTTCTTGTCTTCATTCAGTTTGTCTTTACCGCGAAGAGTAAATCGCGAATTCATCCTGTCGCTTAAATCGCCTTTCATTCCCGAGCCCTAGCTTAGCCATCATCAACGGCGCCGCATCCAACGGGTGCCGGATCATCGGATGGCGAGGCAGAGATGAAGACCCAGAACGCCCGAGTCGCGCAGATCGAGGCCCCCGAGGAAGCCGCCTCCACCAAGGGCTCCTACCTCGAGGCGCTGCACCTCGTGGAGCGGCTGCATCGCCGGCTGCTCGACGTGATCAAGGACGAGTTCGAGCGCCGCGGCCGCGAGGACGTCAACAGCGTCCAGGCGCTGCTCCTGTACAACATCGGCGACAAGGAGCTGACCGCGAGCGAGCTGCGGACCAAGGGCTACTACCTGGGCTCCAACGTCTCGTACAACGTGAAGAAGCTTGTCGAGGCCGGCTATCTCCACCACGCCCGCTCGAAGACCGACCGGCGCTCCGTCCGGATCAGCCTGACCGACAAGGGCCGCCAGGTCCACGAGATCATCCAGGGGCTCTACGACAAGCATGCCCGGACGATCACGCCGATCGGCGGGATCTCGGAGGAGGATTTCATTCGCCTGAACCAGGCCCTCACCCGCCTGGAGCGCTTCTGGACCGATCAGATCCGTTACCGCCTCTGAGGCGCGCCCTCAGAGGTTCAGCAGGCCGATGATCCCGGCGATCACCGCGTAGGCGAAGCCGGCGTTGATGGCGACGCCGAACATCCCGATCACGAGACCGCCCAGCACGACCAGACCGTCGCGCTCGACGAGACCGAGCCCGACCAGGCAGACGGCGAGACCCAGCGGGATCTGCCCGACGATGGGCGCGGCCACGATCAGCGCCAGCGCCAGGGCGAGCAGGACGATCCCCATGCCGCGCATGCCGAGCGCGGTCTCGAACACGCTGACGCGGGGGCGCGACCAGCGCTCCAGGCGGCGCAGGATCGGCACCGCGCGGGTGACGGCGCGCCGGACATCCGTCAGGGCGATCGAGCGGCCGAGGAGCATCCGCGGCAGCCACGGCGCCGACATCCCGGCGGCGATCTGGATCGCCACGAGGAGCAGGAGCAGGCCGCAGATCAGCGGGATCGGCGGCGGCATGGGCAGGCAGTTCGGCAGCCCGAGCAGGACCACGAGCAGCGCGAAGGCACGGTCCCGCAGGACCGCGACGATGTCGCCCACGGTGAGGCGCTCGCCCTCCTGGCTCGCCAGCACGGTGAGGACGTCCGACGTTCGTGCACCGGAGGTCAAGGATCTGCCAACCTTCGCTTTCCCGCGGGGGCTCTAGCCGAGAACATCTGGCACGCCAAGCACGGCAGATTCGCGACAGCGCGATGGCGTCCCGCGGGCGGACGCGCGGCGGACGGCCCGCGAAGTCCCGGCAAGCACAGCGCGCGCGCCAACTCACCTTTCCGAAGCAACGTCGTCCCTGCAACCCGAAGATCGGCGCGCGAATCCGACAATTCCGGGGGATCGCGAGCGGATCGCGATGAATCGCGGTTAATTTTCTCTTACCGTCCTCCGTAAACGTCGGAGGCTCGACTGTGCCGAACCAGCGCCCTCGCCCGAAGATCGCTGGACGCGCGCCCGTTCTCGCGGTTCTGCTCGCGGGACAGGCGGCCGTCTCGCACCCCGCCGGCGGCAGCGAGATCGACACGCTGCTGTTCGGCAGCCTCGACGCCGGCGGCGACACCTTCCTGACCGTCGGGGCGAAGGCCGGCCTCACCTCCCTCGCGCAGGACGGGTTCACCGCGCTGGCGAGCGTCGGTGGCGGGCGGCGCGCGGAGACCGGTCTGGACGGCCCCCGCACGCGCTACACGGTCGCCGCCGCCGCCCTGGCCGGGTACCAGTGGGTCTTCGACTGGGGCGCGGTCGCGACCTTTGCCGGGCCCGAGATCGCGCGGGAGATGCTGATCGCGGGGCCGCTCTTCGACGCCCTGCCGACGCGCTTCGGGCTCCGGCTCCACGGCGAGGTCTGGGCACGCCCGAGCGAGGCGACGCTGCTCCAGGCGAGCGCCGTCGCTGGGTCGGCCCGCGACAGCCTGTGGGCGCGCCTCGCCTGGGGCTACCGGCTCTGGGAGACCTATCTGGGTCCCGAGGCCGCCCTCTACACGGACAGGACCGGCTACGCGAAGTGGAGCGTCGGGCTGCACGGGACCGACTTCGCCCTCGGCCGGTACAGCTTCCGCGCGTCGGCGGGCCTCCAGTCCGAGAGCGGCCGGGGTCGCGCCTGCCCCTACCTGAGCCTGTCGGTCTGGTCGCCTCTCTGATCGGCGCCCGGCCGGGCCTCGAGGGCGTCGAGGAACGCGGCCGCGTCGCGGCGGATCTCGGCGCGGCGCCTGTCGCCCAGCCCGCGGAGCGTCCGGTACGGCATGGCCATCCGCTGATTGCCCGCCAGCCGGTCCTCGTTCTCGATGAGGAAGTTCCAGTAGAGATAGTTGAACGGGCACGCCTCCGGCCCGGCCTTGACCTTCACGTCGTACGCGCAGGACGCGCAGTAATCGGACATCCGGTCGATATAGGCGCCCGAGGCCGCGTAGGGCTTGGAGCCCATGACGCCGCCGTCGGCCCACAGCACCATGCCGTGGACGTTGGGAAGCTCGACCCACTCGTAGGCGTCCGCGAACACGATCAGGTACCATTCCTCAACCTGAGCCGGGTCGAGGCCGGCGATGAGGGCGAAGTTGCCGGTCACCATCAGGCGCTGGATGTGGTGGGCATAGGCGTGGGCGCGCGTCTCGGCGACGACCTGCGCGACGCAGTTCAGCGTCGTCTCGCCGGACCAGTAGAACCACGGCAGGTCGCGACCCGCGCCGAGGGCGTTGCTGTCGCGGTAGGCGGGCATCCGGGCCCAGTAGAGGCCGCGCACGTATTCCCGCCAGCCGAGGATCTGCCGGATGAAGCCCTCGACGCAGTGGAGCGGCGCCGCGCCGTCGCGGTAGGCGCGCTCGGCGGCCCAGCACACCTCCTCGGCGGTGAGCAGCCCGGCGTTGAGGGCGGGCGACAGGAGCGCGTGGTACAGGAACGGCGCGCCGGTCTTCATCGCGTCCTGATAATCGCCGAAGGTCGGCAGGGCGTCGGCGAGGAAGTGCCGGAGCGCCGCGAGGGCGTCGGCCCGGGTCACCGGCCAGGAGAAGCCGGTGAGATCGCCGAAATGGTCTCCGAACTCGGCCTCCACGAGGGCGATGACCGCGCGCGTGACGGAATCGGGCTGGAAGCCGATCCGGTCCGGCGGACGATGCCCCCTGGGCAGGCGCTTGCGGTTCTCGGGGTCGTAGTTCCAGCGGCCGCCCGCGGGCTCGCCGTCGTCCATCAGGAGGCCGGTCCGGCGCCGCATGCCCCGGTAGAAGGTCTCCATCCGCAGGTGATGCCGGCCCTCCGCCCAGCGGGCGAAATCCTCCCGCGGGCACAGGAAGCGGTTGTCGGCCCGGATCTCGACCGGGACCGCCAGGGTCTCGCGCCAATCCTGCATCATCTCCCAGACGCGCCACTCGCCCGGCTCGGTCACCACGACCCGCTCCGGCCGGTGGCGCGCCACGGCGCGCTCCAGCTCGCCGGTGAAGCTGCCGGTGTTGCCCGCGTCGGTCAGGCGCACGTACGCGACCGTGATGCCCTCCGCCTCCAGCTCGGCCGCGAAGTGGCGCATGGCGGCGAGCAGGAAGGCGATCTTCTGCTTGTGGTGGCGGACATACGTCGCCTCGTCGCGGACCTCGACGATCAGGACGACGTCGCGCTCGGCGTCGAGGTCGACGAGGCTCGACACCCGGCGGGTCAGCTGATCGCCGAGGACGAAGCGCAGGGTTCCGGACGGCGCGGCGCGGCGTTTCCCGGCCATGCCTCAGACCTTCCCGTCCGGGGCGGAGCGGCCGCCATCCGCGGCGCGGCCGAACCCTCCTGTCCCGCCGTCGAAGATCACCCGAACCACGCCGTTCCCCCTTGCCACCGCCGCCGGCCCAATCAAGGTAGGCCCGGGGACGCGGCCGGGCAGGCGGCGGACCCGCGCCCTCCACGTGCACAAGGTCGCAGGCGGCAAGCATGAAGTTCGCGTTCGCCGGCATCGACTTCCTCGGCGGGGTCTTCGAGGGTCTGCTGGACGCCGGCTGGACGCCGGTGAAGCTGTTCACGCGCCCCTGCGACGGGGTCTACGACCACAACGAGGTCGTCGTCGCCCGCGCCCGGTCCCTCCGGCTGCCGATCCAGCTCTCGCGGATCCGCGAGCGGGACATCGAGGTGCTCCAGGCCGAGCACGGGCGCGACTGGGCACTCGTGGTCGCGGGCTATCCCTGGCTCATCAAGGGCTGGAAGGGCCGCGCCGCCTACGGCCTCAACTTCCACCCCTCCCCGCTCCCGACGGGCCGCGGCCCCTACCCGCTGTTCCGGGCGGTCCTCGACCGCTACGAGACCTGGGGCGTCACCGCGCACGTGCTCGCCGACGGGTTCGACACCGGCGATATCCTGGCGCAGGAGATCTTCGCCCTGAGTCCCCGCGAGAGCCACGAGACGCTGCTCGCCAAGTGCCAGATGGCGGCGCGCCGCCTCGCCGCGGGCCCCCTCGGCCGCGACCTGCCCAACCGCTGGCGGCGCTCCGAGCCGCAGGGCGACGGCTCCTACTGGCCGCGCGCGACCGACGCCGACCGGACGCTCGACTTCCGGCAGGACGTCGAGACGGTCCTGCGCCGGGTGCGGGCCTTCGGCACGGTCGAGACGATCGCGCGGCTCGGCGATGCCCGGGTCTACGTGGCGGAGGCGCAGGGGTGGCAGGAGCGCCACGCGCACACGCCCGGAGCGGTGGTGCACCGCCACCGCCGCCACGTCGTGGTGGCGGCCCTCGACGGGTACGTCCAGCTGACCCGCTGGTCGCCGGTTCCCCTCGCGGAGGCCGGGCAGATCGGCCGCTGACCGGCCCGTCCGGGAACCCGAACGCCGACCCCGATGTTTCCGGCGGCCCGGGCACTCCGCCGGGGCCCCACGGGAGCCCGCCATGTCGACCCGCGCCAGCCTCGCCGCAGCCCTCGGATTCGCCGCGCTGTTCACCGGCTCTGCCCTCGCGCAGGCGGTGATCGTCACGCCCGACGAGTTCGGCCCCGACGACGACGTGGTGGTGCGCGATTACATCGTGCGCCGGCCGGTGGGTCCGGGCCCGATCGTCGGATCGATCCCGCTGCGGCCCGGCAGCATCGTGCCGCCCGACGTGCGGCTCGCGCCCTTCACGGAGGCCCCGAACCCGCGTCTGCGCCGCTTCGGCTACTTCGTGGCGCCGGGCGACAAGATCGTGGTCGTCGATCCCGACACCCGCGCGGTGGTGCGCATCCTGGACCGCTGACGGCCGGCGGCGGCGCTCACCAGTCGCTGAGCACCGCGCGCTTCCAGCGGTCGGGCGCGACGCAGCGGTACTCGTAGGCCTCGTCCCAGGCGTGGTCGCCGGGGGTGCAGGGCGCGCGGCTGCTCGCGGGCGGCCGCGGCAGGCTCTCGCGGAGCGAGGCGGCCTCGATCTGCCCTCTGTCGCTCACGCGCATGACCGGCCCGGCCGGCGTGCCGTAGACCAGATCGCGCCCGTCGAAGCCGATGCTGCGGGAGAAGCCGCCCTCGCGGTTGCCGTCGAGCCCGATCGCCTGCCCGGCCGCGAGCAGCATCGGGACGCCGGTGAAGCGCGCGGCGGCGGCGTCGATGCCGATGCCGTAGGTCCCCTCCCCCTGGAACGAGATCGCCCGGTCGGTGATGGAGCCGGTGAGGTTGCCCATCAGGATCCCGTAGCCGGTATGGGCGCCCGGAACGCCACCAGTGGAGATCTGAAGTCCGACCCGCTGGCGATTGCGGTCGGTGGTCGGCGACTGCGCCGAGACGTCGATCTCGGCGCCGATGCAGGAGGCGACCGGATCGGCCTCGTCGGTCATGTCGACACAGTTGAAATTGCCGGCCCAGGAGGGCCCGACCGGCCCCAGCCCGTTGGGCTCCTTGAAGATCGTGCCGTTGACCGCGACGTTCTGCGCGCCGGTGCTCGCGAGGGCGCGGTTGTGCAGCTCGCCCGTGATTGTCCACTCGTAGCCGGCGTTGTGCGGGCCGGTGGATCCGAGCGCCCAGAGCGCCTTGTAGGTGTGGGTGGCCTCGCCCGACCCCTCCGGCACGTGCCGGTCGACCCGCAGCGTCGAGACCGGATCGAAGCCTTGGGGCCGGTTCCAGAGGAAGACGTGGCCGCCATCGAGGCCCATCACCCCGGTCCCCTGCACGCTGCGGGAGAAATTCGGCGGCCACGGCTGCGGTGCGGACGCCGGATCCGTCGCCGGCGCGGCGCGCGGCGGCTGTCCGGGCGCCTCGGCGGCCGCGACCGTCGGAACGCCGATCGCGAAGCACGCCATCAGGGCGGTACCGGGGCGGATGCGCATGATCGTCTCCGGATATCCTCTCGGCGCGGCCTCGCCCAGGATCGCACTGGCAGAACCCGCCCGCGGGACCAGATAGGTTACAGCATCGCATCGGCGACGCCGGCCACGGGCGCCCGCGGATGCGGCACCCGCCGCGCCATGGGAGCGAGCCGATGACCGCCCTGCGATTCCTGCGCAATTGGTTCCTGGTGTCGATCCCGCTCGGCCTCCTGATCGGCCGGTTCATCAAGGCCGGCGAAGGGCCGCCGAGACGAGACCGGCGGTGATTACCGGAGACCGGTCCGATAGACAGGGCGCGACTTGCTATTCTGACGCTCGGATGTCGATCATCAATAACATGTTAGCGAATCCGGCGCATTTTTACTGATATCGCGCCATACCGGCCGACCAGGGCAGGAACTTCGGCCGTGTCCCGCAACGCCAGCACCCCTGCCGCCGTCGCGGAACGCCGGGCGACCGAGCGGAGACCCACCGCCTTGCTGGCCTTCGCCCAGCAACGGGACGGCGCGCGCTATCCCTGCCAGGTCATGAACATCTCCGATCGCGGCGCGATGCTGGAGTTCCTGGGTTCGCAGGCGGTGCTGCTGGAGGACGTGTTCGACCTCGTGCTGGCGAGCGCCGAGATGCGCTACGCGGTCCAGCTCGTCTGGCGGAAGGAGCGGACGGTCGGCGTCCTGTTCTGCGGCGAGGCCGTGTGAGAGGTCGACCCTGCGGGCTCAGACCGCGAGCGTCGCCATCAGCGTGAGCCCGACGGCCGGCAGCGCCAGCGCCAGGACCGCGAGGGTGTCGAGGGGTGCGGGCCGGCTCGCCGCGAGCCAGCGACGCTCGGCGAACTTCTCGGCCGCGAACCCGGACAGGACCAGGCCGCAGCCGACGAACGTGACAAGCGCGGACATGGGTCGACCCTTCTTCGCAACGCCGCGCCGTGTGATGCGCCCGACGGGAGTACCCGCGGCGCAGCTATAAAGTTTCACCGCGGCGCGGATACGCGGGCGAAAGCGGCGGCGCGCCGGGAAAGCCGCCGGCGCGCTCTCGCCGCTCCCGGGGACGAAGGGGTTGCAATCCCGCGCGGATCCGTCGAGGCGGGAGCCCAGCGTCATCGACGGGGATTGTCGCGGGCGGCGGGAGGCCGGAAGCTTTGAAGACGAGCGGCAACGGCGTGGCCGTCGGACACGATGGCTGGCTGTACTGGGTCGGACGCGCCCGCGAGGTCGAAGCCTTCTACGGCGACACCGCGACCTCGCGGCGGATCCTGAAGCGCTGGACGCGGCTCATCGGGCGGCGCGCGCGGCGCCTCGACGACTTCGGGATCCGGCACGTGCACACCGTCGTCCCCGACAAGCTCGCGATCTATCCGGACCTGCTCGGCCGCCCCTTCCCGGGGCTCGACGATCCGCCCGGGGTTCGGCTCGCCCGGCTGGTCGCCGGGGACAGCGGGGCCCCGATGGTCGACCTGCAGGCACCGCTGCTGGCGGCGCGGGCCGAGGAGCCCGTCTACCTGCGGACGGACACGCATTGGACCTACCGCGGCTACCTGACGGCGTACCGCGCGCTCTGCGAGGCCCTGGACGCGCCGGTGGCGGCGCACGTCTTCGCGGGGACCGGCGCGACCGAGCGCTTCACCTTCGACCTCGGCGAGAAGCTCGTCCCGCCGGTCGACGAGGCGTACGTCGCCTACGATTTCGCGCGCCGCGCGGCTCGGATCGACTCGAACGCCCTGGTGGCCGTGCGGGAATCCGGCCGGGCGGTGCGGCCGCGCGGATTGTTCGTCGGATCCCGCGTCGTCCTGAGGAACCCGGAAGCGCCGGATCGGCGCCGCGTGGTGCTGTTCGGCGATTCCTACATCTACAGCCCGGGCGCCCGGCTCACGGCGATGCTGGCGGAGACCTTCGCCGAGGTGCACGCGATCTGGTCGGCGAACATCGACTGGGCCTACGTCGAGGATGTCCGACCCGACATCGTCATCTTCGAGATCGCCGAGCGGTTCCTGCGGCAGGTTCCGAACGACCGGATCCGCATCGATCGCTTCGCGGCGTCGCGCGCGCGGCGGGCCGTCCGCCCGACGCTCCGGGAGCGGATCCGGCGCTGGCTGCGCTGAACCCGGCCGCTTCTAAAAGCGAGAGCCCCGCCGCGGTGGCGGCGGGGCTCTGCTCCCTCCGGTGCGCGGCGGCTCAGTAACCGCGGCCGTAATAGCCCGGGCCCCGGTCGAAGGCGCCCGCCGCGGCGGCGCCGGCGGCCGCGCCCGCGATACCGAGACCGATGGCGGCCCCGGTCGACAAGCCGCGGTGACGGCGGTAGCCGAAATCGCGCCGGTGGCCGTAGCCGCGATCGTAGCCGCGGCCGTAGCCGTAGCCGTGGTGGCCGCCGTAGCCGTAGCCATAACCCTGCGCCTGTGCGCCGGTGGCGCCGAGCGCGCCGAGGGACAGGGTGACGGCGGAGATGAGTGCGAGCTTCCGCATCGGTGACTCCTTCGCAGTTGCGTTGGGACCCCAACCCAAAGCGCAACCAGGGGTTCCGATTTTCGTGTGGGCAGAGCGCGAACCGTGCCGGATGTCAAAAGTGAGGATCGAGGATGTGGTGAGCGCGCTGGGACTCGAACCCAGGACCTACAGATTAAAAGTCCGTTCGAGCCCGTTCTGACACCGCTCAAATCCGTGCATCCTCCGCTCAGCAAGCAGCTGACGCAGAACGGCTTGACGCGCGATGATCGCTCAATCATCAATCATGGGGTAACACCTCCGGGCACGCAGTTTCCGTTACCCGAGTGATACCCCGCAGCCGGATCCCGGCTCGGGTAACGCCGTCCGGGGGTGCGCGTTGGCTGTCCTGACACTGAAGTCTGTCGAAGCGGCGAGGCCCGATCCGAGCAAACGGCGTGAGCTGCCAGACGGCGCGTTGCCGGGCCTCTACCTTGTCGTGCAGCCAGGCGGCGGGAAGTCCTGGGCGGTCAGATACCGGGCTAACGGCAAGCCAAAGAAGCTCACAATTGGCCCCTACCCCCGGGTGCCGCTAACTGAGGCCCGCGAGGCTGCACGAGCCGCCTTGCGGGCTGTCGCTGAAGGGCGGGACCCAGCCGGCGAGAAGCGTGCAGCAAAGGCCGAACCCTCGGCAGCAGAGTCGACACGATTCGGCGCGGTCGCGGCGGACTATATCGAGCGTTACGCCAAGCCACGAAATCGGAGCTGGCGCGAAACTGAATCGTTCCTGACCCGCACACTCGACGCCACGGACCGGTGGCAAGATCGAGATATTCGTACGATCGGTCGGAAAGACGTGCTTTACGCCCTTGATGCGGTGGTGGCACGCGGCGCCACCATTCACGCGAACCGGCTGTTCGCAGCCCTGCGGCGGTTCTTTGCTTGGTCAGTCGAGCGCGGGATCCTGGAGGTCTCGCCAATGCTCGGCCTCAAGCCGCCCTCCCCTGAGGTGTCACGCGACCGCGTGCTGACCGACAGCGAGGTGGTCGCAGCATGGAAGGCGGCCGAGCAAATCGGCTACCCATTCGGCCCTGTTGCACAATTGCTGATCTTGACGGGTCAGCGTCGATCCGAGGTGCTCGAGGCGGAGTGGCGGGAATTCGACCTCGACGCCGCGACGTGGACAATCCCTAGGACCAGGGCGAAGAACGATCGAGCGCACGTTGTGCCGCTCGCGCCTAACGCGGTCGAGATCCTGCGGGGCCTGCCGCGGGTCGGGCAGCGCCCTCGCCTGCTTTTCACGACGACGGGCACGACCGCGTTTTCTGGCGTCAGCAAGGCCACAGAGCGCCTTCAAGCCTTGGCGGCTGCAACGCTACCGGACGTCGACGAAACGGCGCCCTGGCGGCTCCACGACCTCCGCAGGACCTTCGCCAGCGGATGCGCACGCCTAGGCGTGCCGGTGCATGTCGTCGAGAAGGCCCTCAACCACACCTCCGGCACGCACTCGGGAATCGTAGGCGTCTATCAGCGCCACGACTATGGTGAGGAGCGACGTCGGGCAATGGAGCTCTGGGCCGCTCATCTCGACGGGTTGATTTCCGGAAGCGCCAAGGTTGTCCAGCTGGAAAGGCGCGCGTGATGGCTCCTGAGAATGAAATGCTGGAGGCTTTCTCTGCTGATCAGCGACGCCAGCTTGCTGAGGCATTGGGTTTAAAGTGCACAGAGGAAATCGAAGCTGCTGTTTTAGCCATTGTTCAGACGATCATCTTTCATCATTTGATGATCGCCGCTAAAAACCGAACGCCGAAAAGAGTCAAAGCAAAGCGAAAATTATTGCAAATTGCCGATGCTGCACGAAAGCTACATTTATTATTATCAGATTTCGAGATATCTAATAGCATTGGCAATGAGATTGGCAAACTTGAGATCTTTTCTCCCGAAATGGCGAAAGTATTTCACCGCCGGCCCCTGTGGATTGACGATGAAGTGAGTGTGCACGATATGCTCGGCATGCTGAAAAATATTGACATGAACGCGACGTTACTTGCGACTAAAGATAAATCTTTTAGCTATCATTATATGTTACCCACCATGCACGAGGCCAATCGAAATTTCGATGCCAATATGCTTTGGCCGAGGCTCTTTAAATTTTGGGAAATGGCAGGAAATGTAGTAGCAGCCACGCCAGACGGCCCGACATTTCGGTTTCTTGGGCTGATCCACGAAGTTGCGAAGATTCAACCGCCTGAACTCGGCTCTCTCCGCTCTGCGTGCGAGAGGTGGCGGACGGATCCGATGCGTGAACTGCATGAGGAAGTCCCCTGGCTGGCGTGAATCACTTTTTTGAATTTTCCTCGCAATTCCACGTGTCGGAATTCGCGCGCATTGAAACGGACGCTCGCAAGCAAACAGGGGCGACCGATGAGCGACACAGAGAACTGGCTGAATAGCGCTGAGGTTCGGGCCAGATATCGAATTTCGGCCGCAACGCTGAATCGCTGGGACCGCGACATCGCATTGGGGTTCCCGACACCGATGGTGATCAACCGGCGCAAGCTCTACCCGTTGTCGCAGCTGCTGATCTGGGAGAGATCACAGGCTTCGGCGGCCCGCCGGACGGCCGCAGCATGAGCGCGCTCATCCTCCCCTTCCCGCGGGTGCGGGATCGGCGATTCATTCGCCGGCACGCCGCACACATGGCCACCGCTTCAACCACGACGAAGGCGGAGGCACACCTCGCCCGGCAGCTCAAGATCCAGCGCGAGACGCTTCAGCGGCGCGGCGTTGCAGAGGACGGGATCAGGGCTGAGCTAACGGCGATCGAGGGCAATATCCGCACGGCCTGCTGGACGATGCTCCTCGCGCCTGGGGGAGCAGCATGACTGCACATGTCATGCGCCGGCGGGTCGACGCGACCGGCCGCTCAACTGGCAAGCTGGCGGACCCCAGATCCCAAAAGGCCAATTCGCCGCCAAAGAATGAGCCCTGGATCTGGCTCACACAAGCTATTTTGGAGAGCTTTGCCTGGCGAGCGCTTTCAGGAGGCGCGCAGAAGGTGGTTTGCCGGGTCGCGCTCGAGCACATGCTGCATGGGGGATCTCAGAATGGCGATTTGCCGGTGCCTTGGTCGGACTTCGAGACGTACGGAATAGGGTCCGCATCGGTGCTGCCTGCTTTGGAGGAAGCTATTGCGGTCGGGCTCATTCAGCGCACGGATCCGGGCCATAAGGCTTGGGGCGGCTTTAAAGGTCGCGCTGCCCGTTACCGACTCTGTTGGCTGCCGACCCACGATGGACATCCGGCAGTGGAAAGCTGGCGGCGGTTCGAGTCGCTTGCCGAGGCGAGGAAGACTGCTACCGCAGCACGGCAATCAGTGACGGCGGTTCGCGAGCAAGCTCGAGATGAAAACACCATCCTGGAGAAGCCAAGACGAAATTTGGCGATCTGATTGGCTGACGGCGAATTTTCGACCACCCCTGAAATCTAACCTCTTCCACCCCTAAAACCGAAGCTGGCACCCCCTCTACCACCCCTAATCTGAGGGTGGAAAACGGCAAATCCTCCACCCCTAAATTGTGGGGACTCTAAATATCTTGGCTGGGTGTGGGCCCGCGGACAGCGCGCCGGCCACGCTCCGAGCTTCACCGCCAACACCAGAGATCGGCCACAGCTGCGGCTGTGCGACCTCGCGCTATCGAGGATGGAGAGAAGCTATGTCCAAAAGCGAAAATGAGAATGACCTTCACCGGGTAGCCGGCATGGAGCACCCGATCACGCGGTCCCGCTCAATATCCTCGCCCGGGCAACCAACGTCGGAATGACCGATGCGGACATCAGCCTGATCGTCGACGAGCTCGCCGCCGGACGTGGCCTTGATCAGGTGGCCGCGTGACCAGGGATGATCCGAGTCAGATCCTGGCGACCCTGCTCTGTCGCGTCCCCGTGCACGCGGTTGACGTCCCCACGGCCCAGAGAGCCGGAGACGCCGCCGTGGCCTACGCCTCAGCCATGGCAGCATGGTGCAGGGAAGCCGCTCAGGCCGTAGCAGCTGCCATGGTCACCAGCCCCGGCCATGGCCACCACGCCGCGCCCGACGCCTTCGCTCGGATCGCGACCGCGTCGGCGCTGACCCAGCAGGCGGCCGAATGACCCCTCCCATGCTGAAGAGGAGGGGTAGGGGCAAATCTTCAGCCGATCAGGGGTTCGGACCGCTCCGGTTCTCACTCGCGGATTTTATTTTTCAGTGGTCCGATTTCGTAATTCAAGTGGGAGGTTGTGATGGCGGGTCAGCACGGCGGTAAACGCCCAGGCGCGGGTAGGAAGCGGGCGGCGATTATTGCACCCGAACCCATTCTCGAGCTCGTCGAATTGCTTGAGCGTCTGCCGCGTACTGCGGTCGGCCGCCAACGGCGATGCGCACTCGCCTTGGCAGCATTCGGAGCTGATGACAGGCAGATCAGCGCGGCGCTTGGAATGGATAGGGAGCAAGTCACACAACTCTTCGGCACCGACATCGATCTGGGACGGATCGCTCTGCAGGCGAACATTAGAAAGGAGCTCATGCGCGCTGCACTTGGGGATGGACGGCCCTTCAGCACAGCAGCCGCGGCCGCCGCGCTGAAATTGCTTGCCCCGCAAGACAAAAGCCGCCTCGATCGCGGCGTTTCGACCTGAGGCAATGCCATGAGGCGCCTGCAAGTCGGCAATCCAGCAAGTTGCGTAACCTCAGCCTGTTGCTTGCAATCTTCAAAATGACCCTGAGCCTTCCTGCCGTGACGCCGCTTCGGCGCGGGTCCCTCGCATCATTCTTCAGAGCATTGCCCTGCAACTGCTTATCAAGTTTGGCCGCCGCACTCGCGCCCACCTAAATGCTAAGGCAGCCCTTTTTCCCAAATTTCGCCGCCGTAGATTCGACCGCGATCATACTCAGCGTTTCGGAACATCTGCTTGCCGGAGATTTGATCGCCTTCAGATGACCGAAGGTGGCCGAAAGCGGCCCGTCTGCATCGGATAAGGTCAGTTGTGAAAGGGGACAGGCTCCTGCCGCCGCTTGGCAGCCGCCCGGGATGTCATCGACGAGGCATCACTTACGAGATCATATTAGACCTTTGAAAACCTTGCGGCTGCGCCGATGAGCTCATCTCCTGTCCTCGCCGTTCCGTCGGGGACGATGGCGGCGTCAATCGACATAGACACCCGCCCCCACGAGTGCATCGACGCCGTCGACGCGCGTCGCGCAGATGTAGCTCCACTTCACGTGGGCATGGGACTGTCCGGGCTTGGGGAACATGTAATCGACCCAGCCGGAGCCGAACGTCTTAACGACTTCGATGAAGTCTCTGTGGAACCGCTTTCCGTCAGCATCGCGGTCGTCGAGGAAGTCCCGTTCTTCGCGGTCCGGGCGAGCGGCGTTGAACAGCACGATGCCGTTCATGTCGACCACGAACAGGTAGACATCCGCGTATCGCCAAGAGCTGCCTTTCGTCCTGAAGTCCGCAAAGGCTTCGCTGCCCCGTTCCACTAGAACGTCGGAGGCCTTGTTGACCAGGGACTCGATCTCCGCCGCTTGATGTGAAATAGGGAATTTCCCCCGCCCGAGAACAGGAGATGGGGCGACCAGGATCAGCAACATCAGACATGCCGCCAACGTCTTGAACATGTTGCCGCCTCCCGTCGCGTCATTTCGATGAGGCACGATGCGAGTTCAGTTCCGGCGTGGCTCGAACCAGTCCCGCGTGACATCTGGACCCGACCGCTGCGTGCGTCACCCAGGAGGCTCGCCGGAAGCACGCCCGTTCCGGAACGGCCCGGCAATCCGGGCCAGCGGGGTCTAAGAAGTCCTGCTGGGAGCCTTGACGCTCACTCGCGTGTTCGACCGGCGGCAGAGGCCACGTTCGTGCGCCGCCTCGCCTGATAGAGACCTGCCGATTTCCGAACGGCGCCTCAAGCGGAGGATAGGGCGCCGCGCCTAGGCAATACGCCTGACTTCATCAGGCATAGAACCACGCGTCGGTCAGCCCGCGTACAGGCAGGACCGGGGTGCGCCGAACCCTACAGGCGCAACCTATTCCGGCATTCGAAATCGCGCTGAAGCGGGTCCCGCATAGAGGTGGCCGTCAGGGCCGAATGCACCGGCGAATGCCTGTCCTCCTGTCGTTTCCGCGCAGACGAGATCATGATTTGAAATCTCCGTCACCGTGCATCCCGACGTTGCCGCCAGCGCGCCCGGGACGAGCCGGAAGTCGCCGCGCTCGGGTGCCGTGAAGCCCGGATTGCCGGCACGTCCGTGGGACTCGATCCGGTGCTCGCGCTGGAGCGCAATCGGAAAGCCGTTGCTGCTGACATCGTAATCGAAGACGCTCGCGAGCGCCGGGAGATCGCGTCCGGACTCGTCGACGGGCAGCCACCGGAAGCAGTCGAAGAACGGCAGCGTTCCGGTCTCGCCGAGATAACGGGCGAGGCCGTCCCCGCCGACCACGCCGCGTCCGCAGGTGCTCACATCGAACGTCTCGGGTCTCGGCCGGCACACTTCCTTATCGTAGCCGGGCACGCCGTCCTCGCAGAACAGCAGGGCGTTGTTCCAATGCCTGACATAGGCGGCCGCGCCGATCGCGGTCACGGGCGAGCGCAGGTACCAGCTGTTGTTGAACAGGTAGATCGCGCCGCGCTCCGCATAGCGGTAGGTCCCGGGCTCCGCATCCCGCGGCGGGAGCGCGAGCTTGACGACGCGGCCCTGGAGGCTGGCCTCGCAGGTCTGATCGAGCGGATCCATCCAGGAGACGGCACCGCCCGGACCGATGCTCTCGACCCCGACGGGAAGCCAGCGGGCGCGCGGGAAGTCGTACCGGCGGTCCAGCTTCGGATCGAACGCCCCCCCGGCGGCCGGTTTGTCGACGGGATGGCGTGTGCAGGGCGGCGGGAACGGTGAACGATCCGGCAAGGCGGTCGCGGGGACGTCGTCGAACCAGCCGCGATTGCTGTAGATGTAGATCGGGCCGCCCGCCATGTCGTCGAACGAGAACCACGCGTGGGCATTGACGATCCGGTTGCGGTAGATCCGAACGTCCGTCGCCCAAGTCTCCAGTTCGACGGGGTTGTCGCGCACGTAGGCGAACAGGTTGTCGTAGATCCAGATGTCCTGATTGAACGGGCAGGTCTCCGGCGAGAGATCCGCAGCCTTGCGGTCATCGCAGGCGGCCGCCTTCAGCCGCACGCCATTGTAGGCCGAAACGACCGTGTTGCGGCGAAAGATGATCGGCCCCCGCACATCGGTTGCGCCGAGGAGCGCGCCGTTGAAGTGATCGTAGGCGCCGTGATGGCTGACGCCCCAAGGAATGCTCCGCCAGAGCAGGCCTGGGCAACCGAGCGGGCTGACGCGGCCGTCGGCGCAGCGGAACGGCCCATCGCGCGTCAGGGCCGCGGCGTCGAAGCCGCTCGCGTCTTGCACCCATGTCACGTCCTCGACCACGAGAGAATCGACAGGGTGCTCCGGGCTGCCACGCGCCGCGAGACCGTAGCTGCTTCCGATCACGAGCGAGCGGCGCAGCGTGACGCGGCGGCTGCCGATCGCGCGGACAGCCGCGAGCCAGCACCCGTCGAAGGTCAGATCCTCGATCGTGACGCCGTCCCCCCGGTCGATATCGAGGCAGGCCGCCTCCGCAAGCCTTCCGGCACGGCCGATCGGTATGGCGAGCCGCGAGCGGCGGCTGCGCTCGCGCTCGCCGGTCGAGGCCGGCATGGTCAGGGCACCGAGCAGATCCGGAGTCCGGGGGGCCGCAAGGGCCATCGCGAGGCCGCCGCAGGCCTGCTCGACATCGTCCTCGGGCATCGGGCAGCCGCGTATCTCCTCGACCGTGCGTCCAACCAGTCGCGTGCGCTGACCAAGCCCCCTGATTAGAACCGGCGGCGCGTCCCGCTGTCCCAGTCCGGTCAAGACGATCCGCTCGCGGTAGAACGCTGCAACCGCCGGATCCGGATTGTCGGCGAGGAGTTGGACGACGTCGCCCGGGCTCAGTCCCCGCATCGCCGCAGTCGAGAAGGCTTGCGTCTGCGGGGTGACCATCCGGCCGTCCGCACCGTATCCCGGTCCCGATCCTGAGGGCGTAACGTAGATCGTCCGTGCTACGGCACCCTGCGCCCCCAGGCAGAGCAGCGCCGCCGCGAGCACGCGCCGCGCGCGGCGGCTGCCGGGGGACGAGCGGAGCCGGGCCGTCGGGAGGCCGATCGCGGCATCCGCTCCATCAACGAAAGCCATCGTCGGCGCCTCGACCATGCCGGTGCGGACAGGAGATGCGATCAACAGGCCCGGGACCCGCGCGAACCCGGCACCGGAACGTCGGGCCGGTTACTTAGCCGGCACGTGCTCGACCTCGATCTCCGCCGGGGCGGCGCGCTTGGCAGCCTCGTAGGCATCCCGATAGCCGCGCGCGACGGCACGCACGCCGCGTCCGATATCGGCGTAGGCCTCGTCGGACAGGTTGGCGAGGGAGACCCGCAGGGACCAGTCGGGCGCTTCGAACCCGCCGCCGTTGAGCAGCACGATGCCGTGGACCTCGGCCAGCCGGAAGGCGAGGTCTAGCGGATGGACGTTGCGCTTCAGGTAGGCCACGGCTTCCTCGCCGATGTTCTTGCGCGCCCAGAACTCGAAGTCGATCAGCCCGTAATAGGCATCGTAATTCGGGTTGGGCGTGAGCTGGAGGCCGAGCCCCTCGATCATCGACCAGGCGCGCCGGTTGACGATCTCCATGCAGGCGTCCTGATAGATCTTGTTCTCGTCCATCAGTTCGGCGAGCGAGAACAGGCTCATCATCACCTGCTGAGGCAGGGAGAGGCCGGCGGTGTGGTTGAGCGCGATGTCGCGGCTGTCGGCCACGATGCGGTCGATGAACCTGAGCTTGCGCGGCTCCAGGGTCAGCGGTCCGTAGCGCTTGTCGAGATCCGCGGTCACCTCGGGCGGCAGCTTCGCGATCGCCGTGTCGAAGATATTGTCCTCGTGGATCGCGATCGCGCCGAGCCGCCAGCCGGTGCAGCCGAAATACTTCGAGAACGAGTACACACCGATGGTGTTGTGCGGCAGCTCCGCCATCAGCGATCGGAAATCGTGCACGAACGTGCCGTAGACATCGTCGGTCAGAATCATCAGATCGGGCCGCTTGTCCCTGACCAACCGGGTGATCTTGGCGATCGTTTCCGGGCTCAGCGCCATCCCGGTCGGGTTGCCGGGATTGACGACGAAGAAAGCCTTGACCTTGGGATCGAGCAGCTTGTCGATCTCGGCATCCGTGTACTGAAATTTGTTCTCCTGCGGCGCCTTGATGTGAACCACGTCGAGGGCATAGTCCTCAAGATGCGTCATCTCGAGATAAGGCGTGAAGATCGGCGTGCCGAGGGCGATCGTATCGCCCGGCATCAGGAGCCGGTTGGCCTTGAGCGACTTGAACAGGTAGCACATCGCCGCCGTGCCGCCCTCGACCGCGTAGATGTCGAACCGGCCGGGCGGCTTGCGCGACCCGCACATCGCCCACATCAGGTATTCGTGCACGATGCGCTCGTTGTGGACGAGCATCCGGTCGGGAACGGGGTAGTTGTCTCCGACGATCGAGTCGACGAGTTCGTGCACGAAGGCGTCCGGCTCGAAGGCGAATGTCTTCGTCGCGTAGGGAACGAGGGCGGTCAGGAAGTCCGCGCCGGGCTGATCGGCACGCTGCTGCAGCCAGGCCGCCAGCCGTTCGGCGCTGCCGGCCGCCTGCGGCATGCCGCCGAGCCCGGCGGAGTGGCTCATCACGCGCCGGCTCTCGTTCATCGCGAATTGGCCGAGGAGGAAGAACGCGTCGCGCGGCGTCGTCGCGACCCAGTTCGGATTGCCCCGTCCCGCGTTGAGGAAGGCCGATTGCGTCCGGCGCGACGTCTCCTTGGCCAGCTTGATCAGCTCGTCCTTGATCTCGAACGGGCTGAGCGACTCGAAGTCCTGTAGATCGAACGAACCTGCCATGACGATACTCCGGCGCTTCGGGGTGTCTCAAGAGAAGATGAGCACGATCACCATGCCGTAGATGGTGAGTACGGTGTTGCCGATGGCGTAGGGCATGCCGTAGCCGAGAGCCGGGATCTTGCTCTTGGCGGCTTCCTGGACCATGCCGAGGGCCGCGGTGGTGGTCCGCACGCCCGCGCAGGCGCCGAACAGGATTGCCGGGTGAAACTTGAAGATGTACCGGCCGATGTAGACCGACAGGACCATCGGGATGGCGGTCGCGAGTGCCCCCCAGAGAAGAAGACTCAAGCCCACGGCCTGGACGCCCGCCACGAAGCCCGGACCGGCGCTGATGCCGACGACGGCGATGAAGATGTTGAGGCCCAGCGTATTCAGCAGCCAGAGGGCCGGTCCCGGGATGCGTCCGAAGACCGGGCGGATGGTTCGCAGCCAGCCGAGCACCAGACCGGCGAGCAGCGCGCCGCCGGAGGTCGACAGGCTGATCGGGATGCCGCCGAGCTTGTAGCTCAGGGCGCCGACGAGGCCGCCGAGGACGATACCGGCGGCGAGGAAGGCGATATCGGTCGTCTCGACCGTCCGGTCCGGGTAGCCGAGTTGCTCAATCGCCGCTTCGACGTGGCGACGGCCTCCGGCGAGCGTCAGGATGTCCCCGCGCAGGATCTCGGTCCGCGGCAGCACGGGGATCTCGACCATGTTGCGCATGATCTTGCGCAGATAGACGCCGCGTGCCCACTCATGGCTCGCAAGCGCCTCAAGGGTCATGCCGGCGACGGTGCGGTGCGTGACGAGAACGTCGACGACCTCTGCCGGAACATTGAGGAGTTCCCGGTCCTGGACCTCCTCCAGCATGGGATTGAGGGTTTCGACGAGGCGCTCGCGACGTCCGGAGACGGCCACGACGTCGTCCGGCCGCAGCATGGTCTCGCCATCGGCCTCGATGATCTGATCGCCGCGCCGCACGCGCTCAACGAAGACGCGCATCCCCGGCCATATGTCCCGCACCGGACGGCCGACGATGCTGTCGTCGTCGGGTACCCGGTAGGCCCGCAACTCGATGTGACGGATCGCCGAGATGAGGCCGCCCTCGCTCACCTGACCGCCCATCGTCTGCTCGTAGTCTTTGCAGGCCTTCTCGAGATCGACGCCGATCAGCTTCGGTCCGAGCTGCGCCAGGATGATCGCCGACCCGATCGTCCCGAAGATGTAGGTGACCGCGTAACCGATCGGGATCTGATCGAGATAGGTCTTGGCCTGGTCGGCCGGCATGTCGAGCCGCGCGATCTGGTCGGATGCGACGCCGATTGAGGCCGAGATGGTCTGCGAGCCGGCGTACATCCCCGCCGCGTAGCCGAGATCGAGGCCGGCGAGCTTGGCGCAGAGCACGGGTGAGAGCAGGCAGAGGACCAGGACGACGAGCGAGAAGCCGATCTGCCGCGGGCCCTCTTTGGTCAGGCCGCTCACGAATTGCGGCCCGACTCCATAGCCAACCGCGAAGATGAACAGGATGAAGAAGGTCGACTTGACGTTGGGCGAGATGGCGATCCCGAGCTGCCCGATGGCGACGGCGGCGAGCAGGGTCGCGGTGACATTCCCGAGGCTGAAGCCCGCGATTTTCCGAGGACCGATTGCAAACCCGATCGCCAGGGACAGGAAGATCGCCAGCTCGGGATAGGTCTGAAAGGTTCTGACGAGCCAATCGGCCATAGGATGTTTCCCTATCCGGTCGCTCGCCTTCGCATCAGCGATTCCAGGCGCGCGGATGACAGCTGCCAATATTGCGGCAACACCCACCAGATCCCGCCGCGGTGTGAACCCGGACGGAAGCTATGACGGCCAGAATCTATAACGGCACAGATACGATCCGCTTGATCATTCGTGACAGAGACAGATCTCGTTGCCGAGATTTCGTAGCTTGTCATTTGGCCATCTTGTTCAACATGGAAGCGACTGTAATTTAGGCTGCCAATGGAATGCGGCTCGGCGTCTGGCGGGACCGTTCCGGCGACCCTGCGTCGAGCCGCATCTCGGATTCGTCCGTCAGGCCGCAATTCGACCCGATCCAACCGCCCACAAAGTCCTCTACCACCGGGTGCGCGTCATGGGCATGGCACAGCGCCTTCAGGCGATGGCGGTTTCCGGGCTCGGAGGTCCGGGACAGGACGGCGCCGTCATCAAACACGTCGGCTACCGGGCGATCCACGGGGTCTTGGTGACGGCCGCCCTCCTTCTATCGGTTGCTCCCGTCCATGCCGCTCCTGCGCGGCACGGCCGCGGGCGCGTCGTCATGACCTACGTGCACCCGACCGACCCCACGCATCGCGAGATCTACCGGACGCTGCGGCGGCAGCGCGTGTTGGAGCGGCTCGGAGCGGTCGTCCGCCTGGTCCGGCTCCCCGGTCGTTTGACGCTCCGGGTGAAGGGGTGCGGCGGCGAGGCGAACGCCTGGTACGATCCCGCCAGCCGCGCCGTAACGATGTGCTACGAGCTGGTCGCCGGTATCATCGCTCTCGCCCCGCACGAGGCCTCTGCAGGCGGCGTCACCGAGGATCAGGCGATCCGTGGGCCGGTCGCCCAGATCCTCGTGCACGAGACCGGACATGCCTTGTTCCACCTGTTGCGCGTCCCGATCTTCGGGCGCGAGGAGGACGCGGCCGACCAACTCGCAGCCCTCCTTCTGCTCCACCTCGCTCCTGCGCGGGCCCGGGATCTCGTCGGCGGGAGCGGGTACTTCTTCGTGACGCTGGGGCGACAGGAAGCGGTCGACAGGACCAGTTTCGCCAACGTGCACGGCCTATCGTGGCAGAGATTCTACAGCCTCGTCTGCCTCGCCTACGGCTCCGATCCCCGTCGCTACGCCGACATTGTTGCAAAGGGCTATCTGCCGACCGAACGGGCCGCGACGTGCGGAGAGGAGTACAAGCAGGTGGCTTACGCCTTCGAGAGGCTGATTGGCCCGCACCTGCGGGTACGCCTGTATCGCGGCGCGCGCCTGCGGCGCGCATGGCAATCACGCGCCCCGTAGACCCTCCGCTGCCGTCGTTGGGCGATCACTGGCGGCTTCACACCGCGCGCGGATCTTCAGTGGCTCATGAGGCAGCAGACCGGCGAACGTTTCAGGAAATCTCGCGTCACGCCGCCGAACAACCATTCCCGCAATCTGGACCGTCCATATCCGCCCATGACCACGAGATCCGCATCCGCCTGGTCTACGAAGCGCAGGATTTCATCCGCAACGTTCCGAGCGTTCGCATCCAACAGGTGCTGGCTGACCTGTGCGCCGTGACGGGCCAGAAACTCCGCGACGCGATCGGCACTATCGGATCGGGCTTCCTCGCCCGCGCTGACGACGGAGACGTGCTTCGCGCGGCGGAGGAACGGCAGCGCAGCCGAGACCGCGCGGCGTGCCTCGGGCGCATCTTTCCAAGCGACAACGATCCGTTCGGCTCTGAGGTCATCCGAGCCGGGCGGAGTCATCAGGACCGGACGCCCGACTTCCATCAGGACCGCGCCGGGTAAGGCGCTCATCTCGCCGATGCCTTCATCACTCTCGCGCCCAACGACAACGACGTCCGCAGCCAGCGCCTGCCGCACCAGAAAGTCTGCCGCGTTGGCCTCTGCTTGTAACCAGCTGGTCGGGACATCCGCGCCGGAATTCCGCTCGAACAGATCCCGGCATCGCTCCAAATCCCTCGCGAGCTTGGCTCGCTCCTCGTTGTAGGCCGTCTGAATCTCAGCCAGGTCGTAGCCGGGGCCAGGATTTGGAATCTTGCGCGCGGCGACACCGGTCAGCATGGCCTCGAAGCGCTTCGCGAGATTCGCCGAAAGGCGAACGCGGGTAGCGGCTGCCGCGCCAAGGTCAAGGGAAACCAGGATGCTGGCGAAGGTCATCTCATCAACTCCCGTCGAACCGTCACAAAGGTCGTGCGGTCAGCTTTGCCGGCGCCGCCGCAATCGGCGTGCGCCCGGGTTGCGGTCCTGGAAAACGCATGGCGCTCAGCTGAGGAGCCTTTCTCATGGCCCGATCACGGGAGCTTGCCGGATATCTTCGCGCGTGCCGCTTACGGTCAGGTCATTGTCGAGCTGATGCAGCCTTGGGACCGGGATGCCGATCTCCCCGCCACCGAGCCATCGTCGGCGGCCGACCACGGCGATCAGCGTATGGCCGTCCTGCGAGACCCTGACATCCTGCACGCGCCCCACGACGAGTTTGTGATCGGCGTGGAGCCACCGTCCCCGGAGGGTCGGGATCAGCGACGCCGCCGCCATCTGCATGTGCGAATCTGCCTGCATCGCGATCAGCGAGCGGGCTTCCTGCGCGCGCGCGGCGCCGGCGAACAGGATGAGGGCGCAGACCAAGATGCGAGCGGGTTGGCGCATCCCTTGTCCCTCCTCTAACCCGCCTGAGGCATGTCACTGTCTACGGGGCTGTTCGTCTCCGATCGCTTTTCTTTCCGCCATGTGCTGGGCGCCATGCCCGACCAGCGCCGAAAGGCATGCGTGAAGGCGGCAAGCTCGGAGAAGTTCAGGGCCGCCGAAATCTGCGTCAGGTTCATGCTCGTGTCGGCCAAGAGCTGCTTGGCCACCGCGAACTGGGCCTCGTCGGTGAGCTGCCTGAAGCTCGTGCCCTCGGCCCTCAGGCGGCGGCTCAGGGTGCGGCGGTTCACCAGCCGCAGGCGCGCTATCCGCTCCGCCTTGCAGCGCTGCTTGATCACCGTAGCACGGAGATAGTGGCGGAGCTCGTCGGTGAGCTTGGCGGGCTGAGCGACCTCGATCCGGCGGATCCGCTCCTCCACCCGTCGGCGAACGGCCGGGTCCGCGCCGGCGATCGTCTGCTGCACGAGGGGCGCCAGAAAAATCAGGGCGGTCATTTCCTGATCGAACCGGACGGGCGCGCGGAAGAACGCACCGTATGGCGTGCTGTCATCCGGCGCGGAGCGCGGCAGTAGCACCTCCAGCGGCTCCCATCGGGCCCCGCAGAGCGCCCGTAGAACGTTGGTCACCTTGGCCAGGGCCTGCTCGGAATGCAGGGCGGCTCCGACAACCTCGAGCTCATACGGGGTGTAGCTGGGTACGGCGATCTCGCCGAAGACGCCCAGCCTGACCACGCCGCCCCGGTCCTGTACGCACAGATGTGCCTTGAGGGCCTGCAGAGCGTCCCCGACCGTGTCGCAGTTGCACAGCATCGAAGCGCGGAGCCACTGTGAGGCCAGCGTGACGCGCTCCCCGATGAGGAGCCCGAGCTGCTGGCAATCGGCTGCTAGAGCGATGAGGCGGCCGACCGCGGTGAACGGGACAAGCTTCGTGCGGCTATCGATTATCTGCGGATCGAGGCCGGCTTCGGCGACGAGGCTGCCGAAGCCGGCGCTGAGTTCGGCGAGATCGACTTGGATCGCCCTGACGTCGTCGACTGGGACAAACCTCGTCGAGGGCGCTTTCTCGGTCGCGTGGACGCGCTCGGCCAAGGCTGCCTCCGTCAAGCAGAAGCCGCTGCGCAACTTGGCGGACAGGGACATAGTCGCATCCTCCGACGCCAGTTAATCTGAGCCGCTAATTACTGCTTGATCGGACGGGACACCGGAACAGCTCCGAACCTAGTAAGAGGCTCCCTGATCTTTTTCGGGGCCGAGCGAGGACTTCTCCGAGGAACCTTGCCGGCCGATCCATCAGAGTTGGCTCGGTCCCGATACAGAGAACTCCGATACTGGGACGAAAAAGGATTCACGGCAAAGTCCGGCTGCGGCACGCAGCCGGGACTGCGCCTTCACGGGAGTGAACACACCTTTGCAGGCCGCGTCCCGCCGCCAGCCGGCCTGAGTGCGTCGCGTCCGCGATCGAGATCCTTTATCGCCGCAACACCGTGCAGTCCGCGAACGGTGGCTCCCGCCGCCGGATCAGTACTGCTCCGGCACGAACCGCTGGTCGCGCAGCGTGTCGTCGTAAGCGTTCTTCTTGCAGCGCTTGGGCAGCGCCACCGGCTCCGGCTTGAGCTCCCGGTAGGGGATCAGATGCAGCAGGTGCGCGATGCAGTTCAGCCGCGCCCTGCGCTTGTCGTCGGAGCGCACCACATACCACGGGAGATCGTCGGAATCGGTTGCCGCAAGCATCGAGTCACGAGCGCGGGAATAATCATACCAGCGCCGATAAGATTCCAGGTCCATCGGGCTCAGCTTCCACTGCCGCAGCGGATCGCTGATGCGGGCCTCGAAGCGGATCCTCTGTTCCTGGCGGCCGACCTCCAGCCAAAATTTGATGAGCTGGATCCCGCTCCCGGCGATGAACTGCTCGATTTGCGGACAGAGGGTCAGGAAGCGGCGCTGCTCGGCCTCGCCGGCGAACCCCATGACGGCCTCGACGCCCGCACGATTGTACCAGCTGCGGTCGAAGATCACGATCTCGCCCGCAGCCGGGAAGTGCGCGATGTAGCGCTGGAGGAAAAGCTGGCTCTTCTCGCGATCGGACGGCGCCGGCAGGGCGACGACGCGGAACACGCGCGGGCTGACCCGCTCGGTGATCGCCTTGATGGTTCCGCCCTTGCCAGCCGCGTCGCGCCCCTCGAACACCACGATGATCCGTGCGCCGGTCGCCTTCACCCAGGCCTGAAGGTGGCAGAGCTGCACCTGTAGCTTCCGCAACTCGCGCTCGTAGACCTTGCGCTTGAGCCGGCTGCGCTCGCCGGGTGGCTCGTCATCGACGCGCCCCTCAGCGGCGAGTGCCTGATTCGTACCCTCCATGGGGCCAATCCTCCGCTATTCCGCCGGGAGATGCCCCGGCGTGCCGGCGGGCGCGTTGGGTTGCGCGGCCGTGTCGGTCGTCTTGCCGGTCCCACCGCTCAGGAGGCGCCACGCCCGCTCGCGCAGGCCCTGGAACACGACGTAGAGCGGCGGGATCACGAAGATGCCGAGGAACGACGCGGCGATCATGCCGCCGAACACGGGCGTCCCGACATCGCGCCGGGCGAGTTGCGAGGCGCCCGTGGCGATCACGAGCGGGAGAAGCCCGAGGATGAAGGCGAAGGAGGTCATCATCACCGGGCGGAAGCGGAGGCGCGCCCCCTCGGTCGCGGCCTCGCGCAGCGGCACGCCCTTCTCGCGCTGCTCCTTGGCGAACTCGACGATGAGGATACCGTTCTTGGCGGCCAGGCCGATCAGCACGACCATGCCGATCTGCGCGTAGAGATCGAGGGTGAGATCGCCCCAGACCATCGCCGCGTAGGCCCCGACGATGCCGACCGTCACGGAAAGCAGCACGGGCACCGGGATGGTCCAACTCTCGTACAGGCCGACCAGGAACAGGAAGGCGAACAGGACGGCGAAGGCGAGGATGATCGCGGTCTTGCCCTCCGCCCGCTTCTCCTGGAAGGCGGTGTCGGTCCATTCCCCGCCGAAGCCCGCCGGCAGCGTGCGCGCGGCGACGGCCTCCAGGGCGGCGAGCGCTTGGCCCGAAGAGACGCCCGGCGCGGGGCCGCCCTGCACCGTCACGGCGCGGAGGTTGTTGTACCGGATCAGCGCGGGCGGTCCGACGATGATGCGGGCCTCCGCGAGGCTGCGCAAAGGCACCATCCCGCCGTCCTTGTTGCGCACGTTGATGCGGTAGATGTCGTCGATCTTCTGGCGGTCCGTCGCCTCGGCCTGGACCTGGACCTGCCACGCACGGCCGAACAGGTTGATGTCGTTGACGTAGTAGCCGCCGAGCGAGGCCTGCAGTGCCTGGAACACGGCGTCGAGCGACACCCCGAGGATCTGGACCTTGTTGCGGTCGATATCGAGGTAGACTGAGGGGTTAGTCGCCGAGAAGGTGCTGAAGACGCGATCGAGCTTCGGCTCCTGGTTCGCCGCGACGAGGAGCCCGCGCAAGACTTGCGCGAGCTCCTTCGGGTCGCCGCCGCGCAGGTCCTCCAGCACGTAGGCGAAGCCGCCGCCCGTGCCGAGGCCGATGATCGGCGGCGGCGCGATCGGCACGACCGTGCCGCCGGGGATCTCGCGGAAGCGCTGGCCGAGCCGCGCGATCAACGCCGCCGCGCCGTCGCCCACGCCCTTTCGCTCCTCGAAGGGCTTGAGCGTCACCACCTGGAAGGCGGCGCTGCCCTGCGAGTAATTGTCGATGAAGTTGAGGCCGACGACCGTGGTCGTGTCCGCGACCGCGTGCTCCTCGCGCAGGATCGCCTCGGCTTGCGCCGCGACCGCCGAGGTCCGGTCGACGGACGCACCCTCGGGCAGTTGCACGACCACGAAGAACGCGCCCTGATCGTCCTCCGGCAGGAAGCCGGTGGGCGTGATCTTGGCCAGCTCGACCGTGCCCCAGGCCGCCGCGAGCGACAGCACGACGCCGATGATCGACAGGCGGACGATGCGGGCGACCGCCGCACCATAGCCGTCGCGCACCCCGTCGATCGCGCGCATGATGAAGCCCATGATCCCGCGGCGTGGACCGTGGTGCGGCCGCAGCAGCACCCCGCAGAGCGCGGGCGAGAGCGTCAGCGCGT
This sequence comes from Methylobacterium sp. Leaf361, assembly GCF_001424445.1. Lineage (NCBI taxonomy): Bacteria > Pseudomonadati > Pseudomonadota > Alphaproteobacteria > Hyphomicrobiales > Methylobacteriaceae > Methylobacterium > Methylobacterium sp. Leaf361. The sequence goes on along the minus strand of NZ_LMPY01000019.1, from coordinate 9,247 downwards.
TGATCGCCGAGAGGAACATCGAGACCGCGACCGCCACGGCGAACTGGCGGAACAGCTCCCCCGAGATGCCGGGCACGAACGCGACCGGCACGAAGACCGACAGCAGGACCAGGGTGATCGCGATGATCGGGGCCGTGATCTCGGCCATCGCCTGTTTGGTGGCCTCGCGCGGGGAGAGGTCGGGATGCTCCTCCATGACCCGCTCGACGTTCTCGACGACCACGATGGCGTCGTCGACCACGATGCCGATGGCGAGCACCATGGCGAGCAGCGAGACGGAGTTCGCCGAGTACCCCACCGCCTTCAGGGCGATGAATGTGCCGATCAGGCTGACGGGCACGGCCAGCGTCGGGATGAGCGTCGCGCGGAGGCTGCCGAGGAACAGGAACACCACCACCACGACGAGCACGAACGCCTCGATCAGGGTCTTCTGCACCTCGTGGACGGTCTCGGTGATGAAGGCCGTCGGGTCGTAGGTGACCTTCCATTCCAGTCCCTCCGGGAAGGAGGCGGCGAGTGCCGCGACGCGGGCCTTGACCTCCTTGAGCGTGGCGATCGCGTTGGCGCCCGGCGATTGGTAGATCGCCACCACGGTCGCGGGGCTGCCGTTGAGTCGGGTCTCACGATCGAGGCTCGCCGCACCCAGTTCGATCCGGGCGACGTCGCCGAGGCGGAGCAGGGAGCCGTCCGGGTTCGTGCGCAGGACGATGTTCTGGAACTGCTCGGGCGAGGTGAGCCGTCCCTGGGTCTGGATGCTGAGCTGAAGCTGCTGCGCGTTGGAGATTGGCCGGGCACCGATCCGGCCCACGGGCGCCTGGACGTTCTGCGCCTTGATCGCGTCGATCACGTCGCTCGTGGTGAGGTTGAGCCCGGTCAGCTGGTCGGTCCGGACCCAGGCCCGCATCGCGTAATCCTGCGGTCCCCACAGGGTCGCGTCGCCGACGCCGGGCGTGCTCTTGATGCGGTCGAGCAGATTGATGGTGACGTAGTTCGAGATGAAGAGCGGGTCCTGGGCGCCCTTGGGCGAGTAGACCGCGAGCACGCCGAGCAGGGCGGACGACTTCTTCTTGACCGTGATACCTTGCTTGCGAACGTCCTCGGGCAGCTTGGCCAGGGCGATCTGGACCCGGTTGTTGACGTTGACGGCGTTGATGTCGGGATCGGTCCCGAGCTCGAACGACCCGGTGAGCGTGTAGCTGCCGTCGTTGCCGCTGACGCTCTTCATGTAGATCATCTTGTCGACGCCCACGACCTGCGACTCGATGGGCTGGGCGACCGTGGATTCCACCACCGCGGCGGCGGCGCCGGGATAGGTCGTCGTCACCGAGACCTGCGGCGGCACGATGTCGGGGTATTGCGCGACCGGAATGGTGAACAGCGCCAGGGCACCGGCGATCGACGTGACGATCGCGATCACGATCGCCAGGCGCGGTCGGTCGACGAAAATCGCGGACAGCATGGCCTCAGATCCCGCTTGCCGACTGGCCGATCGGGTTCGCCCGAACGGCGATCCCGGGCCGGACCCGCTGCAGGCCGTCGACGATGACCAGTTCGCCGCCGGACAGGCCCTCGTCGACGATGGCATCCGGTCCGGTGCCGCCGGAGCCCAGCTTGACCCGCCGGATCACGGCCCGCCCGTCCTCGACGACGAAGACGTAGACGCCGCCCTGGTCGGCGATGAGGGCAGCCTGGGGCACCATCACCTTCTCCACCGGCGCTCCGGTCTGCAGCGCGACCTTGACGAGCTGGCCGTCCCGCAGGGCGCCGGTGGGGTTCGGCATGCTGGCGCGTACCAATACCGTATCGGTGGTGCGGTCGACGCTGATGTTCACGAAGTTGACCCGGCCGGTCTGGTCGTACGTCGTGCCATCGGAGAACTGGATCCGCACGGCGATCTTGCTCCGGTCCAGCGGGGCACCACCCTGCTGCACCCGGAGGAACTCGCGCTGGCTGACCGGGAAGGCGACGTACATGGGATCCTGGCTCACGATGGAGGTGAGCACCCCGCTGTCCGGTCCAACCACGTTGCCCTTCGTGACGCTGGTGCGTCCGATCCGGCCGGCGATCGGGGAGAGGATCTTGGTGTAGCCGAGGTTGATCTGCGCCGTTTTCAGGCTCGCCTCGTCGCCCAGCACGGCGCCTTGCGCTTGTTCGAGGGCGGCGCGCGCCTGGTCGCGCGCGACCACGGTGCCGGAATTGCGGTCGAGGAGATCCTGCGCGCGCTGGAGTTGGATCGCCGCGAGCGTCTTGGCTGCGCGGGTGCGCTCCAGCGCCCCCTCCGCTTGACGGACGGCGGCCTCGAAGAGGTCGGGCTCGATCCGGTAAAGCGGCGCTCCCTCCGGAACGAGTTCGCCCTCCTTGAACAGGACCGCGTCGAGGTAACCCGTGACCCGCGCCCGCACCTCGACACGGCTCACGGCCTCCACCCGGCCGACGAAGTCGAGCGCCGTGTCGATGGCCTTCTTCTGCGCGGCGACGGTGCCGACGGGCAGCGCTGAAGCGGGCGCGGTCTCCGCGGCGGCGGAATGCGATCCTGCGGTCAGAAGAGCGAGGATGAAGAGACAACGAGACCAGCGGAACATGACCGTCCCTCGCCCGGAGAATCCCCGCGCATCCTTGCAGATTACGCCCGCCCGGCTTGATCGGACGGGACAATTGGCCGTCCCACTCGTAACGATCAGGTCCCGGGTGATACCTTGTGACTCGAGAGCATCAGCGCCTTCAGCTTTTCGCGGCCGAGCACGCGGCCAAGCTCCCGCCACGCAAAGTAGGGTACGAGCGCGATGGCCATGATCACCGTCATGACCGAGAGGCCGCGCACGCCGCCGCCGACCGCTGGCAGGGCCTCGACCAGCCTGTGCCCCTTCCAAAGGTTGATCAAGGTCTCTTCCAGGGCGTAGGCGCAGACGAGAAGCACGGCAAAACCGGCAGACCGTAGCGCGATGGGCAGGGCCAACGGTCGGCCCTGGAAGTGCGGACGGGCGTCGAGCCCCTCCGCCACAAGCATCACCTTGGCCAGGATCCAGGCATTGACGAAGGCGAGGCCGTAGAAGTGGGAGCTCAGGCCGTGCCGCGATAGCACCACCGACTCGTGCAGCACCAACACTCCGAACACGACCCAGAGATAGGCGAAGATCGCGGCGATGCGTTTCGCTTCTCCGTACAGTCGGCGACCAAGGTGTCGCCAGGTGGCCGCCGACGCGGCGCTGCGGCCGACCGTCGAATCAGTAGGCGTGCGCATCGTCCTGCCCTCCTGCCTGACCTGGAAAGGTTGCCCGATCTCAAGAACCACCGATGCGGCGACGCATTGCAATTCAGAGCCACTTGTCCCGCTCGATCGCGCAACAGGATGTCAACTCAGTCCATCATGCCGGCAATACGTGAAAGTAATTAATATGTTCCCATGATATTATTTTATTATATTGCGCCGTCAATGTTAATTGTTTATCTAATATTTATTTTATGGCAAAAAAGTTTCAGGATTTGGGTTCGGGCAAAATGGAGTTTAGATCACTATTTAATTTGACGCAATGAGCGATTATGTACTGGAGTAACCGCGACTGTCCCTTTTAATCAAGCCCATGGGGCGAACCGAAACTACAATTCGAATCGAACTGGTTGAACGGCTGACGAATAATTCTCGCTCTGGCTGGCGACCAAGCTGTGCTGGACGTTCCGTAAACTTGGAGGAGGCTATCCCATGAAGCGCTTCACCATCCCTGCCTCCGCCGCCGCCACGCTGATCCTCACCAGCGCCCCTGCTGAGGCGCGCGGCTTTCGCGGCGGCGGCTTTCACGGAGGTGGCTTCCGGGCCGGCGGCTTTCATGGCGGTGGGGTCGCGGGCTTCCGCGGTGGTTACCATGGCTGTCACGCCTACCGAGGTGGTGTCGGCCGTTACGGCGGTGGCTAGGCCTATCGCGGAGCCTATGGCCGTTACGGTCGTCCCGGATACGGCGCCTACGGCTATCGCTATCGTCCGTATGGCTACGGGCTGGCCACCGCGCGGGCGTCGGTGCCGTAGCGGCAGCAGGCTACCACGGAACGACGTCCGGCGGATGCGGTCCTCGCCATTACTGAGACGCCGATGCCGGTGTCTGCCGCCCGAATTGAGGGCGGCCGCAGAGCGTCGTTCGCGAGCCAAGGACGCCAATTTCCGGCGTTCCGCACCATCCCGTCACGTGATTTAATGGGGCGTTGGTCATGCGCATCAGGATCGCTGTCTTATGTCTCGCGGCTGCCGGACTGTCGTCCGCACAGGCGCAGGCGCAGGACTTCACGAGTGCGCCGCGGCTCCTCGTGCACGGCAACTATTGCGGCCTCGACAACCGCGCGCCGCTTCGGCCCGTAGACGCGCTGGATCGCGCCTGTGCGCGCCATGATGCGTGCACGCCCGAGGGCGAATTGCCGTCCCGGCTCTGCAATCTCCGCTTGTCTCGGGAGGCAGAGCTGATCTCTCGGGATCCCCGTCGGCCCGACGACGTTCGGGCTGCGGCCGGGTTCATCGCCTTCAGCGCCGCCGCAATGCCGTTCGATCCGGCACCCCGGGCGGTGATGGTCGCGACGCTCGGTATCCCAGGCCCATATGTCCGCCAGCGCACGCGCGTCGGGTACGATTATTAGGCACCGGAGCGGTCACGCAGGAGCGGTCACGCAGGAGCGGTCACGCAGGAGCGGGCGGCCGGCGCCGGCCGCGCTGCCGCTCAGGGTTCCGTAGACGTTGCCGTGGCAGCCCGGAGCGCCCCGTAGCGTGCAATGGCCGTACGGGCGTTGAACAACAGGCGGTCCGGGCCGAGTTCCCGGTCCAGGCCCGCGCGCCGCACCATCCGGAGCACGTCCGGGTTGCAGCCCACGAGCCAGACGCTGACGGCAGCGGACCGTATGCCCTCCTGCAGCATCTGAAGCGCAGAATACTCGATGTCGGACACGCGGCTGAGGTCGAGAGCGACGACGCGCGGCTTGTGCTCCTCCATCAGCGCCCGCATCCGCTCCCCTACGGTCTGGGCATTCGCGAAATACAGACGGCCCTCCGGACGGAGGATCAGAAGCCCGTCGAAGGTCTCATCCTCGGGATGGTCGCGTGACTGTGGACGCAGGACGTCGGCCCCGGGCTTACGGACGATGATCGAGATACGGGGCTGAGCCGTCTGGAGGGCAAGGCCCAGGAACGAGAGGACGACGGCTACGACGATGCCCTGGAGCGTCCCGAAGGCGAGGACGCCGATTGCCGCCGCGACGGCCCAGCGAAACTCCATGCATCGGACCGTATAGATGGCGCGGAACTCCGCCGGCTGGATCAGACTGGCCGAGTACACGACGACGATCGCCGCGAGGGCCGCCTGCGGCAGGAGGCCGAGGATCCCGGCGAGGAACAGCATCGTGGCGAGCGCGGCGACGGCGGTCGCGAGCGAGGTCGCCTGCGTCCGGCCGCCGGCGGCGCGAACGACACTCGTCTGCGAGGTTCCACCACCCGCCGGCATGGCGCCGAGCAGGGCTCCGCCCAGGTTTGCCGATCCGGTCGCGACCAGTTCGCGGTTGGCATCGACGGGCGGATCGCCGGGGCCGACGAAGGCCCGTGCCGCCGCGATGCTCTCCGTGAAGCTCATCAGGGCGATCCCGACCGCGCCCGGCAGGAGCGCGAGGACGAGGCCGGGATCGGGCACGGTCAGGGACGGCAGGCCCTGCGGGATCGGCCCGACTGTGGAGACGCCCCGCGCGCCGAGGTCCAGCACCCACGAGGCGGCGATCGCGGCGGCGGCCACGACCAGGGGCGCCGGCGAGTGCGGCTTCAACCGTTCCATGCCGATGAGGATGGCCAGCGTCGTGCCACCGACGGCCAAGGTTGGAAGAGAGATCTCGGGGAGGTGGCGGACGACGCTCGCCAGATCGGCGAAGAACGACTGCTTCGCGATATGCAACCCGAGGAGCTTGGGCGCTTGGTCCAGCAGGATCACGAGACCGATGCCGGTCTTGAAACCCGTGAGCACCGGCACGGAGATGAAGCTTGCGATGAAGCCCAGCTTCAGGAGCCGCGCCGCCAGAAGCAGCGCGCCCACAAGGGCCGTCAATGTCGCCGCGGCGACCGCAAGTCTCGCCGGATCGCCGTCCGGAACCACAGTGCCGAGCTCGGCCCCGGTCAGGATAGCCAGCGTCGTCGTCGAGCTCACGCTGAGGACGCGCGACGAGCCCAGCAATCCGTAGACGACCGGCGGCACGAACGCGGTGTAGAGCCCGACCGACACCGGCAGCCCGGCCACCGTAGCATAGGCCATCGCCTTCGGCAGGACGACGGTTGCGGCCGTGAGCCCCGCCACGACATCGTGGCCGAGATCCGGTGACACACGGTTCCAGTCAGTTCGAAGCGCCTTGCCGGGATCTCTCATCGGAATCCCCGTATCCAGCCAGGGCACGAAACTGACTGTAGCACCGTCCGCGAGAGTGTTGCGGGGTGAAGACGCAACGGCGTCGGATCCGTTTTTCGGATCGGCTCTGAAAGATCGACGCCGGACGGCGCCCGGATGCTGGACCAGCGGGACCTGACCTCAGAACGCGTCTCTCTCCATGAGGGCGAGGGTCCGTCGCAGGATCTCGAAGATCACAGCCGTCGACCAGCCGAACAGCAGGATCCCGTTCATTGCGGCAACCGGGCCGAGGAGGCGCCAGCGTTCGGCTGGAACGATGTCTCCGTAGCCGAGCGTTGTATAATTGACGAACGCGAAGTACAGAAAGTCGGATCCTGCTGGCGCTATCCGGATCACTTTGTAGATCGCGGCCCAGATCGCAACTTCAACAGTATGCGCCACCATAATGACGCACACGGCTGACGACATGATGCGCCAGAGGGTCACGCTGCTGTAGCCGCGGATGGCGCCGTGCACACGAACCAGCTTCAGGATGATGGTCATCATGAAGGCGTGGATCGTGATGCTGCACACGCTCCCGAGCGCGCCGATCGCGAGTTGCGCCAGCATGTCGTTCCCCCGGAATCGATGATACTTCAGCACGCGCCAGGACAACAGTCGATCATGACGGAACGTCATCGCGGTCCGGGGCCGCTCGCCCGGCAGAGCGCAACGGACACGTCGAGCGGCTGAGGGCCGGGAGTAGGCATGCGCAAAGCGGCGTTTCCTGTCGGTCGTGAGGCATGGCTCACCCTCGGATTGGTGCTCGTGCTCGTCGCCACCGCGGCGGCGGGGGTCCATTTCACCCGCGCCAGGACCCTGACCCTTGCGGTCGCCCCGAACGGCGGCACCGAGCCGGACTTGCTGCGGGCCTACGCGGGCGAACTCGCCCGCAGGAAAACCGGCGTCCAACTCAGGATCCTGGACTTCCCGGGGGTCCGCGAGAGCGCGGAGGCGCTCAGAACCGGCAAGGCGGATCTGGCGGTGGTCCGACCGGACGTCGCGATGCCCGGGAACGGGTTGACCCTCGCGATCCTGCGGGAACTCGCGGCCTTCGCGGCGGCGCCGGCGGGATCCGGCATCGGGAGCATCCCGGATCTGGCGGGTAAGCGGCTGGGCATGCTGGCGAGCCGGGACGCGGACAGGACGCTTCTGCGCGACCTGCTGACCCGCGACGGGCTGGAACCGCTCACCGACGCCCCGAACGGGACCGTTCCGCCGCAGGCCGTTCTCCTCGTGCCGCTCGAGGAAGCCGACGTGACGGCCGCATTCGGCGACGGGCGCATCGACGCGATGGCGCTTGTGACGACGCCCACGCTTCCGGCGGCACGGCGCTTGGTCGGCTTCGTCCGCGCGGCGAGCGAGGACGGCACGGTCGCGCTGGTCGGCGTGCCAGACACCGCCGCGGTGCTGGCGCGCTGGCCGCGCCTCCAGTCGGTCACGGTGCCGGCCGGGCTGTTCAGTGGCAACCCACGCCTGCCGGCCGAGGATGTCGCGACGGTCGGCTCCTCCTACCGGTTGATGGCGCGCGCCAGCCTGTCGCGCAGCCTCGCAGCCGAGGTCACGCAGCATCTGTTCGAGATGCGCGCGGCTTTGGCCGAGACCGTACCGGCCGCCGAGGCGCTCACCTATCCGGCCTATGAGGACACGGCGGACGCCACCACCGCCCGCCTGCCCATTCACCCGGGCGCCATCGACTATTACGAGCGTGAGCAGGAGACCTTCATCGAGCGCTATGAGAGCTGGATCTATCTCGTGGCCATCCTGGGCGGCGGCGTCTGCTCGACCATCGCTTGGCTGCGGCAGCGCCTCGGGCGCATCCGGCGACAGCGGATCGAGGTCGCGACGACGCGCCTGCTCGCACTCCGCTCGACCGCCCGGCGGGAGACCGACCGGGATCGTCTGGACGCCATCGCGGCTGAGGTCGACGACCTAGCGGCGAGCATCGCCCGCCACGCCCTCAACAGACCGACGGAGCCGCGGCTGCTCGGCGCCGCCACGGTGGCGATCGAGGCCGCGCGCTCGACGGTCCGTCGCGCCGCGACGCGCCCCGATCGATCGGCATGCTGATCGGAGTTCCAGGCAGAGTTCAATCGTAAGGATTGATCCGTCCGATGTGGATTTCGGGTTGTCGGGGATGCAGTTCAACTGGATGCTGGCTGATGATGTGATCTGTGTCTGCATCGATCGCCGCCGCCATGTCCGCTATGGAGAGGCTGATCGATCTGGCTGAATGGCTGCAAGGGGCGCGAAGCCGAACGGCCGGTTTTGCACGCATTATCTACTCGGCATGACGTCGTCTGGCCGAAAGCGGAATGGCTGTTTCGGAGAATGCCTGCCGGGAAAGCAGACGCACTCCTACCGACCCAGACCCTCCGAGCGAGCAGTCTTCGGCCCTTCCGAGAAGCGGTCATGCCTTGGCATCGCCTCTGCCCAAAATTCCCATGTGTGCTTGTGCGCTTGCTTAGCCTGCGGTGGCCTCAATAAACCTGCGGGATAATTGTAAACGCCACGGCGAGCACCAGAATGCGGGTGCTTTACGAGAACACGTTGGGCGAAGATAATACATTGCGATTTCGTGAGGTGCGCAATGTCCGCTTCCGGCTTGGCGCTACATGCAACACTGCTATCTCGCCGGTCGCTACTCGGCGTGACGGCCTTCGGCGCATCAAGCAGCCTCCTCGGCTGTGCCCTGCCAACTCGGCTCGCCGCCGTGCCACGCGGATGCGCGAGTGCTGCAACGGTGCTCGGGGTCGTGTCCCTGGAGGTGGTGTAGCTCGCCGGTAGCGGGAGAGCCCGCCTGCGCGCCCTTCACAGCGCTGTAGCAGGCGGGATCTCTCGCGGGGTGG
>NZ_LMPY01000018.1:0-62386 GCF_001424445.1 Methylobacterium sp. Leaf361 | reverse complement strand
CTCGATCAGCTCTTCGCGGCTCAGCCGTTCAAGGTCGCTGCGGCCCATCGCACGAGAGAATCAGCGAAATCCGTCCCGCGCAAGGGCGTGGGTAATTACGCTGGGACACTGATCTGAAGCTCAGGGCGGCACTCTAATCGTGTCGATTTGGCTCATAGCCCCGAATGTTCCGCGGAACATTTCCAACATAGTGCGCCAATCACAAGCAAAGATATTGTTTTATTGCGCAATTACCTGGATGCTGTATGCTTCGCTTCTGGGATTGGGGAGCAACATGGGCAAACAGAAGGCACCTGCGGTTCCTAACTACGCGCCGATCATCGCTGCTCAGTCGCAAGCGGCGATGAACAGCCAGGATTTGGCCAACAAGCAGTTCGGCTGGGCCCAGAACCAGTACGCCGCCGACCGGGCGAACACCGACAAGGTGGTCAATGCCGCGTTGCAGACGCAGGGTGCTCTGAACACCAACGCGGCTGCCGACCGGGCGCGCTACGATACGAACTATGTACCGGCCGAGGATCAGTTCCTCCGCACCGCGGAGAGCTACACCGACCCGCAGAAGGTCAACGACCGGGCGGCAGCGGCTGCCGGCGACGTGTCGCAGCAGTTCGACGTTGGCCGTGCCAACGCGCAGCGACAGCTTGAAGCCTTCGGTGTGGACCCGACCCAGACGCGGGCGGCAGCGCTCGACCTAGGCACCCGTACTCAGGAGGCGGCGGCCCGCGCCAGCGCCATGAACACCTCGCGCCGGCAGGACGTGCTCACCGGGCAGCAGATGCTCGGGCAGGCCATCGGGCAGGGGCAGCAAACGGCAGCGCGTGGGCTTCAGGAGCAGGGCTTGGCTCTCCAAGCGGGTTCGTCCGCGGTCAACAGCGACCTTGCCACCACGGCCTCCGGTGCCAACACCATGGGCACGGCGCCGCAGTACACCAGCATCGCCAACTCGGCGCTGGCCGGTGCCGCCAGCACGACGAACCAGTCGTATCAGAACCAGCTCGACCGCTACAAAGCCGACCAGGCATCCAGCTCGGGGCTCGGTGGGCTGCTCGGCAATGGCCTTGGCTTCCTCGCGAAGAGCTACGACAGCGATGGGAAGCTCGCATCGAAGGTTGGCAGCCTCGTCTCTGGCATCTTCGCCGAGGAAGGTGGTGCGGTCCCCGGGCGTGTGCGTGAGGCGATCCGCGTTGATCGAGCAGGGGGGCCGGACGAGATGCACGCCGGCATCCGCGTGACCCGAGAGATGTCGCCCTCGGGCGGCGCCCAGACCGATGACGTGCCGGCCCGCCTCAACGCGGGCGAGTTCGTGCTGCCGGCCGACACGGTGCGCTGGGTCGGTGAGAAGCACCTCCAGGGCCTGATCAAGAAATCCGAGGAGGAGCGGCAGAAGGCCGGGGCTAAGCCGCGCGTGCAGGCACTTCCGGTTGAACGGCCCGTAGTCAACACGACCGGCGCCTTGAGCGTCCTGCGGTAGAGCAGCAGGCCAAGGGCGACATCATCGCAGAGCGCGCCAAGGTCAAGGACAAGCGCGACGAGCTGCGCAACAAGTACCTCAACGCAGGATCTGCCGGGTCGCGGGCCAAGATCAAGGTGCAGATCCTGCAATGGAATAGATCCGCCGACAAACGCATGCGGCTTAGCGTTCAGGGATTGGACCGGATGCGTGAGAGCCACGCGAGACAAGATCTGCGATGATCCTCGTCATTCGCGAATGAAAATTTAAGATTGTGAAAATTAATGACACGATGTTAGCTTGCGCGCAGAGAAATATTTGAGCGCAAGTTTAGGTCGAGCGCGTCTTGCGGTTCCGGGATCACATTAAACTTTACGAAAAATTTTCGGAATAAAAACTTTGTAGTTACGTGCAGGGGAGCACATGTTGATAATTCCGCTTGCCTGAATACAATCAAAAAGCGAATCATTTTTGTACTGCCCGATTGCGGGCAGTTGATCCGCCTCGACCATTAATGATCAGCCAAGCACGACTCATGTGAGTATGGTGCACAGCTAACAATAATGCCTTGGGAGGTTGAAATGAAGAGAGCACACTTCATTGCGCTTTTGCTGACCGGCGGTATTCTTGGAATTTCAAGCCAGTCTCCAGCTGAAACAACAATGAAGATAAGAGTTGGGGTCCACAAGCAACTGCAAAGTGCAATATCGCAGTCCGACGTGCAGAAAGTACTCGAAAGAGCCGAGTATATTATTAGGGATAAAAATGGGACAAGGCCCGATGTCGCGTGCCCTATCAAGTTCGTGCTAAATGGCGCAGTGAGTTATGACCCAAAGATACCATACGACTTTGCGGATTGGTCTGGCCACAAAGAGGCGCGTTCATTGGGATACCAATTAATATTCCTTCCAGCAATGTCAAACTGCGGAGGGTCGGGGGGCGCTATCGGATGCACGTGGATGGGCGGTGGCGTTGCTACTGTGTTGGCTTCAGCTGCCGACAACAACCTAGTTGTTGCTCATGAACTTGGGCACGCCAGAGGTCTGGACGATGTAGAGCCTCCATTTCGCATTATGCAATGGGTGGCCAATCCTGGTAATGATACTCTGACGCAAAAAGAATGTGATGTGTATGACGGGCCGCTGGCTGCGATGGATCCCAACGCACCAGAGCCCCCGCTCCCAAAACATAATAATAATAAGACGAGCGACCTGTCTATACCCGAGCTATTGGAGGGGCAGGGGTTTATCCATGGCGTTATGGATGCTTATCCGTCGATCGAAAAGCGCTGCGCCGAAGATCTGAGCGAAGCTCGGAAAGCAACTTCTTCCGACGATTTCAATCGGCGCGGTTATGCATATTACATCCTCGGGCGGTGTGGATCAGAAGAGGATATAAAACTATGGGACGCCACATTATCTACTGAAATTGGATCAAATTTCAAAATTCTAAAGGCACAGTCGGATGCAATTTTTAACTCTGGTGTTGTTGCAGGTCGCACCGGAAGTCAGAAAGCGAGCGAGATATATGATAAATACTTGACGCCTAGCCCTTCACTTCCAGATGATGGGACAGATACGGATGACGGTTCTTCAGGTCTCCCGAAACGTCTAATTAGCTCTACGCATCGCATCGCCGCCGTTAGAGCAAGCGCCGTCAGTAACAACCTGCTTGTGGAAAGGGCTGGCAAGCCGGCGATCCTTTCAAAGCCGGAGCTATATGGCTTGCGGACTGAAGATGTGCCGTTTCTTAAACAGGCGAATGAAGCGGCAAAGTCCGGAAATATTGCTGCCGCGGTTGCGGCTGCTCTGAATATTCGCGGCAAAGGGTTGTAAGCCCCAAAGCAAAAAATGTGCAGCTGCCAGGATGTGAGCGCCTGGAGGCTGCACTATTGTTTATTGTATTTCGTGCGAGGTTTGGCCCCAAATATAAATTTCGGGTCCCTACTAGAAAACACCATACCCCGCCCCACCCGTTGGGCCCCTATCCACCTCCTGCCGGACCCTCTGCAGACGCACCCTTTAATTCGCTGCCCACGCCATCCAGTGTTCAGGGTGGCCCATCGGCCTCCCGATACTTCGAGGCCTTCGCCATGTGGTTCCGTTTCCTTCTCGCCGGTCACGGCGTCTACGACGTGTCGCTGCCCTCACATGCCGATGCCGCCCGTACCGCCGAACAGCTCGGCGCCCGCGGCTTCTACGCCCTGTGAGGCCAGCCATGCACACCGCCGCCACCACACTCCCCGGCACGCCCCGCGTGCTCCAAGCCTCTGACGGCCGCGCCCCGATCCGGCGCCGCGAGGATAAGCGCATCTCACGCACTGAGCGGGAGCGGATTGCCAGAGGGGAGGGCGACGCCATCGCCCTATCGCCCGACCCGGCCGATTGGGTGAAGCTGTCCGACCGTGTGCGCTTCCGGAAGCTCGTTCATGTCGTGATCGCCGTTCGCGGCAACGATGCCCCAGCGTGGGCCAAGGAAGCCGCGGAGGCGTTCAAGCTACCGCGAACCGGCTACGGCGAGGCGGCCAACGCCAATCGCGAGCGGCTGTTGAGCGCGCGCCGGGCGCTCAACGACGAGACGCAGGCACGTGTCGCGCAAGGCGTGGCCCGCCGCGAATTGTACAAGGAGCTTCGCGAGCGACTGGCGCGCGAGCGGCGCGAAACCAATGTGCAGGCCCTGACCCAGCTCATAATCGACAATCCGATGCCAGCTTTGGCACGGCGCGGCATGTCGGAAGCTGTGCGGACCTATGCGGCCGATCTTGTCGCGAAGGCGCGGGCCGGTGGCATTAGGGCGCATGACATCGGGGACGATCCGCATCTTGCGCACCTACGGACGGCCGGCGAGGTGGCCCGGCCGGGCTCCAGCACCGACCAAATCCACCAATTCATCACCGATGATTTCTTCCTCCGGCATGGCGATGGGGACCTGATCCGCACGAACCGGCAGGTGAACCAGGACGCTCTGAAGTGGGGTTAGCCAGTTTCACGCTTTAGGCAGTGAGGCTCATGAGCACCCGACGCGCCACCGCAACGCAAGCCGAGATCGCCAGGGCCATCCGCGCCCTGGAAGCCGCCGGGCATAAGCACCCTCGGATCATCTACACAGCCGAGGGCGTGATCATCGAGCCCGGCCCGCCCCCGCGCCACCAACCTGATACGCCGGTCGAAGATGAAGAGCCCGAGCGCATCATCATCATGTGACCGCGACGCCCCGAACCAAACCGCTTCGCCTCAGAAGCATGCATCTTCACTTTCGCCTAGGAGATCCCGCCGTGACCGTGCACGCTGCCATCGAAAATTATAGTGCTCCCCCCTGCATGCTTCAGGGCAGCGACAGCCTGAACTATCTGGATGCCGTAATTGGTGCCCAGTCTGCCCTCGACCTTAAGGGCATCGACGCCAGGAAGCTGGGACGCTTGATCAGGGGCAACGCCATCGCCGGTCGTATAGTCATCGAGCACGGCGGCACGGACACGTCAGGTGCTCCCTGGCACCGAACCTCTGTCATACCGGCCACGCTAGCCGCGGTGCGGGACCATCAGAACTACAACGCGTGGGTCAAGCTTGTGCTGAACCCGCAGCGGGCCGACTTTGAGTGTGCCGCGGATCGCCAGCGTATCGAGCTGTCGATGAATGGTGCCGGGCTTGCGCCGCGCGGATTGTGGGAGCGTGTGTTCCCGCTCAATCCGTGGGCCTTCTATTCCTCCCCCGGCGCCTGAGGGGTGTGCCAAGCTCCTGGGCGAAGGGGCTTGGCACACCTTCGTGTTCGGGGCGATGCTGCCCGAACCCATGCCAGATCAGGTGAAGCTAATGAGCACCCGCCCCGCCACAGCGACGCAAGCCGAAATCGCCCGCGCCATCCGCGCACTGGTCGATGCCGGGTTCACGCATCCGCGGATCGTCTACACGCGTGAGGGCGTGATCATTGAGCCGGGCCCGGCGCCGCGCCATCGTGTTGACACGCCGGTCGAGGAGCCTGAGGAAGAGATCTTCCTGATCTGACCGTCCCGATGCCCTGGGCGGGCGGAGACGCGATCACCCAACAGAGGGGCAGCACCTTCTTCCTGAAAGTCCCCCGGAAGTTCCCCGGCTCCGGGGGAGGGACCATCGAACGGTGCTAAGTCATTGAGAAGATTGGCGCACCCGACACGATTCGAACGTGTGACCTTTGCCTTCGGAGGGCAACGCTCTATCCAGCTGAGCTACGGGTGCTGGCCGTGGCCATTCCCTAGCCCAACCACGCCGGGAGCGCAACGGCGCCCGCACCGTCGCGTGCGGACGCGGGCGACGCGGCCAGATCTCCGGCGCGTGTTGCCCCGGCGTCCTTGCCTTCGCGCGCCGTTTCCCGGCCCCTGGGCGGCGGGCAGAGGCGTCGCGGAGCGGGTAGGGGTGGCGGAGACGACGGGCGGCCGGGATCCGCGGGCGAACAATTTCGGGTCCCTGCGCCTCCTGTTCGCGGGCCTGGTGATCCTCGCGCACGCCCCCGAGCTCGTGGACGGGAACCGGTCCCGGGAGTTGCTGACGCAGGTCTTCGGAACCCTGTCCCTGGGGGAGATCGCCGTCGACGGCTTCTTCCTCGTGAGCGGCTACCTGATCACCGCGAGCTACCGCGCCAAGCGCTCCTTCAGCGACTATCTCGCGCGGCGGGCGCTGCGGATCTATCCGGCCTTCGTGGTCGCGTCCCTGCTCTGCATCGCCGTCGTCGCGCCCCTCGGCGGCGGTAACCTCGCGGCCGCCTCGCCGCTCGAGACGCTGCTGCGGCTGTCGCTGCTGCTGATGCCGGTGGTCCCGGGCGCCTTCGCCGAGTTGCCCTACCCGCTGCTCAACGGCTCGATGTGGACCATTCCGTGCGAGTTCGGCTGCTACCTGCTGCTCGGCCTCGTGGGCACCGCCCGCGCCCTGCGCCGCCGCGGGCGCTATCTCGGCCTGCTCGGGGGGCTCGGCAGCCTCCTCGCCCTGCGCTGGCTCTTCCTGCCCGTCGGGCATCCGGGCGACACCCTCGGATCCCTGTCGGAGATGATCCGCCTCACCTTCGTGTTCTGCTGCGGCGGCGCCTTCCGGCTGTTCGCCGACCGGATCGCCTACACGCGGCGCGGCGCGACCCGCGCCGCCCTGCTGCTCCTGCCGCTGATGTTCAGCCGACCGCTGGCCGAGCCGGCCTTCGCGATCCTCGGCGGCTACCTGATCTTCTGGTTCGCCTTCGCGGTGCGCCCCACCGCCCTCAGCCGCGCCACCGCCCAGGTCGACCCGTCCTACGGGCTCTACCTCTACGCGTGGCCGGTGCAGAATCTGCTGGTCGCGCGGATCCCCGGCATCTCGCCCTGGACGGTCGCCGCCCTCGCCCTCGCGGCCGCCATCCCGCTCGGCCTGCTGAGCTGGTACCTGATCGAGCGGCCGATGCTCCGGTTCCGGCCGGGACCGGGCGGCGCGCGGCCGGAGCCCGGCGCGATCACGGCGGCCGCGCCCGCCCTCGGGGCCTAGCGCCGGAACACCCGCGGCCGCCGGTAACCGGCGCCACCCCGGCGCGTTCTCGATGGACCATCGGGACGCGGCCGCGGAGGCGGGACATGACGCAGGCTCTGGATCGCGCGACGCTCGACCGGCTGGTCGCCCTCGGCCGCGACCGGGGCCTCCTCACCGCCGACGATCTGCGCGCCGCGCTGCCCGTCGAGCGGATGGACGTCGACGCCCTGGTCCTCGTGATGCTGGAGCTGGAGGCGGCGGGCGTGAGCGTCGAGCCGGAGGCCTTCGGCCCCCCGACGGACCGGGCGATCCCGGTCTCGGTCGCCCTCCCGGCGCCGCGGCCCGGCACGCCGCCGGTCCGGGCCGCGGAGGCGGGGCAGGGCGCGGCCTTCGCGGAGCCCGCATCCGCCGCGCCGGACGCCCCGGAGCCGGTCCCGGACGACGGCGCCGATGCCGGCCGGGCGGTCCTCCTGGCAGGCTTGGCGTCCGTACTGATCCTCGGCGCCCTGCTCCTGATGCTGTGAGCCACCGGCGCGGAACGCTTCGGGCCGCGGCCCCGTTGGCGAGTGCCGGCCGGTGACGGCCCCGAGGATTCTCGTATCCATGCGTCAGACCCCGGACGGAACCCTCGCCCTGCTGATCGCGGCCCTGCGCGAGGGCACGGCGCATGTCGAGGCGCTGCTCACGCTGGCGCGGACGGAGGTCGACGGCAATTTCCGGGCGATCGTGTCGCTGATCGCCATCGTCGGCACGATCCCGGTGCTGCTGATCGTCACCTTCTTCCTCGGCCTCGACGCCGTGGTGAAGCTGCTGGCCGTGCCGTTCGGTGCCGAGGCGCCGGCCGCGCTGATCGTCGCCGCGCCGTTCCTCGTCATCGCGCTCGGCCTCGGCTGGATGGGCGCCCGCCGGATGGCGCTCTCGAACCTCGAGCCCTGGCGGACGTGGCGGCAGGTGAAGCGCGACGTCCGGGAGGTGACGCGCGCCGGCGCGTGATACCGGGACCGGAAAACCCAAAGGTATCAACGCGATTCAGAGGAATGCTCGCGCGCGGCCTGAGCGCGGGTCGACCGCGCGCCACGCGCGCCGTGCGGAGGGGCGCGTTCAACCGATCTGCCAGGATCCGTGCTCAAAGCTCTGCTCCGACGACTGAATCCGCCCGAGCCGGGCCGCACCTAGCCCGTCGGCGCCAGCATGGTGCCGAGACCCGGATCGAGCGGGACGTCGAGGCGGCAGCGCAGGCCCTCGGCCTCGAAGGCGAGGTCGACGGTGCCGGCGAGTTCGCGCCGCACGCCGCCGGCGATCAGCCGCGTCCCGAAGCCCACCCGGGTCGGCGCCCGCACCGGCGGGCCGCCGCGCTCCTCCCAGCTGAGCCGCAGGCGCCGCTCCCCGGCCGCGCCGGCGGCGAGCGACCACGCCACCCGGACGCGGCCCTCGCGGACCGAGAGGGCGCCGTACTTGGCCGCGTTGGTGGTCAGCTCGTGGACCGTCATGCCGAGGGCCAGCACCTCGCGGGGGCTCAGCGACACGTCCGGCCCGTCCAGGCGGATCTGGTCGTCGCCGGTCCGGTAGGGTCCGAGCTCGCTCTCCAGCAACTCGCGCAGGGGGGCCCCGCTCCAGTCCTCGCGGGTCAGGAGGTCGTGGGTCTTCGACAGGGCCAGGATCCGCGCCTCCAGGACCTCCGCGGAGCCGCGGGACTGCCGGGCGAGGGCCTGGACGGTGGCCAGGGTATTCTTCACCCGGTGGTTCAGCTCGTGCAGCATCGTGCCCTGCTGCGCCTGCAGGGCGCGCCCGCGCTGGATCTCCGCGCGCAGCTCGGCGGTGTTGCGCTGGAGGGTGCCGGCCATGGCGTCGAGCTTGCTGCCGAGCCGGTCGAACTCCGCGGCCCCGCGCAGGCCGGTGCGGGCGGCGAGGTCGCCGGCCTGCCACGCCGCCGCGGTGCGCAGGAGCCGGTCGACCGGTCGCCGGATGAACACCCGCCCGGCCACGAGGGCGGCGGCGAGCGCCAGGGCCGCCCCCAGGGCGATCAGAACCAGCCCGCGGCGGGTGGCGGCGTCGATATCCGCGAAGGCGGTGGCGTAGTCGCGCCCGACGACGACGCGCACCCCGGCCAGCGGGCCGTCCGGCATCGCGGTGGCGATGATTCGCTTCCGGCCGTCGAGGCCGGCGGCGACGCGGACGTCGCTGCCCTGGGCCTCCAGCATGGCGGCCCGGTCAGGCGGGATCGGCCTGCCGATCCAGGCCGCCTCGTCCGGGCGGCGGGCGATGATCAGGCCGTCCCGGTCCGTCACGGTGATCGCCGTCTCCGGCTGATGGAGCGCCTGCTCTAGGTGATCGGAGAGCCAGTCGAGGTCGACGGCGGCGAGCAGGACGCCCGCCGGGGCCCCCGCCGACTCGCCGACATGGACGGCCCGGGCGAAGTGGATCGACGGCCGCTTCGTCTGGAAGCCGACCGCGTAGCCGCCCATCGCGTAGCCGCCCTGCTCCAGGGCGCGGCGGTGATAGGCCCGGCCGCGGCTCGAGTAGGAGCCCGCGGGCGCGCCGGCGCTGTCGCAGATCACGGCCCCGTCGGGATCGGTGAGGGCGATTAGCAGCACGTGCGGCAGCCGCGCGGCAGCCCGCCGCAGGTAGGCGGTGCAGGCCGCCGGCTCCCGCACCTGCACGGTGGCATCCTCGGAGATCAGGTCGAGGGCCTGCTGCATCCGCTCGGAGATCTGGGCGAAATCCTCCGCGACGTCCCGCGCTGTGGCGCGGGCGTCGGCCCGCACGGCCGCGTCGCGGCTCGCCCGCAGGGCGACCTCGTTGTAGCCCTGGATCGCCAGCGCCGGGGCGAGGGCGAGCAGGACGAGCAGCAGGATGCGGGTCGTCAGTGACAGCGGCATCGGCGGTCAGTCGCGACCGGCGATCGGCGCGGGCGCCCGCGCGGCCAGGGTCTCCACGGAGCACGGCTCGGTGATCATCCGCATCCCCGATTCGAGTCCGCAGGTGGCGAAGGTCGCGTTCTCGGCGGAGCCGGTGATGACCTGGACCCTCGGATCCGGCCGTCGCGGCCACCGGGCAGGCCGCCATGGCCGACCAGCCGCCCGGCCGTCGCGTCCGCGCCCATGGGGCGCCGCCGGATCGGGCGGATGCGATCGGCGCGCGCGTTGGCGGATTCGAGGGCCGGACGCCGTCTCATGTCGGCGTTGTTGCAGAACCGGTCGGCCCTTGCCAGTGCGCCGCGCGGTCGGGGCGGCGGGAGCGTGGGCCGGCTCGCCTCAGCGCCCGCGGGGCCGGCCGGCCTCCGGACGCAGGTGCAGGAAGCTGCGCTCGCCGGTCGCGGCCTCGGCCACGTGCTGGATCGTGTCGAGCAGATCGGACACGGCCCGCGGCCCGACTGGCCGGAAGCCCGCCCTCGGCTCGACCCAGCGTCCCTGCGTGCGGTCCGCGGCGATCTGCGCCTCGCTCAGCGCGTCGAAATCCCGGCGTCGGGTCATGGCTCAGCCCTCCGCTGGGGACTCTGTCGGGGGCATGGTTGACGAAAGGTTAACGCCGGATCCGGCGAGGCGGCGCGCCGCGAATACCCGCCGGCTTGATCCCCGGCACAGGCCTCTCTAAAGAGCGAAAACCGAGGTAAATCAATAGATTAGTGTGATTATAAACTGCGGTCTCCGGACCGGCCCGGATCGCGGCACCAATCGCGGTACGGCGTGCGGGGGGCGATGACGGGTTCCGCCGAACCCGCCATCGGCACCCGGGTCGTCGACACCCTGGCGGCCCTGCGGCCGCTGGCGCCGTTCTTCTGCCTGTACGTGACCTTCGGGGCGACGCTCGGCTTCCTGTCCGGCGGGGCGCCGCTGATCCTGCGGGCGCGGGGCGTGGAGCTGGCCGAGGTCGGGCTGCTGCAGCTCATCAACCTGCCGGTCGGGCTCACCTTCCTGTGGGCGCCCCTGCTCGACCGGCTCCGCCTGCCGATCCTCGGCCACCGGATCGGCTGGATCGCGGCCGCGCAGGCCGCCTCGGTGCTCCTGCTGGTCGTCCTGAGCCTCGGCGAGGCTTGGCCGCTCCTGGCGCTGCTCGCCCTGGCGATCGCCGCCTGCGCCTGCGTGGCGACCATGGACATCGCCCTCGAGGCCCTGGTGGTCGAGACCGTGCCGGCGGAGCGGCGCGCCTTCGTGGCCTCGGCCAAGCTGTGCGGCGCCTCCCTCGGCGGGATCCTGGGGGTCGGCGTGCTGGTCGGCTCCTACGACAGCCTGGGCTGGCGCGGGGCGGTCCTGGCCTGCGCGGCCCTCGACGCCCTCTGCCTGCTGCCGATCCTGGGCTACCGGGAGTCGCGCCTGCGCGAGACCCGGAGCGCCGGTGCCGGCACCGCGGCCGGTGCGGGCCCGGAACGCTGGTCGGGCTCCCTGGCGCGGCTGCGCCGCCTGGGCGGTCGCGTGCTGGTGCTCGGCGCCTACTTCGCCGCCTCCTACCTCGTGGGCGGGCCCAACACCCTGGCGCTCCTCGATCTCGGCGTCCCGCTCGGGCAGGTCGGCACGCTCACCGGCACCGTGCTCCCGGCCGTGAACCTCGTCATGGCGCTGGCGGCCGGATGGCTGGCCGCGCGGTTCGGCACGGTCCGGCTGATCGCCGTGGGGGCCCTCGGCGTCCTGGCCTCCGGGGGCCTGATGGTCGTCGCCTGCGCGGGCCGGGTGCCGGATCTCGGCATCACCGCCGCCGTGCTGGGCTTCGTCGCGGGCGGGTTCCTGGGCGTGCCGGTCTTCAACATGATCTACCGCTGGGCCCAGGGGCCGAAGCCCGCCACCGACTACGCGCTCCTGTTCGGCGCCGCCTTCTTCGCCGCGATGCCGCTGCGGGTGGCGGCCCCGGCGCTCGCCGGCTGGATCGGCTGGCCGGGCTACTTCGCCGCCACCCTGCCGCTCTACGCCGCCGCGGTGGCGTGGCTCGCCGTCGCCGTGGACCGGACCCTGCGCGACGACGGGGCGGCGCGATGATCGCCGAGGTCGCCGCCCAGGTTCCCGACACGCTCGCGGCCTACCGGGACGGGGTCGCCGAGGGCCCAGGCGGCCCGGACGCGCTGCCCCTCGGCGCCCTGCGGGACGAGGCCGTGTTCGACGCGACGATGGCCGCCTTCGGGGCCGGGTTCGGCGCGGAGTTCCGGACCGCCGACCCGCGGGTCCGGGTCTCCTACTGGAGCCAGTTCTACCTCGCGGCCCTGGCGACGCCGGCGCTGACCGCCCTGGTGCGCCTCGGCCGGCCGCTGCCGCTCGCCTTCGACGCGGTCAGCCTCGAGCTCGACGCGGCCGGCCGGCCACGCCGCTTCCGCCTGCCCGCGGACGGGTCGGCCTGCGCGGCCTGCCCGGCGCCCGGCCTGACCGGGCTGGTGGAGGCGCATCTGCGCCCGTTCGTCGAGCTCTGCCACGCCCGGTGCGGGATCGCCCCCAGGGTCCTCTGGGGCAACGCCGCGGTGATCCTCGACTACGTCGCCCGGGAACTCGGGGACCCGCTCGCCGGGCTGGCTGGGGACGGGGAGGGGGCCGGCACCACCTGCGCGAGCGCCTGTTCCACCACCTGCCCTACCGCCCGCGCCGCCGCCTGTGACGACGTCGCGGCCTGCCTCGGATGGCGCGCCGGCCCCGGCTGCGCTAGGAGCCCGCTCGAGAGTCCTCTTGCGCAGGCGCTCTGCCCGGGACCTTCGGGCTGCCGGCGGCGGCGCGTCTGCTGCCTGCGCCACCGCCTGCCGGGGGTGCCGTCCTGCGGCGCGCTCTGCCCCGTCGAGTGCGCCGCCCAACGTTGATCCGAGCCGCGCGATGCTGAAGGCCTTCCTCGCCTATTACCGGCCGTACCGGACGCTGTTCCTGGTCGATTTCGGCTGCGCGGTGCTGTCGGGCCTGCTGGAGCTCGGCTTCCCCATCGCCGTGAAGGGCTTCATCGACAGCCTGCTGCCCCGGCAGGACTGGGGCCTGATCCTCCTCGCCGCGGCCGCGCTGGCGCTGGTCTACGTCGCCAATGCCGGCCTGATGGTGGTGGTCACCTACTGGGGCCACGTGCTCGGCATCAACATCGAGACCACGATGCGGGCGCGGGCCTTCGACCACCTGCAGAAGCTCTCCTTCCGCTTCTACGACGGCCAGAAGACCGGCCACCTCGTGGCCCGGGTGACCAAGGACCTGGAGGAGATCGGCGAGGTCGCCCATCACGGGCCC
This sequence comes from Methylobacterium sp. Leaf361, assembly GCF_001424445.1. NCBI lineage: Bacteria > Pseudomonadati > Pseudomonadota > Alphaproteobacteria > Hyphomicrobiales > Methylobacteriaceae > Methylobacterium > Methylobacterium sp. Leaf361. The sequence goes on along the minus strand of NZ_LMPY01000018.1, from coordinate 49,289 downwards.
GAGGACCTGTTCATCGCCGTGATGACGCTGTTCGGCGCCTTCGCACTGATGCTCTACGTCCACGCGCCGCTGGCGCTGATCACCGCGGCGATCCTGCCGCTGATCGCGTTCGTGTCGATCCGCTACGGCGGCCGCATGACCCGCAACTGGCAGGCCCAGTACGGCCGGGTCGGCGCCTTCAACGCGCGGATCGAGGAGAATGTCGGCGGGATGCGGGTGGTGCAGGCCTTCGCCAACGAGCCCCACGAGCGCGCCCTCTTCGCCCTCGACAACGCCCGCTACCGGGACACCAAGCTCGAGGCCTACCGGCTGATGGCGGCCGGCCTGTCGATCAACTACCTGGGCCTGCGCCTCGTCCAGATCGCGGTGCTGCTCGGCGGCGCCGCCTTCGTGGTCCGGGGCGACCTGACGCCCGGGGGCTTCGTGGGCTTCCTGCTGCTGGTGGGCGTGTTCTACCGGCCGCTGGAGAAGATCGGCGCCGTGGTCGAGACGTATCCGAAGGGGGTCGCGGGCTTCCGCCGTTACCAGGAACTGCTGGCCACCGAGCCCGACATCACCGACCGGCCCGGCGCCCGCGCGGTCGGCGCCCTGCGCGGCGACATCCGTTTCGAGGGGGTGGGCTTCGGCTACGGGCCCGGCCGCCCGGTCTTCGCCGGCCTCGACCTCGCGGTGGCGGCCGGCGAGACGGTGGCGTTCGTGGGTCCCTCGGGGGTCGGCAAGACCACCCTCTGCGCCCTGCTGCCGCGCTTCTACGAGGTCGAGGCGGGCCGCATCACCGTCGACGGGATCGACATCCGCGACATCACCCTGGCGAGCCTGCGCCGCCAGATCGGCATCGTGCAGCAGGACGTGTTCCTGTTCGCCGGCACGATCCGCGAGAACATCGCCTACGGTCGCCTCGACGCCGCAGAGGCCGAGATCGACGCCGCCGCGCGGCGCGCCCGTCTCGGCGGGCTGATCGACAGCCTGCCGGAGGGCCTCGACACCGTGGTGGGCGAGCGCGGCGTGCGCCTGTCGGGCGGCCAGAAGCAGCGCATCGCCATCGCGCGGGTCTTCCTCAAGAACCCGCCGATCCTGATCCTCGACGAGGCGACCTCGGCGCTCGACACCGAGACCGAGCGGGAGATCCAGCGGGCGCTCGCCGAGCTCGCCCGCGGGCGCACGACCCTGGTGATCGCCCACCGCCTCGCCACCATCCGGGACGCCGACCGCATCGTGGTCCTGGGGGAGGGCGGGGTCGCCGAGGAGGGCCGGCACGCGGCTCTGCTCGCCGCCGGCGGCCCCTACAGCCGCCTGCACGCGGCGCAGTTCGGGCGCGGCGAATCCGGCGCGGGCGTCCTCGCGGCGGAGTGAGAGCCGGCCTCGCTAGGGTGCCGCCGGCGCACTCGACTCGCGCACGACGAGGCGCGCGGGGAACAGCGTCTGGGCAAGGTCGTCCGGCGGCCGCGTCCCCTCGATCAGTTCGACCAGCGTCGCGAAGGCGGACCGGACCATGTCGAGCACCGGGACATCGACCGAGGTCAGGCTCGGGATCGCGTAGGCCCCCTGGCTGAGGTTGTCGAAGCCGACGACGCGGATCTCCGCGGGGACCCGCACGCCGCCCTCGTGCAGCGCCCGCAGTACGCCGAACGCCACCCGGTCGCTGGCGGCCACGACGGCGTCCGGCCGGGCGCCGGGTCCGGCCTCCAAGAGAGCCCGCGCGGCCCGGTAGCCGCCCGCGGCGGTCCCGTCGCAGGAGACCACGAGGGCGTCGCGCAGGGGCAGCCCCGCCTCCGCGAGGGCATCCCGGTAGCCGCGGAACCGCTCGGTGGCGGCGGCGGGCCGGCGCGCGTCGCCCGCGAGCAGGCAGATCGACCGGCTCCCCGCCGCGATCAGGTGGCGGACGGCCCCGTGGACCGCGTCGCGCTCCGCCAGCGCGACGTAGTGCGTGCCAGGCACCTCCAGGCCGAACACCACGAACGGGCATCGCTTGGCCTGGAGCAGGCCGATCAGCGGGTCGTCCCGATCCTCGGCGAAGACCACGAGGCCGTCGACCCGGGCCTCGCTGACGAGGCCGGCGATCCGGCCCGGGCCGTCCGGGTCGTCGGCGCGGCGGCAGCGGTGGACCAGGGTGTAGCCCTGCCGATCGGTGACGGTGCCGAAGGTCCGGAGGACGTGGCCGTAATCGGCCGTCTCCCCCGGGCGCCCCCCGTCGGCGGCGGGCTCCGGCGCCGGAGCGAACACGCAGGCGATGCTGCGACTGGGCTTCTTGCGCAGGGACCGGGCGGCGAGGCTGGGCACGAAGTCCAGGTCGCGCATGGCCGTCTCGATGGTCTCGCGCGTGGTCCGGGCGACCTTCTGCGGGTGGTTCAGGACCAGCGAGACCGTCTGGAAGCTCACGCCGGCCCGTCGGGCGACGTCCTTGATCGTCGTCTGGCCCATCGTCACCTCGAGAGCCGGTCCGGATGGCCGCGCGCCCCGCGCGGCGCCGCCTCGTTCGGTGCGCCAATCTAGATCTGTATCGATCGGAGATAAAGCCGCGGGCCGGGCGGCGAAGACGGCGTATTCCCGCGCAAAGGCTGCGCAGGACCGGTCATTCGCGCGCGAAATCCGATCCATCCTGCGGTTTCTCGGTGCCCCGATCCCGCCGTTCGGACGGCCCGCCGGGCAGGAACCTTGTCCCCCCTGTGCGGTTCGCCGGGCAGCACCTCAAGCGATGATCGGGGCGTCGGGTGCCTCACCCAATCCGGATGCCACTCCCATGATGCACCGTCGCATGCACAGACGCGCTCTCCTCACCACGATGCTGGGCGCCACCGCGGCCCTGGCGGTCACCCGCACAGCCCTCGCGCAGGTCACACCGGCCGGCGCGATTCCGACCGGCGCCTATCTCCAGATGGCCACCAGCGGCGGCCTGTTCCTGGAGAACACGGCCCGCGACGCCCACGCGAAGACCACCAATCCCGCCGTCAAGAAGTTCGCCCGCGCGGAGGTGGTCGAACAGGTGAACCTCGCCCGCAAGATCAGCGCCTACACGGGCGGCGCCCCGATCCCGGGCGCGGCCGCGGCGGGCCCGGGTGGCCTGATCGGCGGCCTCGTCGCGGCGCCGGTGGCGGTGGCCGGCACGGCCGTGAATGCGGCGGGCAGCGTCGCCGGCGGTGTCGTCGGCGGCGTGCTCGGCGGACCGGCTCCGGCCCAGGGCATGACCACCGACGCGCAGAAGGCGCAGATCCTGGCGCAGCTCAGCGCCATGCCGCCGGGGCCGCAATACGACGCCACCTTCGTGAACGCCTCGCTCCAGGGCCATCAGGAGGCGCTGGGCATCCACGGCGCCTACGCCCGGTCGGGCGAGGATCCCGGCCTGCGCGCGATCGCCCGCGGCGCCCTGCCGCTGATCAACCTGCACATCGCCCGGCTCGATCGGATGCAGGCGATGATGGGCGCTCAGCCGGGGTAAGCGGCCGGACGACGGGGTCGGTGCGCCGCGCGGCGCACCGGCCTCCTCGCGGTTGTCTCGCAGTTGTCTCGCAATTGTCCCACCGGCCTCGAACAGGACCCCGTCAGCCGGCCCGATCGCGCAGGCGCCGCACCAATCTGAGCAGCACGCCGCGGATATGGGATCGAAGCTGGGTGTTCTCTGCCATGGGACGCCGTTCGAAGCGCCGGATCGCGGCGCCTCGAGAAACACATCCCTTGGACGGACCGTTGCTACGTAAAAAGCGGGATCGTTGCCGCGGCCGAGCCGCAGAACCACCCTCCAAGGACGTAGCCCGTGGCCCGGATCGACGGCGCCCCGCGGCCCGTATGATGGGACCGGATCGTCGACAGCACGCTCCTGATGTGCGCGCGCAGCTTGTCCTTGCGGAGCGCGGCCGTCTCGGCGCACGGGTCTGGCGGGTTGGCGGAGGTCGACATGTCACGGGGCCCCGGCTCAGGCGCGCCACCGCTCCGGGCCGTCGGACGACGGCGGGGGGACGCTGGGGATTCTTGTACTTGATAACGTGAGCGGAATCTCGGGCGGACGGCGCAGATCCGAGCAAACTCCATGTTTTAGATGCATTAAGGTTTATCCGACCGAAGACCTTTCCCAGTCGTGTATCGCACTACGTTGAGATATCCGGACGATCGCCGCGGGGCTGCAGCAGGGGGGAGGTCGGTGTCCGAGCGCTTCTACTTCGACCTCGAGAGCGGCGAGGAGACGATCCGGGACGACGACGGCGTGGAGGTCGGCAGCCTGGCCGAGGCCATGGCCGAGGCGCGCAGCGTGATCGCCGAGATGGCCGACGAGGTCTGCGCCGCCGATCCCGACCGGTCCTGGAGCTTGGTCGTGCGCGACGCCGCCGGGTACGCCCGCCACCGGCTGCCGATCCGGCGGTAGCGCCCGACAAGAAGCCCGCCGCGGCCTGGCCGGGCGGGCTTGAAGGTGATCTCGTCTCGGAGAAGGCCCGACCGTAGACCCGCCACAGGGCGACCGCATCCCCCATCCGGAGGACGCCGACGCACGATCCCGCGACCGCCTGCCCGCGACTGCCGACCGGCGACCGCCCGCTGCGGCAGCTCGGACGCCGGAGGACCCGCCCCGCTGGAGGAAAGATCTGCGCAGGGGACTCACGTCCTCGGCGCCGGGTCGGTCAGCCCGCGAAGGCGCGGGGCGGCAGGCCGGCGACGCCGACGTCGAGCTCGAACAGCGCGCCGGCCTCCGGCACGTGCTCCGCCCCCCGCGCAGCCGAGGTGACGAACAGCCGGTCGAGGCCGGGACCCGCGAAGGCGCAGCTCGTGATGTTGGGGGCGGGCAGGGGGATCGCGCGCAGCAGGCGCCCCGCGGGATCGAAGCGGCTGAGCCGGCCGCCGCCCCAGTGGGCGATCCACAGGCAGCCCTCTTCGTCCGTGGTCATGCCGTCGGGCCAGCCCCAATCGTCGGGGAAGCGGAGGAAGGGCTGCTTGCCCGTCAGCGCCCCGTCGGCGGCGAGGTCGAAGGCGTAGACCGTCCGGGCGGCGCTGTCGCTGTGATAGAGGATCCGGCCGTCGCGGCTGAAGGTCGGCCCGTTGGCGACGCCGTAGCTGGTATCCATCCGCCGCCACGTCAGGTCCGGGTCGAGCCGGTGCAGGGCGCCCGACACCGCGGTCTCGGCCTGGTGCATGCTCCCGGCCCAGATCCGGCCGGCGAGATCGACCTTGGCGTCGTTCAGGCGGTTGTCGGGATCGTCGGGCTCGGGGTCGCCGATCGGCGCGAGGCGGTCGGCCTCCAGGTCGTAGGTCGCGAAGCCGCTCTTCAGCCCGACGACGAAGTCGCGCCGGCCCGCGCGGGGGATGATCCAGCCGAGCGGTTCCGGGAACGGGCGCGTGCCCACGGCGCCGTCGGCGAGGTCCAGCCAGTTCAGGGCCGGCGCCTCGATATCGACCCAGAACAGCACGCCCCGCTCCGGAACCCAGACCGGGCCCTCGCCGAGCCGGTCGCGCCGGGGCCGGTCGAGGATGCGGATCCGCAGGTCCATGGCGGGCTCCCCGATCTGGCCGACGCTCAGACGCCGGCCGGCCGCGCTGCGGCGCCGGTCCGGCAGCCCCAGAGCGCGTAGAACAGGACGTAGAGCTCGCAGGCGGCGGTGATCAGGAAGGAGTGCTGCAGCCCGTACCGGTCCGCCGCCCAGCCCTGCACCACCACCAGCGACCCGCCCGCGATCGCCATGATCAGCAGCCCGGCGCCCTCCTCGGTGAGCGGACCGAGGCCGCGGATGCCCAGGGTGAAGATCGTCGGGAACATGATCGCGTGGAACAGGCCGACCGAGATCAGCGCCCACAGGGCGAGGTGGCCGGTCGCGAAGGTCGCCACCAGCATCACCGCGCAGGCGCCGATCGCCGCGCCGGCCAGCACGGTCTCGGCCGGGCGCCGCTGCATCAGGTAGCTGCCGACGAAGCGGCCGACCATCATGCCGCCCCAGAGCAGGAACAGGTAGCGCGAGGCCTGGGCGTGGGTCAGGTCCCCGATCTCGGGCTGCGACACGAAGTTGATGAACAGGTTCGACACCCCGATCTCGGCGATCAGGTAGATGAAGATCGCCGGCACGCCGAGCACGAGGTTGCGGTGGCGCCAGAGCGACAGGCCGGCGCGCTCGGCCCTGGCGGCCCGGGCGGTGATGCCGCCGGAACCGCTGATGGCGGGCAGCGGGAAGCGGGCGATGACCGCGGCGAGGACGACGAGCACCACCGCCACGATCAGGTAGGGCAGCTGCACCGACTGCGCGTCGGCCAGGCGCTCGGCGGGGGTCAGGGTGGCCCCGGCGGCGGCGTTGCCCGAGGCCGAGCGGCCGAGGATCAGGTAGCCGCCGAACAGCGGCGCCAGGGTCGTCCCGAGGGAGTTGAACGCCTGCACGAGGTTGAGCCGCGCCGGGGCGCTCTCGGCCGGGCCGACCACCGCCACGTAGGGGTTCGCGGCGACCTGCAGGAGGGTGATGCCGCTGGCGATCACGAACAGGGCCGTGAGCGTGATCGCGTAGGAGACCCGGTGGGCGGCCAGGATCATCCCGAGCGTGCCCAGCGCCATGATGCCCAGTCCCGTCACCAGGGCGCGCTGGTAGCCGACGCGCTCGATCAGCTTGGCCGCCGGGATCGAGGCGACGAAGTAGGCGATGAACCAGACGGACTCGATCAGCGTGGTCTGCGTGTAGTCGAGGTCGAACACGCTGCGCAGGTGCGGCAGCAGCGTGTTGTTGATGACCGTGATGAAGCCCCACATGAAGAACAGGCTCGCCAGCAGCGACAGGGCCGGGCGGTAGCCGCCCCGGTCGCGCGCGGCCTCCGCCCCCGTCCGGGGCGCCGCGGTCCCCGCGGTCGCGATCGGTCCTGCCATCCGGCGTTGTCCTCTGCCTCTCGGGCCGCCTTGTCGGGGTCCCGTGTTGTTCCTTTTATTTGTCTGAGTATATATCGGGCTCGCGGACGTCAACCGCGAGTCCCGTCGCGGTCCGGCGCACGACCGGCGCGGCGGGCGGAATCACGAAGGGGGAGAGCGCGATGCGTGGAGTGGGATCCCTGGCGCTGTGCGCCTGTGCGGCCCTGCCGGGCCTGACGCCGGAACCGGCCCGGGCGGCCGAGCCGACCCGGGCGGTGTTCGGCACGCTGCCGGACGGCCGGACGGTGGAGGAGGTGACGCTGACGAACGGCAAGGGCGTCACGGCGCGGATCCTGTCGTGGGGGGCGCTCCTGCGGAGCCTCGACGTGCCGGACCGCTCCGGCAAGGCCGCAGACGTCGTGCTCGGCTACAACGACCTCGCCTCCTACCTGGCCAAGGGCAACTATTTCGGCGCGAGCGTCGGGCGCTACGCCAACCGCATCCGCGCCGGGCGCTTCACCCTCGACGGCCGGACCTACACGCTGGCCACCAACGACGGCCCGAACGCCCTGCACGGCGGCGCGTCCGGCTTCGACAAGCGGCTCTGGACGATCACCGCGGTCAAGGGCGGCGCGGCCCCCTCGGTCACCCTGCGCTACGTCAGCCCGGACGGCGAGGAGGGCTATCCCGGCACGCTGACGGCGACCGCCACCTACGCGCTGGACGAAACGAACACGCTCACGGTCACCTACGAGGCGACGACCGACAAGCCGACGATCGTCAACCTGACCAACCACAGCTTCTTCAACCTCGCGGGCGAGGGCTCGGGCCGCTCGATCCTCGACCAGATTCTGACCATCCCGGCGGAGCGCTTCACGCCGGTCGACGCCACCCTGATCCCGACCGGGGCGCACCTGCCGGTGGCCGGCACGCCCTTCGACTTCCGCGAGCCCGCGGTGATCGGCGCGCGGATCCGCGACGGGCGGGACGCGCAGATCGTGCGCGGGCGCGGCTACGACCACAACTGGGTCGTGACCAACGCGCCCACGGCCGAGCCGCACCCGGTGGCGCGGGTCGAGGATCCGGGATCGGGCCGCATCCTCGACGTGGCGAGCAACCAGCCAGGCCTCCAGTTCTACGCCGGCAACTTCCTCAACGGGACCGCGGTCGGTAAGTCCGGCCTCGCCTACCGCCAGTCGGACGCCCTGGCGCTGGAGCCGGAGCTCTTCCCCGACACGCCGAACCAGCCGGCCTTCGGCTCGGCCCGGCTCGATCCCGGCAAGACCTACCGGAACGTGATCACCTACCGCTTCTCGACCAGCCCCGCCCACCGGACCCAGAAATGACCGACCGACCGATTGCACGGCCCCTGCGCTCGCGCGCGTGGTTCAACAACCCCGACAATATCGACATGACGGCGCTCTACCTGGAGCGCTACCTGAACTTCGGCCTCAGCCTGGAGGAGCTGCGCTCGGGCAAACCGATCATCGGCATCGCCCAGACCGGCTCGGACCTGTCCCCGTGCAATCGCCACCACCTCGTCCTCGCGGAGCGGATCCGCGAGGGCATCCGCGAGGCGGGCGGGATCGTCCTGGAGTTTCCCGTCCACCCGATCCAGGAGACCGGCAAGCGGCCGACCGCGGGCCTCGATCGCAACCTCGCCTATCTCGGGCTCGTGGAGCTGCTCTACGGCTACCCCCTCGACGGGGTCGTGCTGACCACGGGCTGCGACAAGACCACCCCGGCCTGCCTGATGGCGGCCGCCACCGTGAACATCCCGGCCATCGCCCTGTCGGTGGGGCCGATGCTCAACGGCTGGTTCAAGGGCCAGCGCACCGGATCCGGCACGATCGTCTGGAAGGCCCGCGAGATGCTGGCGGCCGGCGAGATCGACCACGACGGCTTCATCAAGCTGGTGACCTCGTCGGCGCCCTCGACCGGCTTCTGCAACACGATGGGCACCGCCACCACGATGAACACGCTGGCCGAGGCGCTCGGCATGATGCTGCCCGGCTCGGCCGCGATCCCGGCGCCCTACCGCGACCGGCAGGAGGCCGCCTACCTGACAGGCAAGCGCGTCGTCGCCATGGTGGCCGAGGACCTGAAGCCCTCCGACATCCTGACCCGCGACGCCTTCCTCAACGCCATCGCGGTCAATTCCGCGATCGGCGGCTCGACCAACGCGCCGATCCACCTCGCGGCGATCGCCCGCCACATGGGGGTCGCGCTCGACATCGCGGACTGGCAGACCCACGGCCTCGACGTGCCGCTCCTCGTCAACCTGCAGCCGGCGGGCGCCTATCTCGGCGAGGATTACTACCGCGCCGGCAGCTTGCCCGCGGTGGTGGCGCAGCTCATGCGCCGCGGCCTGATCCGCGAGGGCGCCCTCACCGTGAACGGGCGCACCCTCGGCGACAATTGCCGCGGCGCCGTGATCGAGGACGAGGACGTGATCCGGCCGATCGACCGGCCGCTCAAGGAGGCGGCGGGCTTCCTGGTTCTGCGCGGCAACCTGTTCGACGCCGCGGTGATGAAGACCAGCGTCATCGGCGCGGAGTTCCGCAGCCGCTACCTGTCGAACCCGGAGGATCCGGACGCCTTCGAGGGTCCCGTCGTGGTGTTCGACGGGCCGGAGGATTACCACGCCCGGATCGACGACCCGAGCCTCGGCATCACCGAGGAGACCCTGCTGGTCATGCGCGGGGCCGGGCCCGTGGGCTATCCGGGGGCGGCCGAGGTGGTGAACATGCGCCCGCCCGCGCAGCTGATCCGGGCCGGCGTGCACGCGCTGCCCTGCCTCGGCGACGGGCGCCAGTCCGGCACCTCCGGCTCGCCGTCGATCCTCAACGCCTCGCCCGAGGCGGCGGCCGGCGGCGGCCTCGCCCTCCTGCGCACCGGCGACCGGGTGCGGATCGACCTGCGCCGCGGCACCGCCGACATGCTGGTCGACGCCGACGAGATCGCGCGGCGGCGCGCGGCCCTGGAGGCGGCGGGCGGCTACGCCTATCCGGCCTCGCAGACCCCCTGGCAGGCGATGCAGCGCGCCGCGGTGGGGCAGATGCACACCGGGGCCATCCTGGAGGGCGCCGAGGCGTTCCAGCGCATCGCGCAGACGCGGGGCGTGCCGCGCGACAACCACTGAGGCCACTCGGGCCACTCGGGCAATGTCCGGGCCGGCGGCGCCCCGCCGCCGGCACCGTCAGGGCCGCATCGCCAGCTCAGTGTCGGCGAGGGCGAGGCGGACCAGCTCGGTCATCGTCGCGCGGGCGGCGTCCGGGTCGCCCGCCACGATCGCGTCGTAGAGGGCGCGGTGATCCGGCATCGGGTCCCGGGGCAGGCCCTGGCGGCGGTGCTTGAAGATCGTCGTCCACGTGACCGCGGCGGCGATGGAGCTCGACAGGGCGATCAGCGCGCCGTTGCGGGCCGCTTCCAGGATCGTGTTGTGGAAGGCCTGGTCGGCGGCCCGCCCGGCCTCGGTGGCGAGGCCGTGGCGGCCCATCTCCTCCAGGGCGTGCCCCATCCGGGCGATGTCGAGGCCGGAGCGCCGCTCGGCCGCGAGCGCGGCCGCGGCCGGCTCGACGATCATCCGCAGCTCGAACAGGTCGCGGATGAAGGACTCGCTCGGCTCCGACTCGAAGGCCCAGGCGAGGATGTCGGGATCGAGCAGGTTCCAGCGGCTGCGCTGGCTGACGCGGGTGCCGGTGCGCGGGCGGCTCTCGACGAGCCCTTTCGCGCTCAGGATGCGGATCGCCTCGCGATAGGCGGTGCGCGAGACGTTCAATTTCTCAGAGAATTCGATCTCGCCGGGCAGCACGTCCCCGGGCGCGTAGCGGCCGCCGAGGATCGCCGCGCCCAGATCGCGGGCGACCGAGCCGTGGATGCGGCGCGACCCCGAGGCGAGGGGCAGCGTCACGTTCTCCGAGCTCCGCTCCTGCCTCACCGCATCCACCTCCGGTCCGGGCCACCGGGTCGGGGCAGGAACGGCGTGATCGTATCCTGAAGTTGTAGGAGCGCAAAGAGGAACGCCCGCCGCACCGAAGTCGCGGCCGCGCTTGCGGCCGGAGGCGAACTGCTCTAGCCTAATTGTATGAGTAGTGAATCGACAGGATTCGCAACGGTCCGCGGAAGCGTCCGGGTCGGCGCGGGGGTCGCCCCCGCGATGGTGCAGGGCGGTCCGTTCCCGGCGACCTCGGGCGGCCGCAACGGCGCGGTCGGGCCGCTGGCGACCGAGCGGTTCCCGCGCCCGGCCCGCCACCGGGACTTGGCGCGCCGGATCGACGGCGCTCGCGCCCCGCAACCCGGCCGCTGACAGGCCGCCGCGCGACCCTCGACGGCAGCGCGTTCAGGACGCCCCGAAGCGGGCATCCCCGGGAGGACACAGATGGGACGATCACTCCTACAATTCCGCGCGGCCGACGGGCAGCGGGCCGTCGCGCTGCTCGCCGACGGCCGGGCGCGGCGGGTGCTCGGCGTCGACAGCGTGCTCGCCCTGGCGCACAGGGCCCTCGCGGCGGGGGACGATCTGACCGCGACGGCGGAGCGCGCGGGGCTCGGCGCGCCCGTCGATCTCGACGCGGTCCGGCTCCTGCCGCCCATCGACCACGCCGATCCCGCGCACCTGATGCTGAGCGGCACCGGCCTGACGCATCTCGGCTCCGCCGAGGGCCGCGACGCGATGCACCGCGCGGCCGCGACAGACCCGGCGCCGACCGATTCGATGCGCATGTTCCGGATGGGCGTCGAGGGCGGGAAGCCGGCGCCGGGCGAGACCGGCGCGCAGCCCGAGTGGTTCTACAAGGGCGACGGCGGCGAGGAGCCGGAGATCGCCGGGATCTACCTGATCGACGCCGACGGAACGCCGGTGCGCCTCGGCTTCGCCCTGGCGAACGAGTTCTCCGACCACGTGACCGAGCGCGGCAACTACCTGTGGCTCGCCCATTCCAAGCTCCGCCCGGCCGCCCTCGGCCCGGAGCTGTGGCTCGGGGCCCTGCCGCCGGACGTGCGCGGCACGAGCCGCATCCTGCGCGACGGAGCTGTGCTCTGGGAGAAGCCGTTCCTGTCCGGGGAGGCCAACATGTCCCACAGCATCGCCAATCTGGAGCTGCACCACTTCAAGTACGCGCCGTTCCGGCGCCCCGGCGACGTGCACGTCCACTTCTTTGGGACCGCGACCCTGTCGTTCAGCGACGGCGTCGCGACGCGGCCGGGCGACGTGTTCGAGATCGCGGCGGCGCCGTTCACGCTGCCCCTGCGCAACCCGCTGGCGATCGCGCCGGCGGACGCGCCGTCCGTGCGGGTGCTCTGACATGGCGGCCCCGATCCGCATCGGCCTCGTGGGCGTCGGCAAGATCGCCCGCGACCAGCACCTGCCGGCCATCGCCGCCTCGCCGGACTACGCGCTCGTGGCGGTGGCGAGCCGGCACGGCGGCCTCGACGGGGTGCCGAGCTACGGCAGCCTGGAGGCGATGCTGGCGGCGCACGGCGACCTCGACGCCGTCGCCCTATGCCAGCCGCCGCAGGCGCGGTGCGCGGCGGCCCTGGCGGCGATCGCGGCCGGACGCCACGTCTTCCTCGAGAAGCCCCCGGGCGCGACGCTGGCCGAGGTCGGGTTCCTGGTCGCGGCCGCGCGGGACCGGGGCGTGAGCCTGTTCGCGAGCTGGCACTCCCGCTGCGCGCCGGGGGTGGAGCCCGCCCGCCGGTGGCTGTCGGGCCGCAGGATCCGGTCGGTGGCGATCGCCTGGCTGGAGGATGTCCGGCACTGGCACCCCGGCCAGGACTGGATCTGGGACGCGGGCGGGATGGGCGTGTTCGATCCGGGGATCAACGCCCTGTCGATCGCCACCCACATCCTGCCGCCGTTCTTCCTCACCGGCGCGACCCTGTCGGTGCCGGAGAACCGGCAGGCGCCGATCGCCGCCGACCTGCACTTCGCGGACGCCGCCGGCACCCCGATCCGCGCCCGGTTCGACTGGCGCCAGACCGGGCCGCAGACCTGGGACATCCGCGTCGAGACCGACGACGGCCCCCTGGTCCTGTCGCGGGGCGGGGCCGCCCTGTCGATCGCCGGCCGCGACCAGCCGCTCCCGTCCGAGGCGGAGTACCGCGGCCTCTACGACCGCTTCGCCGCCCTGGTCCGCTCCGGCACCAGCGACGTCGACCTGAATCCGCTGATCCACGCCGCCGACGCCTTCATGCGCGGCGAGCGCCGCGCGGTGGAGGCCTTCACGGACTGACCGGGAGGCCCCCCTGCGGGACACGAACGCGACAGAGCCAGGCAAGGCCGCGCGGTTAAGGGGGAGTCACACATGGGAAAGCATCGGGGAAAGCATCGGGGCAAGCATCGGGCAAAGCATTGGCGATGGGCCGCACTGGCGTTCTGCGCCGCGTCGATCACGGCGGGCGCGGGCCCGGCGGTCGCGCAGGTCGAGGCGACGGCACCGGACGGGGGACCGGCCCCGGTGAATCCGAGACCGAAGGCGAGCCCGGCGCAGAAGGCCCGGTACCGGGCGAACCGCGCCCGGCGGCGGGTCATCCGGGAGGCGCGGAGCTTCTCGGGCGCCAGCAGCGCCGCCGCCAGCCTCGACGTGCAGGGCAGCAGCGCGACGCCGCCCAGCCTGCCGCCGGGCACCCTCGATCTCGGCAACGGGATCAGTATGGTCCTGAACTACACGGGCGAGTTCGCCGCCAACCCGTCCGGCGGCATCCGGCAGGGATCGGCCTATGCGGGCCAGATCGCGTTCGGCCTCGACGCCGATCTCGGCCGCCTCGCCGGCATCGACGGCGGCTCGGTCCACACGATCGTTACCCAGCGCCACGGCCGGAGCTTGGCGCAGGATGACATCGGCTTCAACGGCAGCGTGCAGGAGATCTACGGCGGCGGCCAGACCGCCCACCTGACGCTGCTGTCCTACGAGCAGAAGCTGTTCGACAACCGCCTCGACATCGAGGTCGGCCGCCTGCTCGCCAACCCCAACTTCCTGGCCTCGCCACTCTACTGCAACTTCCAGAACAACGCGACCTGCGGCGCGCCCAAGTCCATCTTCAAGCTGACGAACTTCACCTACTGGCCGATCGCGACCTGGGGCGGCCATGCCAAGGCCTGGGTCACCGACAGGGTGTTCCTGCACGCCGGCATCTACGAGGTGAACCCGCGCGACCAGCTGCCGACCCGGAACGGCGTCGACTGGTCGACCAGCGGCGCCACCGGATACCTGGTGCCGGTGGAGGTCGGCTACTCGACCAATTTCGGCAACGACCCGCTGCCGCGCAACTACAGCATCGGCGCCGTGTTCGACCGGTCGGACTACACGGATCCCGTGCTCGACCGGCGGGGCGCCGCCCAGGTCTTCAGCGGCCTCGATCCGCTGACCCGGTTCGGCCGGTCGGCGGTCTACGCCCGCTTCGACCAGATGGTCTGGCGGCCGGATCCGAACGGCGTCCAGGGCCTGTCGGTGTTCGGCGTCGCGATCGGCGGGACCGGCGGACGGCAGACCCAGGATTACTTCCTGGAGGGCGGCGCCGTGCTGACCGGCACCTTCCCGGGCCGGCCCTACGACACCCTCGGCTTCGTCTTCGCCATGGAGAAGCTCTCCCCCGTGGGCACGGCCAACATCCGGGCGGCGCGCGCGTCGCTGGGGCTCGGCACCCGGACCGTCGAGTCCCTGCAGACCATCCTCGAGCTGAGTTACGGCATCCAGCTCACCCCGGCCGTGCGGCTGATGCCGAACCTGCAATACGTGATCGACCCGGACCAGACCCGCTTCCCGTTCCGCCCGAAGCCGATCCCGGACGCCTTCGTGATCGGCGCGAAGCTGTCGGTGGACCTGTTCACCCTGGCCGGACTCGCGAAGGGCCCGGGCAGCCAGTGACGCCCTGACCGCCCCGGCGCCCGCTCCCGGCGGGCGCCGGGCCTTCCGACCTGACCGGGGGAGGGACCGTCCCGCGGCCGCAGAGCCCGCGCTCGCCGGGTCCCGGATCGTCTCGCCGAGGCCGACGTCCGCGCCGCGCGCCCGTCGGGCAGGCGCGCGGTGCCGGCCGCGCGGCGGCGTTTCGCGCTGCGCGCGGCTTCGTGTACGAGACCGGGCTCCGCGGCCCGTCGCGCGGTCGACGGGCCGCCCGCCCGTGGGACGACGGCAGAGACCTCGACATGGCAGTGACCGATCACGACGCGGCACCGGTCTCCACCGGGGTGACCGGCCTCGACCACATCCTGGCCGGCGGCTACGCGTCCCAGCGCTCGCACCTCATCGAGGGGCGGCCCGGATCCGGCAAGACGACGCTGGCGATGCAGTTCCTCCTCGACGGCGTGCGCCGGGGCGAGCGCTGCCTGTACATCACGCTCTCGGAGAGCCGGCGCGAGCTCCTGAACGTCGCGGAGCGCCACGGCTGGTCCCTCGACGGCATCGAGATCTGCGAGCTCGTCGCGCCGGAACTCAGCCTCGACCCCGGGCAGCAGCAGAGCCTCGTCCACTCGTCCGACCTCGAGCTCGGCGAGACCGTCCGGATGGCGATCGCCGAGATCGAGCGGCTCAAGCCGCAGCGCGTGGTGTTCGACAGCCTCTCGGAGATCCGGCTGCTCTCACAGGGATCGCTGCGCTACCGCAGGCAGGTCCACGCCCTGCGCAGCTTCCTGCTCATCCAGAACACCACGGCGCTGCTCCTCGACGATCTCACCGCCGAGACGGACGACCTGAACCTGCACAGCCTCAGCCACGCCGTGATCCGGCTGGAGCAGCTCGCGCCCCTGTACGGCGGCGAGCGGCGGCGCCTGCGCGTGATCAAGATGCGCGGCACGCCGTTCCGGGGCGGTTTCCACGACTACGTCATCCGGCGCGGCGGGCTCACGGTGTTCCCGCGCCTCGTCGCGGCCGAGCATCTCGGCACCTTCCCCGACGACCAGTGCGGCACGGGCAGCCCCGAACTGGACCAGCTGCTCGGCGGCGGCCTCGACCGGGGCACCAGCACGATGCTGATCGGACCGTCCGGCGTCGGCAAGTCGACGGTGGCGCTCACCTGCGTCACCGCGGCGATCGCCCGCGGCGAGCGCGCGCTGATCCTCAGCTTCGACGAGACCACCGGCGTCCTCAGTCGCCGGGCCCGCGGTCTCGCCATGCCGGTCGACGACGCGATCGCCGCCGGATCGCTCATCGTCGAGCAGATCGACCCGGCCGAGGTCTCGCCCGGCGAACTCGCCGACATCGTCCAGAACGCGGTCGAGCACCGGGGCGTGACGACGGTCGTGATCGACTCCCTGACCGGCTATCACAACGCCATGCCGGAGGAGAATTACCTGCTCCTGCAGATGCACGAGATGCTGACCTACCTGAACCAGCAGGGCGTGCTCTCGCTCCTCGTCCTGGCCCAGCACGGCATGATCGGGGCGATGGGCGCGACTGTCGACCTCACCTACCTCAGCGACACGATCCTGCTGTTCCGCACCTTCGAGGCCGACGGGCGGCTGCGGCGCGCGATCTCGGTCGTGAAGAAGCGGACTGGCAGCCACGAGGACACGATCCGCGAATTGCGGATCGACTCCGGCGGGATCCGCGTTGGCGAACCGCTCAGCGCGTTCCGAGGTATCATGACCGGCGTTCCGACATTCGAGGGTGAGCGGTCGTCGCTCCTGCCAACCCGCGCGGCTGATGACCGAGGCTGAACTGCCGGTTCTCATCTTCGCGCCGGGTGGCCGCGACGCCGCCGTCGCCGCAGCGATCCTCGGCGAGGCGCGGATCGCGGCACAGGTGTGCGCCAGCCTCGCGGACGTGGTCTCCCGGCTCGACGCGGCCGCCTGCGCGGTCCTCACCGAGGAGGCGCTGCTGTCCTCGAACCGCCAGGCCCTGGCGGACTGGATCGCCGCGCAGCCGCCCTGGTCCGATCTCCCGTTCATCCTCCTGCGGCTGCGGGGCGCCGAGCCCAACGCGCAGCTGACCGACATGCTCGGCAATGTCAGCGTGCTGGAACGCCCGTTCCACCCGGCGACGCTGATCATGGCGGCCCGCTCCGCCCACCGCGCCAAGCGCCGGCAGCTCGAGGCGCGCGCCCATCTCGAGGAGCGCGAGCGCACGACCGAGCGGCAGGCGCTCTTGATCCGCGAGCTGCATCACCGGGTGAAGAACACGCTGGCCACTGTGCAGGCGCTGCTCGGGGCCTCGGCCCGGTCCGCAACCAGCGTCGACGCGTTCTATGCGTCGTTCTCGGCGCGGGTGATCTCGCTGGCCAAGACCCACAATCTCCTGACCGAGGATTACTGGCAGCAGGCGCCCCTGCGCGAGATGCTGATGAACGAGCTCGGGCCCTACAACGACGTCGAGGGCGCCCGCATCCAGCTGGACGGCCCCGCGATCGACCTGATGGGCGACCTCGCGGTCCCGACCGGCATGGCCATCCACGAGCTGACGACCAACGCGGCCAAGCACGGCGCCCTGTCGGTCCCGGAGGGCCGGATCGCGATCCGGTGGGATATCGAGCAGACGCCGGCCGCCCGCATGCTCCACCTCGACTGGACCGAGCGGGGCGGCCCGGCCACGGCGGCGCCGACGCGGAAGGGCTTCGGCTCGACGCTGCTGCAGCGCGTCCTGAAGGTCCAGTGCCAGGCGGAGATCGCCTTCGATTTCCAGCCGGCCGGGCTGCACTTCACCATGCGGGCGCCGCTGCCCGAGACGCGCGTCGTCCCGGCCTACTGAGGCCGTCCGGGTTCCGAACCCGGCGCCGCGCCGGTCGCGGGGTGTGCGCTTTCACACAGAAGTGTCTTGCGTTCTGCGGCCCTGATCGAACTTATCGCAGGTGCGAGATTTGGGATGTCGCAGCACAGCGATATATCTTGCGATGAATAGATTTGCTCCTCTCGTGGCGGCCGCACTGGCCTGGGCCGTGTTCGGTACCTGGGCCGAAGCCCGTCGCTCGTCCTTGCAGAAGGACATTCCGGCGCTCCGCCCGGGGATCGAGGCCGATCTGGCCGCGAGACACTGTCCGGCCGTCCGGATCGACACGGAGCGCTTCCGTCAGTTCTCGCGCGAGAACCATCTGAATCACGCGGACTTCTTCACGAAGAAGCGCTCGGTCGCCCTGCAGCATGACCTCGACGCGGAGCTGGCGCAGCTCCGCGAGCGTCCCGAGGAGGCCTGCGCGCAGATGTGGACCAAGTACGGCGACGACGGCACCGTGCAGCACCTCCTCGTCCGCAAGTAGGCACCGCCTTCCGATCCGGAGCCGCCCGGGCGCGTCGTCGAGGACGGCGGCGATGACGACGCTGACGACCGCGAAGGTGTCACCGCGGGCAGCGTTCCGGCCGCGCCGGATTACCCCTCCGCCCCGGATCCCGGGCTTGGCGATTCGGTTCCAGGTCCGCCCGCGTACCGAGAACACGCTTCTCCCGCCGGGCGCTCCGAGAGAATAAAACCCCGCCTCTGGCGCGAATGAACCGCCGGCACGCAAGATCTCGCGCCCGTTCTGCGCGGCGGTCGAGATGAAATTCCATATTTGTCGCCCGATTTCGGGGAGAACGTTTTTCCTTCACCGGTCAATTGGGAACGCCGTTTCATTGACGGCGGAAGTCGCAGCCATCAATTCTAGCGGCCTGTTCGGATGTCCGGCCGCGCAACCTCCGTTCTTCGGGATCGGGGCGGTCCGTCATCCTGTCTCGCAGCAAGGCATCCGGAATGACACGACCGAGACTCGTCGGGCTGAGCGCCAACGTGCAGCGGCCCTCGAAGACCCGCACGCTGGTAGATGCCGTGCTCCGCGAGGCCAGCGCCCAGGCTTCCCTCGACGCGGAGATCCTCGACTTCGTCGATGCCGGGACCGGCCTCGGCGCCGCCTGGACCCGGGACCAGCTCTCGCCGGCCGCACGCGGC
The DNA here is from genome assembly GCF_001424445.1 of Methylobacterium sp. Leaf361. Taxonomy (NCBI): domain Bacteria; kingdom Pseudomonadati; phylum Pseudomonadota; class Alphaproteobacteria; order Hyphomicrobiales; family Methylobacteriaceae; genus Methylobacterium; species Methylobacterium sp. Leaf361. The sequence goes on along the minus strand of NZ_LMPY01000018.1, from coordinate 30,632 downwards.
GTGCTCGCGGCCATCGAGGAGGCGGACGGGCTGGTCGTCGGCTCGCCGGTCTACAAGGGCGCCTATACCGGCCTGTTCAAGCACCTGTTCGACCTGGTCGATCCGGGGGCGCTCGCCGGAAAGCCCGTGGCGATCGTGGCCACGGGCGGCGGCGCGCGCCACGCCCTCGTGGTCGAGCACGCGTTCCGGCCGCTCTTCGGCTTCTTCGGGGCGCTCCAGATCCCGACCGCGGTCTACGCCTCCGATCCCGATTTCAGCGACGGCGCGCTGACGGAGGCCGGGGTGCGCGCCCGCGCCCGCGAGGCCGGCGGGCAGCTCGCCGCGCTGCTCGTGCACCGGGCGGCCGCGGCGCCGCTCACCCTCGCCGCCGCCGAGTGAGCCGGCCGATGCTCGACCGTCGCGCCCTGCTGGCCGCCCTCGCGGCCCTGCCCCTAGCACCGGCCCTCGCGCCGGCCCTCGTCTCGGGCGCCCGGGCGGGCGAGCCCGGCGTGCTGCGGATCGGCTACCAGAAGAACGGCATCCTGGTCGTCGCCAAGCAGCAGAAGATCATCGAGAAGCGCCTGGAGCCCCTCGGATACGCAGTGCGCTGGGTCGAGTTCTCCTTCGGGCCGCCGCTACTGGAGGCCCTGTCACTGGACGGGATCGATCTCGGCCAGACCGGCGACGCCCCGCCGATCTTCGCCCAGGCCGCGCGCTCCAACCTCGTCTACGCGGCCGCCCAGGAGGCCGGCGGCTCCGGCGCCGGGATCCTGCTGCCGAAGGGCTCAGAGATCCGCAGCCTCGCCGAACTCAAGGGCAAGCGCGTCGCCTTCGCCAAGGCGTCGAGCTCCCACAACCTGACCATCGCGGCGCTGGAGAAGGCCGGCCTGAGCTACGCCGACATCGAGCCGGTGACGCTGGCGCCCGCGGACGCCGCGGCCGCCTTCGCCCGGGGCAGCATCGACGCCTGGACGATCTGGGACCCGTACTTCGCCATCGCCGAGCAGGGGGAGGGCGTGCGCGTGCTGGTGCGCGCCACCGACGTGACCCCGCAGAACAACTTCTTCCTGGCGAGCCGGCCCTTCGCGGAGAGCCGGGCCCCGGTCCTCACCGCGGCGATCGACGCCCTGGGCGAGGTGGCGGCCTGGTGCACGCAGAATCGCGGCGCGGTGGCGGAACTCCTGTCGCAGGGCACCGGCGTGCCGCTGGCCGCGACGCGGCGGGCGGTGGACCGGACCGACTACGTGATCGGACCGATGACCGACCGCGTCGCCGCCGAGCAGCAGCGGGTCGCCGACCGCTTCCACGCCCTGAAGCTGATCCCCAAGCCGATCCGCATCGCCGACGCGGTCTGGACGCCCCCCGCCCGCAACGGCTGAGACGACCGCAGAGAGCCATGACCGACCGATCGCCCCGCGCGCTGTCCCTGTCATCCGCCGGCGCCCCGGCCCCGAACCGCCGCCTCCTCCTGTCCGCCGGCCTCTGCCTCGCGGCGGCCGCGCTGCTGCGGCCGGCCCGCGCGGCCGGCACCATCCGCATCGGCTACCAGAAATACGGGTCCCTCGTGCTGCTGAAGGCCCGCGGCACCCTGGAGAAGGCCCTCCAGCCCCTCGGCACCGCGGTGGCGTGGTCCGAGTTCCCGTCCGGCCCGCCGCTCCTGGAGGCGCTGAATGCCGGGGCGATCGATCTCGGCTCGGCCGGCGAGGCACCGCCGATCTTCGCCCAGGCGGCGAGCCCGGAGCTGCGCTACGTCGCCGCCGAGCCGCCGGCGCCGCGGGGCGAGGCGATCCTCGTGCCCAAGGACAGCCCGATCCGCAGCGTCGCCGACCTGCGCGGCAAGACCGTCGCCCTCAACAAGGGATCGAACGTCCACTACCTGCTGGTGCGCGCCCTGGAGCAGGCGGGCGTCCCCTACGACGCGGTGACGCTCGCCTATCTGGCGCCGGCCGACGCCAACGCCGCCTTCGTGCGCGGCTCCGTCGATGCCTGGGTGATCTGGGACCCGTTCCAGGCCGCCGCCGAGCGCGCCACGGGCGCCCGGGTCCTGGTCGACGGGCGCGGGGTCGACGGGCACGCGCTCGCCCCCAACCGCCAGTTCTACCTGTCCCGGCGCGGCTTCACCGACACCAGTCCCGCGATCGTCTCGGCCGTGCTGCAGGCGATCGGGGAGATCGACGCCTGGGCCGAGGGACATGCCGACGCCGTGGCGGCGGAACTGGCGCCCTCGGTGGGCATCCCCGCGCCGGTCCTCGCCGTGGCGCTCGGCCGCCTGTCCTACGGCGTCGCGCCCCTCGACGCGGCCGCGATCGCCGACCAGCAGAAGGTCGCCGACAGCTTCCACCGCCTCGGGCTCCTGCCGAAGCCCGTCCGGGTCGCCGACGCGGTCTGGACGCCCCCCCGGCCCGCGGACGCCCTCAAGTCCGAGAAGCGGACGGAGAACCGCTGATGCGCCCCTCGAAGCTCGTTCGCCTGCGCGACTCCGCCGTGCCCTGGCTGCTGCCGGCCGCCATCCTGCTCGGCTGGCAGGCCGCGGTCTCGGCCGGCCTCGTCTCCAACCGCTTCATGCCGGCGCCCCTCGACGTGGTCCGGGCCGGCTGGGAGGCCGGGCGGACCGGGGAGCTCTGGACCAATCTCGGCGTCAGTACCCTGCGGGCGCTGGCGGGCTTCGTGATCGGCGGCGGCATCGGCTTCGGGCTCGGCCTCGCCAACGGCCTGTCGCGCCTGTCGGAGCGGCTCACCGACACCTCGGTGCAGATGGTGCGCAACGTGCCCCACCTGTCGCTGATCCCGCTGGTGATCCTGTGGTTCGGCATCGGCGAGGAGGCCAAGCTGTTCCTCGTGGCGCTCGGCGTGTTCTTCCCGATCTACGCCAACACCCTGCACGGCATCCGCTCGGTGGATCCGGGCCTCGTGGAGATGGGCCGGGTTTACGGCATGTCCCGCACCGAGCTGTTCACCCGCGTGGTGCTGCCGGGCGCCCTGCCGTCGATCTTCGTGGGCCTGCGCTACGCGCTGGGCATCATGTGGCTGACGCTGATCGTCGCCGAGACGATCTCGGCCTCGTCGGGGCTCGGCTACATGGCCATGCAGGCCCGGGAGTTCATGCTGGTCGACGTCGTCGTGCTGGCGATCTTGATCTACGCCGCCCTCGGCAAGTTCGCCGACGCCCTGACCCGCCAGCTCGAGCGCGCCTGCCTCGCCTGGAATCCCGCCTACAGGAGCGCCTGATGCTGCTCGACGCCGTCCGCCGCGAGGCGCTTCCCGACCCGGGCACGGATCCGCGCCCGGCGCCCGGCCCCGCCCCGGGGCACAGGCAAGCGGATCTGCCCGCGGATCTGCCCGCGGATTCGCCCCCCTCGCCGCCGGCCCGCGGGATCGCCGTCACCGTCCGCGACCTGGACAAGAGCTTCGACGGCACCGCCGTCATCGAGGGCCTGAACCTGTTCCTGCCGGCCGGCGGGTTCACCGCGGTGGTCGGCCGCTCCGGCTGCGGCAAGAGCACCCTGCTGCGCCTCATCCTCGGGCTCGACACGCCCACGGGCGGGCGGATCGACCTGGAGGGGCCGGAACGCTCCCCGCGCCGGTCCGAGCCGCCGAAGCGGATCATGTTCCAGGAGCCGCGGCTGCTGCCCTGGGCGCGGGTCGTCGACAACGTGGCGGTCGGCCTGTCGGGGCACGGCTCCCGGGCCGAGCGCCGGGAGCGGGCGCTCGCGGCGCTCGCCGAGGTCGGCCTCGCCGACAAGGCCGGGCAGTGGCCCGCCACCCTATCGGGCGGCCAGCGCCAGCGCGTGGCCCTGGCCCGGGCGCTGGTGAGCCGGCCGGGCCTGCTCGCCCTCGACGAGCCGCTGGGCGCCCTCGACGCCCTGACCCGGATCGGCATGCAGGACCTGATCGAGCGGATCTGGCGGGCGCAGGGATTCACCGCGCTCCTCGTCACGCACGACGTCACCGAGGCCGTGGCGCTGGCCGACCGCATCCTCGTGGTCGAGGCCGGCCGGATCGCCCTCGACGTGCGGGTCGACGTGCCCCGGCCGCGCCGGCGCGGGGATCCGAACCTCGCCCGCCTCGAGGGCCGCATCCTCGATCACCTGCTCGGATCGCAGCCGACCACCTGAACGCGGGGCCGCCCTTTCCCGGAAGCGGCGGCCCGCCCTAGCTCTCGACGATCACCGGATCCGCGCAGTCGGGTCCGGCTTTTCCGCATCCGGCCACCGGGCCGCACAGGAGATTCCGATGACAGCAGCCAATGACGGGCGCGCCGACGTCCTCTGGTTCCTGCCGACCCACGGCGACGGCCGCTATCTCGGCGCGCGGGAGGGGGCCCGGGACGTCTCGCTCAGCTATCTCCGGCAGATCGCGCAGGGGGCGGACGAGCTCGGCTATTACGGCGTGCTGCTGCCCACCGGACGCTCCTGCGAGGATTCCTGGATCGTCGCCTCGGCGCTGGCGCCGCTGACCAAGCAGCTGCGCTTCCTCGTGGCGGTGCGGCCGGGCCTGATGGAGCCCTCCGCGGCGGCCCGCATGACCGCGACCCTCGACCGGATCTCGGACGGGCGCCTCCTGATCAACGTCGTCACCGGCGGCGACCCGGTGGAACTCGCCGGCGACGGCGTGTTCCTGTCCCACGACGAACGCTACGCCGTCACCGACGAGTTCCTGACGATCTGGCGCGGCCTGCTCGCGGGCGAGACCGTGACCTTCCGGGGCGATCACCTGCGCACCGAGAACGGCCGGCTGATCTTCCCGCCGGTGCAGAAGCCCTACCCGCCGCTCTATTTCGGCGGCTCGTCGGCGGCCGGCATGGCGGTCGCGGCCGAGCATTGCGACGTCTACCTGACCTGGGGCGAGCCCCCGGCCCAGGTCGCCGAGAAGATCGCCGCCGCCCGGGAGGCCGCCGAGGCGAAGGGTAAGACCTTCTCGTACGGCATCCGCCTGCACGTCATCGCCCGCGAGACCGAAGCCGCGGCCTGGGAGGCCGCCGAGCAGCTGATCTCGAAGCTCGACGACGCCACCATCGCCAAGGCGCAGGAGACCCTGAAGCGGCAGGATTCCGTCGGCCAGAGCCGCATGATGGCGCTCCACGGCGGCAGCCGCGACAAGCTCGTGGTGGCGCCGAACCTCTGGGCCGGCGTCGGCCTCGTCCGCGGCGGCGCCGGGACGGCCCTGGTCGGCTCGGCCGACCAGGTCGCCGACCGGATGAAGGAGTACATCGATCTCGGGATCGACCGCTTCATCCTCTCGGGCTACCCGCACCTGGAGGAGGCCTACCGGTTCGCCGAGCTGGTCTTCCCGAAGCTGCCGCTGCGCGCCACGACCGGGCGGCCGGCCGGCAATGCCCGCAACGACGGCCCGTTCGGCGAGATCATCGCCAACGACCTCGTGCCGACCCGCCGCGTCAGCGCGCACTGACCGGCGGCCCCGCCGGCACGGGGCATGGCTGATCTGCGTTCGGGCGGCCCGGGCGTCATGGTCATGCCATCCTTGGCGCCCATCCGCACCGCCCATCGCCGCGCGACCCGCTCGCGCGGCCTGGACGAGCGTAGGATTTCGATGACTTCGACCAAGACGGCCCTCCTGGCCATCGGTCTGTGCCTCGGCCACGCCGCGGCCTTCGCGGAGCAATCCCCGGCCCGGGAAGCCCTCAAGCAGTACTGCACCGGCGACTACATGGATTTCTGCAGCGCCTACGCGCCGGGCGGCCCGGAGGTCGAGGCCTGCTTCAAGGCCAACCTCAAGAAGCTCTCCCCGAACTGCTCGGCGGCGATCACCGCCTACAAGAAGGAGCAGCGGGCGACCAAGCGCGTCAGCGAGGCGCGCTGAGGGCCGAACGCCCGTCGCGGCGGCCGCGACCCGGGAGCCCCCGACGGCGCGGCGGATCGGCTGATCCGCCGCGCGATCCACCGCGGCGATCGCACAATGCTGTCGCGCGGAAGCGGCCTGCACGATAATTTAAGCCGGCGCCTGCCATCGGTTGAGAACTGGCGTGGCCAAGGTCAGGTCCTGCGATTCGGCGACGATCCGTGCGCGTGATCGCACGGGATCTGCACCGGGATCTGCGATCTCCGCGCCCATCGGGATTTCGAGACGCGGGTACCGTGCCGATGACGACAACCGACCTGACGTCCGCCGGGACCGCATCCCCGGCCGGCGGCCGCGCGGCGATCCTGCGCGGGGCCCGCATCGGGGCGGCGGCGGCCGTCACCGTGATGGTGCTGCTCCTAGACCTCATCAGCTACTCCCAGCTCATCTTCTCGGGGCCGCTGGTGGAGAGCCGCGCGGCCGGCCTGTCGGCGCTGCTCGCGGCCTACGTGCTGGGCAGCCTCGTCTTCATCGCGCTGCGCCGCACCGCGCGGATCTCGCTGTCCTTCATCGGCGCGGCCGCGATCGTGCAGGCGGCGATCGCCGCGGCGGTCGCCGGGCAGCTCGAGGCCGCGGGCGTCACCGATCCGGAGACGGTCGGCCAGCTCGTGCTCGTCGCCTGCGGCGTCTCGACCTTCGCCACCGGCGTGATCTTCGCGCTGCTCGGCACCCTGCGGGCCTCCCTGCTGGTGCAGCTCCTGCCCTACCCGGTGCTCGCCGGCTTCCTCGGCGGCGTCGGCCTGCTGTTCCTGCGCAGCGGCGTGCAGATCGGCGGCCATGTCGACGACCCGCTCGCGGCCCTGCTCCACGCCGTCGATCCGGCGAACCTCGATCCGGGCCGGATCGATGCCGGGGCGCTCGCGCGCATCGCCCTGACCCTCGTGATCGGGTTCTGCGCCTTCTACCTCCCCAGGATCGTCCGGCACTGGGGGACCTACCCGACGGTGATCCTGTCGAGCCTCGCGGTGGTCCATCTCGGGCTGGCCTGGACGGGCACCAGCGTCGCGGCCGGGCAGGCATCGGGATGGCTGATCGAGCCGCTGCCGACGGGCACGCTGCTGCGGCCGCCCGCCATCGGCAGCCTGACGGACTTCGATCCGCACCTGCTCCTGCCGATCTGGCCCAAGATCGCCACCCTGGTCGTCGTGGCGGTGATCATCCAGATCCTCTACGTGGTGAGCGTCGAGCTGGAGATCCGGCGCGACCTCGACATCGACCGGATGTTCGTCGCCTCGGGCGCCACCAACTTGGTCGGCAGCGTGTTCGGCAGCTCCGCGATGGGCTTCGGCCGGACCTCGACGCTGCTGCTGCACAACATCGGCGGCGGCCACTGGCTCGGCTGGTGGCTGACCCTCGCGGTCATGGCGGCGCTCCTCATCGTCGGCGCGAGCCCCCTGGCGCTGCTGCCCCGCCCGCTGGCCGGCGGCGCCCTGATCGCCATCGGCATCGGGCTCCTGTTCAACCTCGGCGTCGCCAGCCGGACCCTCCCGCGCTGGGAGATCGCCATCGCGCTGGTCGTATGCACCGCCACCGCGTATTTCGGGGCCACCACGGGCTTCCTCGTCGGCGTCCTGCTGGCGATCCTGATCTTCGGGGTCCAGTACGGGCAGATCGGCGCGATCCGCCGGTCGCTCTCCGGGGCGGACCGGCGCAGCAGCGTGATCCGCGGCCCCGACGCCGCCGCGCGGCTCGAGGCGGCCGGCGACCGGACCCGGATCTACACCCTGCAGGGCTACCTGTTCTTCCTCAACGCGCAGGCGATCTTCCGCCGGGCCGCCGCGGAGGCCGGGGATCTGCGCGTGCTGATCCTGGATTTCCGCGAGACCGTGGGACTCGACAGCTCGGCGCTGATCGCGTTCCGCAAGGTCGGCCAGCTCGCCGAGCAGCGGCGCTTCGAGGTGCTGCTGGTCCACGTGGATCCGATCGCGCGCCTGCTGATCACCCGCAGCGGCCTCACCGCCGACCCGCGTGTCCGGATCCTCGACACGCTGGACGAGGCCCTACGCGCCGCCGAGGCGACGCTCCTGGCGGAGGCCGGCGGCGCCGGCCCGGGGGAAGTCGCCGTCTTCGCCCGGCACATGGCCGACCGGCTCGGCAGCACGTTCGGCCCGGACGACTTCGCGCCCTACCTGACGGTCCGCGAGCTCGCGGCGGGCGCGGCGCTGATGCGCCAGGGGGAGGCGGCCGATGCCCTCTACTTCCTGGAGCAGGGCCTCGTCTCCATCGAGATGGAGGTCCCCGGCCGCGGCAACCTGCGCCTGCGCACCACCACGGCCGGCACGGTGATCGGCGAGATCGCGCTGGTCCAGGGCGGGCGGCGCACCGCCACCGCCGTCGCCGAGAGCCCCTGCCGGGTGGTCGTCATCGACCGCGCCGCCCTCGCGCGGATGGAGCGGGAGCGCCCGGACCTCGCGCTCGCCTTCCAGCGCTTCCTGATCCTGGAACTGGCCGGCAAGGTCTCCGACACGAACCGGCTGCTCGAGGCCGAGATGCAGTGAGGCGCCCGGCGGCGCCGGCTCTCCCGGTCAAGGGTCAGGCCGCCGCCAGCACCACGGCGAGCCCCAGATGGGTGACCTGGTGCAGGAACTGGTCGATGCCGATCAGCCACCAGAACCGGGCGTCCGTGGCCGGCAGGCTCGTCCGCCGACCGACCAGCACCTTGCCGCGATCGATCCCCGTGTGGATCGCGAAATCGACGAGCGCCAGCCACCACAGGGCCGGCTTCACCGCCAGCGCGATCGCCAGCGTGCCGAGGCCGTGCAGGCCGGTATGGGCGCAGAGGGGCGCGAGCCAGGCGGACGACCGCTGCTTGCCCTGCGCCATCCAGTTGGTCTGAAAGAAGAAGTCCGCCGCGAGGTGCTTCACGGCGAACGCCAGGACCAGCAGCGCGAAGGCACCCACCGGGACGAGCGTATCGACGGACGGCATCGCGGCGCTGGCTCTCCTGCCGCGTTCCTGCGGGGAAGGGTTCGGCCGCGCGCACCACGCGCCGAATCGAGGAAGCGCCAGCATACACGCGCCGACGGACCCTGGCGCGACCGGAAATCCGGCGTGGCCGCCGGCCCGATCCCGGGCGTGGCACCGTGGAATGCAGAATCCGGAACGATTTCTCGCCCCGCGCCGGGGCGAACGTCCAGATCTTTCATCTATTCTCTCGAACCGATGTCGATATTTCGAGTTTTAATAATTCCAATCCACGAAGATAGACGTTGTTACACAGAACAGCCGCGTGTTACGCGTCCCACCCGCACGCGCCGTGCCGATGGGAGCTTGTGAGCGGAACAGTGGCGACCTGGAACTGCGACGCCGGTCCCTCCGGCCACGGGATCGCCGCGGTCCTGCCGGGCCGGCCCGGCCGCCCTCCGCCCAGCGGATCATGGAACCTCGCGGCGTTCGAGCGCCATCGCGCCGCCTATCTGGCGCGGGCGCGCCGCATCCTCGGCTGCCCGGCCCAGGCGGAGGACGTCGTCCAGGACGTGCTGCTCCGGCTGATCGCCGATCCGCCCCCGGCCGAGACCGCGATCCAGGCCGCCTATGTCGGGCGGATGGTGCGCAACCTCGCCCTGGACCGGGCGCGGCGGCAGGGCCTCGAGCGGCGCCTGTTCACCGGCCTCGACGCCGCGCCGGACCCGGCCGATCCCGGCACCGGGACCCCCGAGGCGGCCGCGGCGTCGCGGGAATCCCTGCGGCAGGTGGAGGCCGCGGTGGCCGAGCTGCCGGAGCCGGTGCGCACGGTCTTCCAGCTCCACCGGGTCGAGGGCGTTCCGCAGATCGAGATCGCGGCCCGGCTCGGGGTCTCGCGCGCGCTGGTGTGCGGCCTCGTGCGCCGCGGCCACCTGCACTGCCTCGCGGCCCTCGACCGGCGCTGCGCCGCCTGCCCGGCGCGCGCCGAGGCCCCAGGCCGGCAGCGGCGCCGGACCGCGCCCGTCAACTAGGACCTCGGCCGCGGCCCGGCGCAGGCGATCATCAGCCCGCCGGCGACGGGCCCGTGGGCGGGGGCGGGGGTGTCACCGGACGCTCACCCCTGTTCGCGGAAGGCGGTCTAGGCGGGCACCGCGGGAGGCCGCGGCGCGGCGTCGGCGGCGACCGCCCCCGGCACCCAGAGCCGGTCGCGCACGAAGTGCTCGCGCGACAGCGCGACCAGGGCCGCGCGCTTGTGGGGGAAGTCGACGGTCGCGATCGTCGCGAAGCCGGAGCCGTGGAGGTTCCGGATCTGCTGGGCGTGATCGGCCCGCGGCTCGCCGACGACGCGCTGCGTGCGCGGCTCGTCGAGGAACAGGTAGTGCATCAGCGACGGCAGCCAGGCCGAGAGCGCGGGCCGCCCGCGCACGGACGCGTCGCCGATCGCGACGTGCCAGCCGCGGTCGTAGGGGCCGGCCTCGTAGAGCGGCCCGAGGCGGCTCTCCCGCGCCCAGTACAGCTCGAAATAGCCGAACGGCCTGCCGTCGAGGCAGCCGAACAGCGGCAGGGTCGCGGGGTCGGCCTGGAGCCCGGCGATATAGGCGGCGTGCGCCTCCAGGGTACCGGTCTCCTGCCAGATCGCGGCGATCCGGGGGTCGTTCATCCAGGTCGAGAACAGGGCGACGTCGCCGGGCTCCGTCATCGTGCGGAAGCTCAGACGCCGGTCGAGCCACGGGATCGCCCGCGCGTAGACCGTGCCGGGCGGCGTCCGGGGCCGCAGCGGGTGGCGGCGGCCGGCCGTGGCGGTGAACAGCTCGGGGAAGGGCGGCCGGGCCCGCGGGAGCCAGCGGGCGGCGCATTGCCAGAGGAGCCCCGGCAGGATCTCGACCCCGTCGCCATCACCGAGGGGCCGCGCCGTGCCGAGGTCGAGCAGCCGTCCGGACGTCGCCGGATCGGCCGCGACGACGATGCGCAGGACCTGCATGTCCTGGGCGGTCAGCGCCTCGGCGCGCGCCAGGATCGCCTCCGCGGCCGCCGCCGGCGCGACCGGCTCGGCGAGGCGGATTACCGGCACTTCGCGAGTCCCCTCCAGAGTGAGGGGCACCGGCGCGGCGTCCCGCGCGGTTTCCCGCGCCCCGTCATCGCACGTCCTCGGGGGATGCGCCCCCGCGTCGCGCATCCGCTGGCTCGAAGCGTCCGTCATCCGTCCTCCGCGCGTCGCCGGCACCTCCGCGTCGCCGGCACCTCCCTGACGGATGGACCCGTTCGGCGTTCAGAGGTTTCGTGCGGGCGCCGTCCGCCGGCGCCGGGTGCGACAGCATGAACGGCGCCCCGCCTCAACCGTCACTCCGTCGAAGCCCGAGCGGCGCAGGAGCGAGCGGATGGACAGGCACGGCCAGGAAGCGGGCGCGGACACGGCTGCGGAGGCAGGTCCGGGCACGGCCGGGGACACGGCCGGGGACGCAGCCAGGGACACCGCCGAGGCCCGGGCGCCGTCCCCCGCGCGAGCCTCCGCTCGGACGGCCGCCTGACATGCAGGCGCCCGAACCGACCTTCGAGACCCTTCGCGACGCCCATGTGGCGGCGCTCACCGGCTCCCTGATCGACGGCGTCGAGCACGGCCCCGGGGGCGCCGGCTACGTCTGGTCGCGCAGCATCCCGGACCCGACCGTGAACTTCGCCTTCGGCGTGCACCGTCCCGACCAGTTTGCCTGGGCGGGCGCGGCCGCCCTCGGGCGAGCCCGGGCGCCGGCCTTCCTGGCCCGGGACGACGGCGAGATCGCGCTGCTGCGCGCCCTGTTCGAGCCCGCGATCCTCTACCCGGCGCGCTGGATGGTGGCGCGGGAGCTTCCGGCGCTGGCCCCGGCCGGCAGCGCCGTCACCGTGCAGGCGACGCCCGCGCCGGGGCCGGATTTCGAGAGGGTCTTCGCCCACCTGTCCGACGCGCCGGGCGTGCGGACGCATCTGCGCCGCTACTACATCCCGGCGCTGCGCGCGGCCCGGGGCCGGCACGGCCTCGTGACCCTGCACCTCGTCCTGCGCGACGCCGCCGGCCCGGCGGCCTGCGCCAGCCTCTACCTGCGCGGCGAGACGGCGGGCCTGTACAATGTCAGCACGCGGGCCGACCGGCAGCGCCGCGGCCTCGGCACCGCCGTGACGGTCGCGGCCCTGCGCGAGGCGCGGGCGCGGGGGGCGGTTCAGGTCTTCCTGCAATGCCCGGCCGACGGCAGGACCGAGGCCCTCTACGCGCGGGCAGGCTTCCGGACGGCCTGCGCGCCGACTCTGCTGTGCACGACCCCGCCCTGATCCGGACCCGCTCAGAACGGCTCCGCGCCGTACCCGTCGGGCGTGAGGCCGAGGACGAACCCGATCTCCGCATCCGCGTCGCGCAGGACGAGCGCGCTGGCCGGGCCGGTCACGACCTTGCCCCGTCCCTCGATCCGGGCGCCGTAGCGACCGCGGGGTTCGAGGGCGGCCAGCGCCGCGAGGGCACGGCGCACCGCCCGCGGGTGGCGGACGCCGTTCTCGTCGCGCCAGGCCGCCTCCTCGCTGGGCCAGAGCCGCCGGGGCAGGTGCTGCACGCCGGCGCGCGCGGGCGGCCGCAGGGCCGCGGCGAGGCGCGCGCGGAGCCTCACGGCCGGCCGATCCAGGCGGCGCGCAGGATCCGCAGGGGCGCGGCCGGCACGGGCCTCCGGACGGGCGCGAGCGGGAGCGCATCGAGCACCACCGCGCTGGCGAGCGCCGCGGCCAGGGGCGCGTAGTCGGCCAGATGCACGCCGTCCCGGTGGAGGCCCGGACCGGCGAGGCCGCCGGTGCCGGATCGCCACGGCGCGAACGGGTCGAAGAAGGTGCGGCCCCCCGCGGCGCAGAGTGCCGCGAGGCGATCCGAGAAGACCGCGACGGCGGCGGGATCGCGCCCGGTCGCCCCGGCACCGATCGGCGGGATCGCGGCGACGAAGACCTGCGCGGTCCAGGCCTCCAGGCGGCGCAGGATGTCCCGGACATCGGCCTCGAACCGGTCGACCACCCGGGCCCGCTCGGGATGGCGCCAGCGCTGGATGTCGTTGGTGCCGATGATCAGCACCGCGGCCGCGCAGCGGACCGGGACGCGCAGCGCCGCGAGCTGGCGGCCGCAATCGGCCGCGGTGCTGCCGCCGACCGCGACGTTGATGCAGGACCGGCCGCCGAGATCCGGCGCGCCGACGAGCTCCGCGTGGGAATTGCCGACGAGCAGCACGCTGCCGGGCGCGGCCGCCCGGAGGGCCGCGCAAATGCCGGGACGCCGCTCGGCGAAGTGGTGCCCGACGATCCGCCCGTGCCGCCAGTGCCGGGCCGCATTCTCGATCCAGTGGGCGCCCATGGCTGTCCTGATCAGGCGTGAGGGAGCGGCCGCTCCCGGACGGCCGGGATCGGAGGATGACGGGGCGGGCCGGTCCGCGGCCCGGATACAGGAAACGACAGGTCACGCGCGGCCGAACGACTTGCCGCCGCGCGATGGATCACCGGATAAACTTCGAAGAAACACGCGATGATATGATCCCGTACATCGGATCATCTTCACCACGTATATGTGGGAAAAAATCACACGTCAATCGCGGCGCGGACGCGATCGGGCGCATGTGCCGGGCCGGACACCTTCCGGCGGCCGCGGCGCCGCGCTACCTCGGGACTCGCGGGGCGCCGTAGGCTGCCCGGGAGCGGCGGGGAGCCAGGATGGCGAGCGCGATGATCAGGGACCGGGTCTTCATCGTCACGGGCGCGGGCTCGGGCCTCGGGGAGGCGGCGGCGCGGGGCCTCGCGGCGGCGGGGGCGCGGGTGGTCGTGGCCGACATCGCCCGGGAGGCCGGCGCCCGGGTGGCGGCGGACCTCGGGGCGCAGGCCCGCTTCGCCGAGACGGACGTCACCCGCGAGGCGGACGGCGCGGCGGCGGTCCGGACGGCGCTGGACGCGTTCGGGCACCTCCACGGGCTGGTGAACTGCGCCGGCATCGCGCCGGGGGAGAAGGTGGTCGGCCGCGACGGGCCGCACCGGCTCGAGACCTTCGCGCGGGCGGTCTCGGTCAACCTCGTGGGCACGTTCAACATGATCCGGCTGGCCGCCGACACCATCGCCCGCGAGGCGCCGGACGCGGCCGGCGCCCGGGGCGTGATCGTGAACACCGCCTCGATCGCGGCCTTCGACGGCCAGATCGGGCAGGCCGCCTACGCGGCCTCGAAGGGCGGGGTGGTGTCCATGACCCTGCCGATCGCCCGGGAGCTCGCCCGGCACGGCATCCGGGTGGTCACCATCGCGCCCGGCATCTTCGAGACCCCGATGATGGCGGGCCTGCCCCAGGACGTGCAGGACACGCTCGGCCAGAGCGTGCCGTTTCCGCCGCGCCTCGGCCGCCCGTCGGAATACGCGGACCTCGTCCGCCACATCTGCGAGAACCCGATGCTGAACGGCGAGACGATCCGGCTCGACGGGGCGCTGCGGATGCCGCCGCGCTGACGGCTCAGCCGATCGACACGCTGGTCAGCACCTCGGCGGCGCGGCGGACCTCGGCGGCGATCATCTCCTCGCTCGGGCCGTCGATCGGCAGGTCCGACAGGATCGCCGCCACGTCGCGCTTCACGTCCTCGCGGATCTCCGGGTTCTCCTCGGAGAGCCGCCCGATCAAGACGCCGAGCACGATCTCCAGGGCGGACAGCTTGGCGTGCAGGCGGGTGAACTCGTCCAGCGGCTCGGGCTCGTGCGCGGTCATGGCCTGCTCCATCGGGGGGACGTCCGCCGTCCCCGAGGGGCGCGCCGGATCGCCCGCGTGTCATACAGGGGCGCCGGCCGTCCGTCTCGCCGGGCCGTCGACCCCACGCGGCCCCAGGCGCCGACCCGGCCCCGCCCGGGCGACGGGACCCGAATTTTTTCCCGATCGCGGGCAACCGGTTTTCCGGACCCGACGTTTCACGCATCCGTGAACGAACCCGCGAAGGGACACACCGCCATGATCACCCGTCTCACCGCCGCAGCCGGCCTCCTGGCCCTCTCCACCGGCCTCGCCCTGGCCCAGTCGCCCACCGCGACGCCCGCCGAGCCGGCCTCCAAGGCCGACAGCAACATGAAGGAGTGGCAGGTCGCCAAGGTCGCCAAGGTCAGCCTCGCCCAGGCGCTCACCACCGCCGAATCGCAGGGCGACGAGAAGGGCGGCCGCGCTATCGACGCCGATTTCGAGAAGGCCGGCAGCAAGGATCCGGCCCACTACGCGATCAAGGTCGTCTACCCGAGCGGCAAGCTCGTCGAGTACGGCATCAACGCCGATACCGGCGCGCTCTACAAGACCGAGAACCAGCCGATCGAGCGCTACTTCACCCGGCTGAAGGCTTCCGACTTCCAGAACGCCAAGACCTCGCTGAAGGACGCGCTCGCCATCGCCGAGCAGAAGGCCGGCGGCGGCAAGGCCTACGAGGCCGAGGTCGAGAAGGACGGCTCCGCGGTGCAGTACGAGATCAAGGTCGCGGGCGCCGACAAGGAGCAGGAGGTCAAGGTCGGACCGGACGGCAAGGTCCTGAACTGAGATCTTGAGCTGAGGTTCTGGGCTGCGGCGGTGAAGGCTGCCGCAGCCCGCTCCGCCCTTGCGAGCGGAGCGAAGCAATCCGGGCGGCGCCACGCTTATCCAGGGCGCGCTGCCCTGGGTCGCTTCGCTCCGCTCGCGATGACGCCTGGGCCCGTTCGGTTGCTGCATCCTGTCGCTCCACCGTCCGGGGAGCCGTGAAGCCCTCACGGCGCTTCCACCTTGCGATGCGGCCCGAGGGGCCGCGAACGAGGAGGGCGGCATGGACGCCGGCGCGCAGGACACCGACGGCCATCTCGGCCGCCCCCACACCCGTGTCGAGGGAGCCGACAAGGTCACCGGCCGGGCCCTCTACAGCTCCGACCTCACCGGCCCGGACCGCGACACGGCCCACGCGGCCCTGGTGACCAGCACCATCGCCCGGGGCCGCATCACCGGGTTCGACCTCGCGGCGGCCGAGCGGGTGCCGGGACTCCTCCGGATCTTCACCCACCGGGACCTCGCGGGCGCGGTGGCGCCGGTGAAGCACCTGATGGCCGGCGGGTACGCCAACAGCTCGCACCGTCCGCTCGATTCCGACGCCGTCGCCTATGCCGGTCAGATCGTGGCCCTCGTGGTCGCCGAGAGTCAGGCGGCCGCCGAAGCGGCGGCCGGTGCGGTGAAGGTCGCCTACGCGGAGGAGCCCGCCGCCGGCGGCTTCGACGCCCCCGGGGCCGAGACCGTGCGCCTCGCCGACCTGAAGCCCCACCACGCGGACATCGCCCGGGGCGACGCCGAGGCGGGTCTGCGGGAGGCCACCGTCCGGGTCGAAGCGCGCTACGCGACGCCAGTCCAGCACCACAACCCGATCGAGCTGTTCACCACCCGGGCCGCCTGGGACGGCGAAAGGCTCACCGTCCAAGAGCCGACCCGCTACGTCGGCGCCGTGCAGCACGGGCTCGCGGCGCAGCTCGGGCTCGATCCCGCGCAGGTGCGGGTGGTGGCGGGGCTGATCGGCGGCCATTTCGGCTCGAAATTCGCCCTGTCGCAGCACACGGCCCTGGTCGCCCTGGCGGCCAAGCGCCTCGGCCGGCCGGTCTCGCTGGTGCCCAGCCGGCGACAGTGCTTCACCATCGCCAATTATCGGCCGGAATCGCGCCACCGCATCCGACTCGGCGCCGACCGGACGGGCCGGTTCACCGCCCTGGTCCACGAGGCCGAGACCGTGACGTCGCGCTTCGATCCCTTCGTCATGGAGGGCGCGGAGGTGACGGCGAGCCTCTACGCCTGCCCGAACATCCGCACCGAGGAGCGGGCCGTGCGGGTCGATCGCAACACGCCGGGGCCGATGCGGGCGCCCCCGGAGGTGCCGTTCCTGTTCGCCCTGGAGAGCGCCGTCGACGAGATGGCGGTCGCGCTCGGCATGGACCCGATCGCGCTGCGCCGCCTCAACGACACGGCGGTCGATCCGGTCTCCGGAAAACCGTTCTCGACCCGGCCGCTGATGGCCTGCTTCGACGCCGGCGCGAAGGCCTTCGGCTGGTCGCGCCGGGTGCCGCGCCCGGGCGCGATGCGCGACGGGCCCTGGCGGGTGGGTCTCGGCTGCGCGACTTCGGTGCGGCCCACCAAGATCGCGGCCGCGACCCTGCGGGTCCGGCTCGGCCCGGACGGCGCCGCGGAGGTCGCCTGCGCGCACCACGAGATCGGCAACGGCATCACCACGCTGCTGGCGATGGGCGCGGCGGACGGTCTCGGCGTGCCGGTGGAGCGGGTCACCGTCCGGCTCGGCGACACCGACCTGCCGGCGGCGGGGATCTCGGGCGGGTCGAGCACGACCACCAGCCTGATGAGCGCCCTGGCGCTCGGCTGCCGCCAGATCCGCGAGAGCCTGGCGCAGGCCGCGACCGGGCAGGGCGGGCGCCTCGCCGGCCGCGATCCGGGCAGCCTGCGCCTCGCGGGCGACCGGCTCGCGGCGCCGGACGGGGCCGGGATCGCACTCGGCGAGGCCGTCGGCCCGGAAGGCGTCGAGACGGTCGCGGAGTTCGTGCCCGAGGGCGGCGACCGGGAGAAGGCGCTCGCGGGCCTGCGGCAGGGCCATATCGGGCTCGCCCTCGGTGGGGGCGGGAAGGCCGTCTCCTGGGGCTTCGGCGCGCAGTTCGCCGAGGTCCACGTCCACGCCGAGACCGGGGAAATCCGCGTCGCCCGGCTCACCGGCGCCTTCGCGGCGGGGCGCATCCTCAACCCGCTGGCCGCGCGGAGCCAGCTCACGGGCGGGATGATCTGGGGCCTCGGCTCGGCGCTGCTCGAAGAGACGGTGGTGGACGGCGCCGCCTACCGCAACCCGGATCTCGCCGAGTACCTTGTCCCCACGGCGGCCGACGCGCCGGAGGTGGAGGCGCTGCTGGTGCCCGATCCCGACGATCAGGTCGATGCGCTGGGCCTGAAGGGCCTGGGCGAGCTCGGGATCATCGGGGTGAACGCGGCCATCGCCAACGCGATCCACCACGCCACCGGCCGCCGGATCCGCAGCCTGCCGATCCGGGTGGAGGACGTGGCGTGAGGGGCTGACTCTCCTCCCCCTTGCGGGGAGGAGTTTGGGGATCGCAGATCCCGCGTGGGAGTGGGGCCGGAAAGGGCTCGGCGGTTCCTTCTGAACCACCCCCACCCCTAACCCCTCCCCGCAAGGGGGAGGGGAATATCGGACGCGCTTGCCCGCCGCCTACTCCATCGTCGGCGCGAGCTTCTTCACGCTTGCCACGTCCTCGCCGAGCCACGCCGCGTTCTTGGCGGTGCCGTCGAAGGTGGCGCTCGTCTTGAACAGCTCGTACTTGCCCTCCAGCGCGTAGGGCTTCGAGCGCGACAGCAGCTCGGCCACCGTGGCCTTGTCCATCGGCTTGAAGGTCTTCACCGCCTCGAAGGCCTGGTCGAGGTCGCGCTGGTTCTGGATGCCGGTGATCACCACCGAGACCGGCAGGTTCAGCGAGAAGTGCAGGTACTCGAGCGGCTTGATCGGCGCGTCCGCCTTCAGGATCACCCCGTCGCCGAAGGTCTTCATGGCGAGCGGCGCGATGCCGTTCTGCACAAGATAGGGCAGGACGAGGTGGCTGAACGAGCGGAAATGCGCGTCCATCACGTTGACCGGCATCTGCACGGCATCGAAGTGAAAGCCGCGCTCGGCGGCGACCTCCAGCATCTGCAGGTGGATGCGCGGGTCCTTGTGGCCGGTGAAGCCGATGTAGCGCAGCTTGCCCTGCTTCTTCGCCTCCAGGAAGCCCTCCATGGCGCCGCCCTCGGCGAAGACCCGGTCCGGGTCGTCGTAGCGCAGGATCTCGTGGTGCTGGACGAGGTCGATCCGGTCCGTGCGCAGGCGCAGGAGCGACTGGTCGATCTGCTTGAGCGCCTCCTCCTTGGTCCGCCCGTCCATCTTGGACATCAGGAAGACCTTGTCGCGGTAGCCGCCCTGGGCCAGGGCCGCGCCCATGCGCAGCTCGGAGCGCCCCTCGTTGTAGTCCCAGCAATTGTCCATGAAGGTGATGCCGCGGTCGATCCCGGCATGGATCAGCCGCGTCGCCTCGTCGTCCGTCACGGCGCTCTTGCCGAGATGGAACCCGCCCATGCCGATCGCAGAGATCTTTTCGGAGCTCGTCCCGAACGACCGGTAGAGCATCTCGCCCCGGCGCTCGCCGGGATCGGTGACGAAGGGCAGGTCCGCGGGGTCCTGCGGGCGGTTGCCGGGGAGGACGGGGGCGTTCACGGCCGCACCCGCGCTGCCGGCGCCAGCGAGGCCCGCGCCGAGCACGGCGCCCTGGAGGAAGCTGCGGCGTTCCATCGGCTGTCTCCGTTCGAGGATGTCCTGGTGAGGGGAGGTAATGCGTCGGGCCGCGTCATCGTTCGGTCCCCGTGGCGAGGCGTCCCGCCGCGTGGAGCAGGCGCAGGGCGGCGCAGGCGGCGCCGTAGCCGTTGTCGATGTTGACCACCGTGATGCCCGGCGCGCAGCTCGCCAGCACGGCGTCGAGGGCGGCGCGCCCGCCCGCGGCGACACCGTAGCCCACGGAGGTCGGGACCGCGATCACCGCGCCCGCCACGAGGCCGCCGACGACGCTGGGCAAAGCCGCGTCCATGCCGGCGGCGACGATCACCACCGGGTGCGCCCGGATCTCCTCGATCCGCGACGTCAGCCGCCACAGGCCGGCGACGCCGACATCGGCGAAGAGCGAGGCCGCCCGTCCGGCATAGGCCAGCACCCGCAGCGCCTCGCGGGCGACGGGTACGTCCGAAGTGCCGGCCGCCACCACCGCGACCCGGGCCGGGCCGGTGATCCGGGGGGCCTCGCCGAACACCGCCGTGCGCGAGACCGGGCAGTAATCGAGCCGCGCGGCGTCCCGGAGCCGGTCGCGCTTCTCCGGGTCGAGGCGGGTGAGGAGCAGCGAGGCGCCGCGCGCCCGGGCGGCCTCCAGGATCGCGTCGATCTGCTCCGGGCTCTTGCCGGCGCAGAAGATCGCCTCCTCCAGCCCGATCCGCTCGGGCCGGGCGAAATCGAGGGTGAACTCTTCGGAGATGCTCACGCCCGGGCCTCCCGCGGCTCGACCAGGAAGGCGCTGCCGACCCGGTAGGGGGCGAAGCGGACCGGGCCGGCGAGACGGGCCGGCGCCATGTCCCGGATGCCCGCCCCGAGCGTCTCGCGACCCTCGGCGTCGAGGGCGGCGAGGCTCGCCGGATCGAGTTCCACCACCACGCCCTCGGCGCGGACCCGACAGCGGACGGCCCGTCCGGCGCCGTCGGTCGCAAGCGCTCCGCCGACCAGCCGCTCGACCGCGTGAATGAAGGTCAGGGTCTCCGGCTCGATGGCGATGCCGGTCTCGACCCGGCTCGACAGGCAGGGCGCGGCCGGCAATTCCGCCACGGCCCCGAGGCCGAGGTCGCGGGCGAGCGCCCGGACCGACGCCTTGTCGAACCCGGCCTCCACGTAAGGGTGGCGCACGCCGTGCTCCCGGGCGGCGTCGAGGCCGGGGCGGTACTCGCCGAGGTCGTCGCGGTTCGCGCCCGACAGGATCTGGCGGTCGGTGACGCGCCGGACCGCGCCGTAGAGGTTGGTCTTGCAGAAGAAGCAGCGGTTGACTGGGTTTGCCCGATAGGCCGGGTCGGCGAACTCGCCGGCCTCGATCACCCGTAAGGACCAACCCTCGCCGGCGCCCTCGGCGCGCACGCGCGCGGTCGCTTCCTCCGGCACGGCCGGCGAGACCGCGTGGACCACCAGAGTAGCGCTTGGCGCCAGCCGGTGGGCGAGGGTGGCGAGCGTCAGGCTGTCGACCCCGCCGCTCACCGCCACCGCGACAGGGCCGAGCCCGGCGAGGACGGATTCCAGATGCTGGCGCGTCACCGCTCCTCCTGCTCCTGTTCCAGGGCGAGGCGCTCGGCCTCGCGGCGTAGGGCGGCCCGGGCCGCGTGGTCCGGACGGTCGCGGGCGTCGTCGGCCTCGGCCTTGGCGGTGCGCCCGCCCGGTCGCGCCACGATCTTCACGCGAATCGACCGGCCCTCGTGCTCGACCGTGCGGGCGGCGCGCGCGAGCACCGCGCCCTCCACGGGGTGGTAACGCAGGCCGATGGTCGTGGTCTCCCGGAAGCAGGCCGCGACCGCCGCCTCCAGGCTCTCCGGACGGACCAGGACCTGGATCCGGGCCATCATCCGGCCCTTCTTGCCGATGACCGGCATCTGCACGACGTCCACGATGCCGGGCTCGGCGCGCAGCCGGTCGAGGCCCGTGGCGAGATCCTCGCCGGACTGGTCGTCGACCTCGAAGGCGATCACCGCGAGATCCCGCTGGCCCGGGCGGGACGCGGCGCCGTCCTCAAGCACGAGGGCGCGCAGGCAGTTGCTCAGGCCCGGCAGGACCTTCGTGCCGAAGCCGATGCCGGTGCGCCCGAGGATCCCCCGGGGGCGACCCCGCCCGGGATCGTCGCCGCAGAGGTGGCGCAGGATCGCCGCGCCGGTGGGGGTGACGCGCTCGCCGGGGATCCCGTCGTCGAGGGTCGCGAAGCCCGCCAGCAGCAGCGTCGTGGCGGGGGCCGGGACGGGGAGGGGACCGTGCTGGGTCCGCACCCGGCCGGAGCCCAGTGGCAGGGCCGAGACGCTCCAGCTGCGCGCCTCCAAGGCGGCGATCAGGTGGGCGGCGGCGACGATGTCGGCGATCGAGTCGGCGGCGCCGACCTCGTGGAACGCCACCGCGTCGACCGCGATGCCGTGGACGCGGGCTTCCGCCGCGGCCAGATGCCCGAAGATGCCGAGCGCGTGCGCCCGCACCGAAGGCGCGAGATCCGCCGCCTCCAGCGCGGTGCGGATCTCCGACCAGGGACGGTGGCCGTGGTCGTGGGCATGATCGTGGGCATGATCGTGGCCGTGATCGTGAGCATGCGGATGGTCGTGGTGCCCGGTATGCGCGTGCCGGTGCGGCGTGGGCTCCGACACGGGCGCCGACACGGTGAAGCGCGCGCCAGTGAGGATCCCATCGTTGTGCGCGCTGACCGCGCAGGCGATGCGCGCGTCGACCGCCTGGACGCTGGCGTACACGCCGGCCCGATGCTCGGGGAAGGCGTCCAGCAGGGCGGCGGCGAACATGTCGCCGGCGACGCCGCCGAGCGCGTCGAGGTGGATGTGCATCGTGTGTCGCGCGGGCGCCGGTGGCGGGTGACGGGTCCGCCTCAGATCGGCCGCGGCCGCCCCGCGGCAAGGCGCACGCGGCCTCCGATGCCGCGGCGTATCGCCCGCGCCGCTCAGGAGAGCTGCAGGTAGGCCGGATCGAACAGCCCGCGCTCCCGCAGTCCGTCGAGGTCGCGGATCGTCAGGCGGCGGCTGCGCAGGGCGACGAGGCCGCCGGTGCGCAGCTCCTTCAGGGTGCGGTTGATGTGCACGCTCGTCTGGCCGAGGGCGTCGGCGAGGTCGGGCTGGGTCACCGGCATCGGCAGCGTCGTCCCGTCCGCGAGGCCGACGCGCGTCAACCGCAGGTGCAGCTCGCAGAACAGGTGCGCCAGCCGCTCGATCGCCGAGCGCCGGCCGACGCTGGCGATCCACTCGCGGTGGATCGCCGTGGCGGCGAGCAGCTCCCGCCACAGACACTCCTCGACGGCGGGCCGGCCGCGGACCGCGTCGCCGATCTGCTCCGGGGCGATCCGCGCGACGGTGACGGGCGTCAGCGCGCCGATGGCGTGGTCCATGCGTGCCCGGCGGAACACGAACGGGTCGCACAGGTCGCCCGGCAGGAGCAGCGCGACGATCGCCCGCCGCCCGTCCGGGAACTGCTTGTACCGGCAGGCCCAGCCGTCGAGGATCAGGTGCGTGTGGTACGGGTCGCTCTGCTGCCCCTCGATATCCTGCCGGGCCGCGACGTGGCGGACATGCAGGCGCCCCAACCCGTCGAGGATCGCGCGGTCCTCGGGCGCGAGCCTGACATGCCGCTCCATCTTCCGTACGAACGGGTTGTCCACGTCCGCCTCCGGTCAGATCACCGGGGCGCCGGCGTGCCGGCGGCCGGGCAGTCGCCGGGACAGGCGCCGGGGAGGTCGCCGAAGCGGGGGGCCATGGGGGATCGGGCGACGTCGCGCCCATCCGAAGCGTCCCGAACGACGGCGCCGCCATGGGTATCGGTCAAATAATGAGGCACGGATATTTCTATCGGCAGGGGGCCAAACCGTCGCCCGAACATCGAAGTCCGGATCTTCTTGATCGGCTTGTGCCTGCAGCAGAAAAACGCGCGCCAACCTGTGTTAAGTCGGCGTTCTCGCCGGCGACGCGCTCCGCGAGCCCCCCTCGCTCAGGAGGCCGTGCCCCGGGTGAGGTCCGGGCGCCGCGCTACTCAGCGGCGGCGCCCACCGTATCGGCCATCCGCGCCCGGCGCGTGCCCAGGGGCTGCGGTTCGCCGACGGTCGTGTCCTCGGCGGTCTGATGCTCCATCTCGGCGTTCACCTGGGCGCCGGCCAGCACGATCATGGTCGAGAGCCAGATCCAGGTCATGAAGCCGATCGCCGCGCCGAGCGAGCCGTAGGTCTTGTTGTAGCTGCCGAAATGGCCGACGTACCAGGAGAACAGCAGCGACGCGACGATCCACAACACGGCCGCGAGGGCGCCCCCGGGCGTGACCCAGCGCCAGCGCGGCGCGTCCCGGCTCGGCCCGTAGCGGTAGAGCAGGGCGAGGCCGAGCAGCACCGCCAGGAGCAGGACCGGCCACCGCAGCAGCGCCAGCCACCAAGCGTCCGCGCCGAGCCCGACGAATTCCAGCACCACCGGCACCACCACCACCGCGGCCAGCGCCAGGAGGAGGAACAGGAGCGCCCCCGCCGTGAAGGCGAGGGAGACGAGATTGAGGACGAGGAAGTTGCGCTTCTCGCGCTCGTTGTAGACGAGGTTGAGGGCGTCGAAGACGTGCTTCACGCCGCCATTGGCGCTCCACACGGACAGGGCGATGCTGATGAGCAGGCTGAACCCGAGGGTGGTGTTGCCCTGCTCGTTCAGCCGCTTCACCTGGTCGCCGACGATCTCCAGGGCGCCCTGGGGCAGGATGCCCTGGAGGCTGGCGAGCTGGTCGTTGATGGTCGAGGCGTCGGCCACGAGGCCGTAGCAGGAGACCAGGGCCGCCACCGCCGGGAAGATCGCCAGGAGCGTGAAGAAGGTGACGCCGGCCGCGATCAGCGACAGGCGGTTCTCGCCGATGTCGTGATAGGCGCGCAGCGCGATGTCCTTCCAGCCCTTGGCGGGGATCTCGGTCGGCGTCGAGGCCTGCCGCCCGCGATCGGCCTCGGCCCGGGCCACGGCGTGGGCCTCCCGTCCCGCATGCGCGGGCGACGTCCGGCGCGCCCCGTCCCGGTCGGCGGACCGGCCGGGCGCACGGTCGACCGAGGCACCGACCGCGCCGCGCGCCGACCGGCGGGGGAGGGCGACGAGGCCGATCAGCGCGGTGGCGAGGGCGAGCGTCCAGACCGTCGAGGCGCCTCCCTCGGGCGCGGCGGCCCTGGCGGGGGCTGGATCGGGGGCAGGCATCGGCGACCTCGGCAGGGTTCGGGCAGACGGGGGCGGGCCTTCGGGGCCGCGCGTCGCAGCGTCCGGGTCGGCGCGCCCGGGACGGCGCGTCCGAATGGCCGCAGCTGCGAGGGGGAACGCCGCGGCGCGGGGAAGGGTTCGCCGTGCAGTTGCAACTCGACGACACACGACGCGGAGAACCGGCATGGCACGCCTGGACGGCGGGACGGTGGTCATCACCGGGGCCTCGAGCGGCATCGGCCGGGCGGCGGCCGAGGCCTTCGCGGCGCGGGGCGCCCGGGTGGTGCTGGCGGCGCGGCGGGCCGACGTGCTCGACGGAATCGCCCGCGACCTGCGCGCGTCGGGCGCCGAGGCCGTCGCGGTCCCCACCGACGTCACAGAGCCCGAGGCGGTGGACGCCCTGTCCCGGGCGGCACTCCGGGCCTTCGGCGGCATCGACGTCTGGATCAACAATGCCGGGGTGGGGGTGTTCGGCCCCCTGCTGGACGCTCCCCTGGACCTGCACCGGCAGACGATCGCGGTGAACCTGCTGGGCGCCGTGCACGGGGCCTACGCGGTGCTGCCGCATTTCCTCGACCGCGGCCGGGGGACGCTGATCAACACGGTCTCGATGGGCGGCTGGGCGCCGACGCCCTTCGCCGCCGCCTACACGGCCAGCAAGTTCGGCCTGCGCGGCTTCTCGGCGAGCCTGCGCCAGGAACTCGCCCGGCACCGCCACATCCGCGTCTGCGCCGTATTTCCCGCCATCGTCGACACGCCGGGCCTGGAGCACGGCGCCAATGTCAGCGGCCGGCGGCTCAATCCCGGGCACCTGTACTACGCGCCCGAGGCCGTGGCGGAGACCTATCTCCGCCTCACGCGCCACCCGCGCGACGAGGTCGCGGTCGGCTGGCCGGCCCGCCTCGCGCAGGTCGGCTACGCGCTGGCTCCGTACCCGACCGAGCACCTGATGGGTGCCGGGTTCCGGTGGGCCCTCGACCGGGCCGAACCCGGGCCGCGCACGCACGGGGCCCTGCGCGCGCCGACGCCGGAGGGCACGCGGGCCGACGGCGGCTGGCGCGCCCGCAAGGGCGTCCCCGATGCCGGAACCCTGAGTACGGCCCTCGGCACGGGGCTCGCCGCCGCAGGGGCCTGCGCGGCCGTCCTCGCCGGTCTCGCGGCGGCGCGGCGGTTCGGCGCCCGCGGCTGAGCCCTGTTCGGGACAGGCGTTAACCCATGTTGCGGCATGGGCGGCCGGGGCGCGCCACAACCGGTCTTCTGGGCTTGACCGGCCCGCCCGCCGACGACCGGACCGAATGCCCGACACCGAAGGCCCATCGCTCCTCGATCCCATCGCGGATGTCGCAGAGGAGGCCGGGGACGAGACCCGCTTCGGCCTGCCGGAGGCCGTGCGCGCCCATCTCGGCACGCTCCTCGGTCGCGCCTACGACCGGATCGACCTCGACTCGGACAGGGATGCGAACCCCTTCGCCGACCTGCTCGCGCGCCTGGAGACCGCCCTCGCGCAGGCCGAGGGCGAGCGCGACAGAACGTTCCGCGCGGGCCTGCTGCAGGTGGTGCCGGCGCTGCACCGGTTCGCGGTCTCGTTGACGCGCGACCCGGCCGCGGCGGACGATCTCGTGCAGGACACCCTGCTGCGCGGCTGGCGCGGCCGCGGCGGATTCACCCCCGGGACCAACCTGGAAGCGTGGCTGTTCACGATCCTCCGCAACGTCTTCTACAGCCAGCACCGCAAGCAGGGCCGCGAGGTCGCCGACACCGACGGCAGCTACGCCGACCGGCTGACCAGCATCCCCGAGCAGGGGGGCCATCTCGACCTGCAGGACGTGCGCGCGGCCCTGGATCGGCTCGCGCCGGTGATGCGGGAGGCGCTGGTCCTCGTGGCGATCGAGAACCTGAGCTACGAGGAGGCCGCCGTCGTCATGAACTGCCGGATCGGCACCGTGAAGAGCCGGGTCTGGCGCGCCCGCGAGCAACTCGCGCGCATGCTCGGCTACGGCGGCGACGAGATCGGCAGCGACGGGGTCATGCTCTCGGTGACCGGCACCTCGGCCTGATCGCGACGATTCTCACGATCGAATACGCCAATTCGACACTTCGACGGCCGTATTCGCAAGCAAATTGACTTAGGTGAAAGCGCCCGGGCCGCCGCCTGGGCGATATGGGGCGGGTTGGGTCGATCCGTCGACTCGGCCGGGCTCCCATCGGTGTGACACCCCCCCGATCCACCGATGGGAGCCTCTTCACCGGAAGCCGCAGCGGATGTGCGGGCCGGACACCCCCGCCCCCGATCTCAGGTCGAGCCGCCCCGATCCGCATCGAGCTGCTGCAGCAGCTCCGCCAGCCGGGGATCCAGCGCCTCGTCGATCACCGGATCATACATCGCCCGCATCTGGTGGCCGAGCCGCACGCGCGTCTGCGCGTCGAGGGTCGGGCCGCCCGCGATGGGGATCACCCGCAGGGCGGCGGGTGCCGCGCCGGGGGCGTAGCGCTCGGTCGGTCTCGGGGCGGCACGCCGGTGCTCGGGCCGCGGTTCAGGCCGGTGTTCGGGATAAGGCATGCCTCCTACATCGGCCCGCACCCCCGCCGCGGCAACCACCGGTCCGCCCGATGGCACGACCGGCGGCACGACCGGCGGCGTCTCGTCGTCCGCCTCAGGCATCGTCCTCCGGGGCGAAGACCTCGCCCTTCTCGGCCAGCACGGTGTTGGCCGCGTCGCGGGCCAGCTCGTCCCGCGCGGCCGCGGGATCGGGGCGGCCGAGGGCCCGCGCCAGGGCCCCGTCCCAGCCGGGCGCCGGCGCCTGGCCCTGCCCGACGAGGATCGCGCCGGCCCGGCGGCAGACCCGGTCCCAGTCCGGCGCGCCGAGGGCGGCCCAGTCGGTCCCGAGGCCGAGTTCGGTGGCGGCTTCGGTGGCGGCCTGAGTCGCGGCCCGGGTCGCGGCGTCGGCCGGGCCCGGCGGCGGGGCGGGGATGTCGGTCATGGCGATGCGGCCTCCTGCCGGGCTGTCGATGCTCCGGCGCACGATATAGCGCGCCGGTCCCCGCCCATCAGCGCAGGCCGTGGGCCGCGAGTTCCTCCGGCACGCAAGCGGCCGCGTCCTGGCGCACCAGGATCGCCTCGAGGGTGACCGGGCGGTCGTCCCAGGCATCCACGCCGACATCGCAGGAGCGCGTGGTGTCGGCGAGCCAGCCGTGGCTGTGCCCGTAGAGGTGGCGCGTCTCCCGCCACAGGCCCGGCCAGGCCCGGTGCGCGTAGTGCGACAGGAACAGGCGGTGCGGCCGCCCGCGCGCGTCCGCGACGGAGAGGCGGGCGCTCTCCACCGGCGGCTCGGCCCAGGGCAGGTCCAGGACACGGTTCGAATCGTGGTTGCCCCGGACGAGGCGCTTGGCGCCGTTCAGCCGCGCGAAGATCGCTGCGCAATGCGCTCGGCTGGCATGGGCGGCAAAGTCCCCGAGGTGCCAGACGACGTCCTCCGGGCCGACCACGGCGTTCCAGCCGGCGACCAGGGCCTCGTCGTGGGCCTCGACGCTGCCGAACCGAGCACCGCGGTGGCGGAGGATGTGCGGGTCGCCGAAATGCGTGTCCGCGGTGAAGAAGATCGCCATGGTGTCGAGACCTGGGCCGCGGGCGCGTCCCGTCCAGGCCGGCCGGCGCGGGGCGCGCGGCCGCACCGCCGCTTCGGGCCCGCTTCCAGCCCGACTCGGGCCCGCTTCCGGGAAGCCCCACGGGCCGGTAAGGCTGCGGCGATGCTGGATCCCGCCATCTACGCCCATCTCCTGGACGCGGCGCGCGCCCATCCGCCGCTGCGGGCCGCCCTCGAGCGGGCCGGTCCGATCCGGATCGAGCCGCCGGCGCATCCGTGCGTCGCCGACCGCCTGTTCGTCGAGGTGGTCAACCAGCAGCTCTCCGTCCGGGCGGCGGCGGCGATCTGGGCCCGGATCGAGGCCGCGGCCGCGGCGGCGGGCGCGAGCCCGAGGGGCCTGTTCGAGGCCGGGGACGCGGCGCTGCTGCGGGCCTGCGGCCTCTCGGGCAACAAGGTGCGGGCGCTCGGGGCGATCGTGGCGACCGAGACGGCCGGCCTCCTCGGGCCGGGCCTCGCCGCCCTGCCGCATCCCGAGCGGGCGGCGATCCTGTGCGGCATCCGCGGCGTCGGCCCCTGGACGGCCGACATGGTCGGCATCTTCCACTTCCACGACCCGGACATCTGGCCCGCGGGCGACGTGGCGGCGGTGGGCTGCCTGCGCCGCCTCACCGGGCAGGCCGACACCGTCGCGGTGGCGGCCGCCTTCGCGCCGTACCGCTCGATCCTGGCCCGCTACCTGTGGCGGATCAAGGACACGGCGCCCGCACCGGCGGACCTACCGGCGGACCTGCCGACCCGGACGGAACCGGCGCCCTGGGCCCGGCGCCCCCGCGGCACGGCGAAATCCGGGTGACGGCCGGCCGGAGATCGGCTATCCGTCGGCGCCTCCCGGGCCCGTAGCTCAATGGTTAGAGCCGGCCGCTCATAACGGTCTGGTTGCAGGTTCGAGTCCTGCCGGGCCCACCACCAATTAGCTAAGGCGCTGCAAACGCTTAAAGATCGTCGACCATCTCGCTTGCAATCGGGCCGGGATGCATCACAAATTGCCTAACATGGGCGACGACGTTCCTGAGGGTCGGCCAGATCTTGATCCGGCCGGAAGGTGAGCTTCCAAATCTCATTGGGCGGCTTGCAAGGCCGTTTCCCGGGCCATTCCTGGGCCGTTGGCCACCCCAGGGCGGTCTGAGGACCGCTCTCGTTGTAGTGCCGCCGCCTCGTCTCGATCTTGTTCCTCATGTCGGCCAGCGACAGGGACGCAGTTCGCGTTCAGGCACTCGTCGCGTCGGCGGCCGTCTTGTGTGGATGGCTCCCGCATTGCAAGTGGCGAATTGAGCTTCTGACGCGTTGGTCGGGTGCAGTCTTGTGTCCGGCCTGTCGATGCAGTCGTTCATGTTGACYGCTGGCCCTGATGGTATCCGTGAGCTGGGTCCCACTCTGCTTTGCGGGCTATGACGCCCTGGACAGCCGGCGGGGTGTCCCGGCTCCCGGTCTGACCGGTTCGCCATCAACTCTCATCGTCCTCGCAACCTGGAAACGTCTCCTNTGGGTCCCACTCTGCTTTGCGGGCTATGACGCCCTGGACAGCCGGCGGGGTGTCCCGGCTCCCGGTCTGACCGGTTCGCCATCAACTCTCATCGTCCTCGCAACCTGGAAACGTCTCCTCTACGTGCTGTCAGGCRGCCSTGGCCGCCGGTGCGCGGTAGGTGCCRCCGCGGGTCATGATCGCCCAGGCGACCCGCGCCGTGCGATTGGCCGCCGCCACAGTCACCACGCGCACTGGCTTACGCTGCAGCAGCGCCGGCAGCCGCGGGTCGACCGAGGTCGGTGTCGTCTTCGCGCGCCGGATCAGAGACGTCATGCCGACCACGAGCAGCCGGCGCAGGTAGCGGTCGCCCATGCGYGAGATCCGGCCCAGGCGCTCCTTGCCGCCACTGCAGTTCTGCAGCGGTGTCAGGCCCAACGAGGCAGCGAACTGCCGACCGGAACGGAAGCGCTCGGGCTCGCTCACCGAGGCGGCCAGCGCGGTTGCCGACACGATGCCGACACCCGGGATCGTCGCAAGCCGCTGCGACAGGTCGCTGTCTCGATGCCAGGTGAGCAACTCCTTCTCCAGTCGGGTGAGCTGAATCTGCAAGGCACCGATCTGATCGGCCAACCCGGTCACCACGCGCTGGGCTAACGGCGGCACCTCGGCCGCGTCTCCGGCCGAGAGCCGGGCCGCCAGTTCGAGCGCGTGCCGCAGGCCCCGCGCCATCTCGATCCCNCGCTGGGCTAACGGCGGCACCTCGGCCGCGTCTCCGGCCGAGAGCCGGGCCGCCAGTTCGAGCGCGTGCCGCAGGCCCCGCGCCATCTCGATCCCAAACTCGGCGAGCAGGCCKCGGATCATGTTCACCAGCTGCGTGCGTTGCTTGACCAGCAGGTCGCGCGTCCGGTGCAGCGCCAGCGCCGCCTGCTGCTCGGTCGCCTTCACSGGCACGAAGCGCATGCTCGGGCGCGTCACCGCCTCACAGATGGCAGCGGCRTCGTTCGCATCGGTCTTGCCGCGCTTGACGTACGGCTTCACGTAAGCCGGCGGCATCAGCCGCACGTCATGGCCGAGCTTYATGAGTTCCCGGGCCCAGTGRTGCGCYGTGCCGCACGCCTCCATGCCGACCAGGTAATTACCCACGCCCTTGCGCGGGACGGATTTCGCTGATTCTCTCGTGCGATGGGCCGCAGCGACCTTGAACGGCTGAGCCGCGAAGAGCTGATCG
>NZ_LMPY01000017.1:0-69598 GCF_001424445.1 Methylobacterium sp. Leaf361 | reverse complement strand
GATCTGCTCCCACTGCGCGTCAGTCAGTTCAAAGCGTCGCATCAGGCCCACATGGGGCCGATCCCGCGGCCTGTGAACCCTTTGCAGAGACGCCCTAGGCCTCGGCCGCTCTGGGCGCGGCCGGGTCGCCGGTCGCTCCGAGTTCGGCGGCGAACTTGCCGAAGAACTCGTCGGCGAGCTTGCGCGCGGTCGCCTGCATGAGCCGGCCGCCCAGCGTCGCGATCTTGCCGCCGACCTCGGCCTTGGCGGTGTAGGTCAGGAGCGTCTCGCCGCCCTCCGCCGCGAGGCTGACGGCGGCGCGGCCCTTGGCGAAGCCCGCCATGCCGCCGTTGCCCTGGCCGACGAGGCTGTAGCCCTCGGGAGGGCGCATGTCCTCCAGGCGGACCGTGCCCGCGAAGGTCGCCGAGACCGGCCCGACCTTGAGGGCGACCTTGGCCGTCATCTCCTCCGGGGAGGCCTGCACCAGCTCCTTGCAGCCGGGGATGCAGCGGGCCAGCACCTCCGGATCGTTCAGCGCCGCCCAGACGGCCTCCCGCGCGACCGGGATCCGATACGCGCCAGCGATGTCCATCCTGGTCTCCTCCTGACACTGCGCCGCCCACCGGCCGGTGCGGGCGCTCAGACCGCGCAGTAGCGCGCCTGGATCTCGGGATCGTCCCGCAGCGCGGCCGCGGGGGCGTGGTAGACGACGGCGCCGCCGTCGACGATGTAGACGCGGTCGGACACGTCGAGGGCGAGCTCGACGTTCTGCTCCACGAGCAGGATCGTGGTGCCGGCCCGCTTCATCGCGACGAACTGCGCGAACATCTCCTCGACCAGGATCGGCATGATCCCCTCCGAGGGCTCGTCGAGGAGCACCATCACGGGCTCGGCCATGAGCGCCCGGGCGATGGCGAGCATCTGCTGCTCGCCGCCCGACATCGTGACCGCCTCCTGCTTCAGGCGCTGCTTCAGCCGCGGGAAGGTCTCGGCGATGACCTCGATCCGCCGCGCCTCGTCGCGGCGCGTCGCGCGCGCGCCCCGTCCTGCCCCCCGGGCGGCCAGGATGCCGAGGCGCAGGTTCTCCTCCACGGTCAGCCCCGGCACGATGCGCCGCTCCTCCGGCACGTAGGCGAGGCCCCGGTGGAAGCGCTCGTGGGGCGGCCGGTGGAGGATGTCGGCGCCCGCGAAGGTCACGCGCCCCTCGCGCTTCGCCACGAGGCCCATGATCGCTTTCAGGGTGGTGGTCTTGCCGGCGCCGTTGCGGCCGACCAGCGTGACGATCTCGCCGGGGCGCACCTCCAGCGAGAGGCCCTGCAGGATGTGGGAGTGGCCGTACCACGCCCGCAGGTCCTCGACCGCCAGGAGCGGCTGCGTGACGGCGGCGCTCATGCGGTCGTGCCCGTGATCTTGCCCGCCGTGTTGCCCAGGTAGACGCGGCGCACCTCCGGATGCGCCCGGATGTCGTCGGGGCTGCCCTCGGCCAGGAGCTGGCCCTGGTGGAGGACGACGAGGCGCCGGCACAGGCCCATGACGAGCTTCATCTTGTGCTCGACGAGGATCAGCGTCCGGGTCTCGGCGAGGCGCTGCACGAGGTCCATCATCTCGCGCGTCTCCTCGGGACTCATCCCGGCGGTCGGCTCGTCGAGGAGGAGGAGGCTCGGCTCGGCGGCCAGCGCCACCGCGATCTCCAGGGCGCGCTGCTCGCCGTGGGCGAGTTCGCGCGCGAGGCGGTCCATCCGGGCGCCGAGCCCGACCTCGCCGAGGAGTTCCTCGGCCCGTTCCGCCAGCTCGGGATAGGCCGCGCGGTCCCGGAAGAACGCGAAGCGGACCCGCCGGGCCTGGGCAGCCACCCGCACGTTCTCGCGCACCGTGAGGTGCGGGAAGACGTTGGTGATCTGGAACGACTTGGCGATGCCCATCCGGGCGAAGGCGTGCGGGGCCGCGCCGGTGATGTCGCGCCCGCGGAACAGCACGCGGCCCTCGCTCGGCGGGAAGGCGCCCGAGATCAGGTTGAAGAAGGTCGACTTGCCCGCCCCGTTCGGCCCGATGATCGCCGTGATGCCGCCCTCCGGGAACGCGACGGTCACGTCGGACAGGGCGCGGAAATGCCCGAACCGCTTGCCGAGCCCCTCCGTGGCGAGGATCGGCGGCGCCGTACTCGGAGCCTTTGCCGGCGCGGCGGCGACGCTCACCATCCGGCCCTCCTCAGGCGCGCCAGCACCTCGCCCCAGATGCCGAGCGGCAGGAACAGCACGAAGGCGATGAAGACGGCGCCGACGAAGAGCTGCCAGTGGCTCGTCACGGTGGCGAGCCCGTCCTGCAGGAGCGCGAAGGTCGCGGCGCCGACGAAGGGCCCGAAGAACGTCCCCATGCCGCCGAGCAGCGCCATCATCACGGCCTGGCCGGAGGTCGAATAGTGCATCGTCTCGATCGGCACGATCGAGAGGTGGATCGCCTGGAGACCGCCCGCGAGGCCGCACAGGGCCCCGGAGATCACGAAGGCCGCGAGCTTCATGCGGCGCACGTCGTAGCCGCAGGCCTGCGCCCGGCCCTCGTTCTCGCGGATCGCCTCGAGGGCGGCCCCGAAGGGCGACGACAGGAGGCGCGAGAACAGCCAGACCGCGACGCCGACCACCGCCAGCGCGGCGTAGTACTTCACCACCGGGTCGAGGAGATTGAGGCTGAAGCCCGGCAGGGCGAGCGCGGGCACGTTGATGCCGCGCAGGCCGTTCTCGCCGCCGGTGAAGGCCTCCGCCTGGTAGAAGGCGTAGTAGACGCACATCGACAGCGCCAGGGTCGTCATCGCGAAGTAGATGCCGCGGGTGCGGATCGCCAGCACGCCCATGACGGCGGCGATGAGTGTCGCGAGCAGCGTGCCGGCGACGAGCGCCAGGGCCGGGTGCAGCCCGTAATGGACGATGGCGATGCCGCAGCCGTAGGCGCCGCCGCCCAGGAAGGCGGCGTGGCCGAAGGACAGGAGCCCGGTATAGCCGAACAGCAGGTTGAACCCGAGGGCGTAGAGCCCGAGCACCAGGATGTTCACGGCGAGGGCCTGGTAGGGCGCGATCCAG
The DNA here is from genome assembly GCF_001424445.1 of Methylobacterium sp. Leaf361. NCBI lineage: Bacteria > Pseudomonadati > Pseudomonadota > Alphaproteobacteria > Hyphomicrobiales > Methylobacteriaceae > Methylobacterium > Methylobacterium sp. Leaf361. The sequence continues at coordinate 66,545 of NZ_LMPY01000017.1, read as the reverse complement.
GGGAACACGAGGAGGAAGGCGAGCGTCAGGGCGACGCGGTGCCGGCCGCACCACGCCAGCCGGCGGCCGGTCCGGCCGGAGCCCGGCCGGGCCGCCGGCAAGGTAGCCGGAAGGGCGCCTCCCTTCGTGACGGCGGAGGCGGGGGCGCGGGCGCTCATCCGAGGGCTCCGGCCCGGCCGAGGAGGCCCCGGGGCCGCACGAGCAGCACCAGGGCCATGAGGGCGAAGATCGCCATCTTGGTCATGTCGGGGGCGACGAGCGACGTCATCGCCACCACGATGCCGACGATCAGCCCGGCGAGCACGGCCCCGGCCAGCGAGCCCATGCCGCCCACCACCGTGACCACGAAGGCCTCGGCGAGCACCGGGACCCCCATCTCGGGCGTGACGCCCTGCAGGGGCGCGGCGAGGATGCCGGCGAGCCCGGCGAGCGCGCAGCCCAGGGCGAAGACCGCGAGCCAGACCTTGGTGATCTCGATGCCGAGCACCTGCACGATCTGCGGGTCGCGGGCGCCGGCCCGGATCACGAGGCCGAAGGGCGTGCGCTCGATGAACAGCCACAGGGCGCCCACCACCGCCAGCGCGAAGCCGATCAGGAACAGGCGGTAGAGGGGGAAGTAGCCGATGCCGATGTCGACCGCGCCGCGCAGCTCGGGCGGCGCCCCGAAGGGCAGGCCCGTCAGCCCGAAGGCGATGCGCACGCTCTCGACCATCACGTACGACAGGCCGAAGGTGAGGAGCAGCGGGTCGTCGATGCCGCGCCCGTAGAGGGGGCGCACGAGCACGCGCTCCACGGCGAGCCCGAGGAGCCCCATCGCCAGCGGCGCCGCGACGAGACTGAGCCAGAAGCTGCCGGTGAAGCCGTACAGGAAGACGCCGACATAGGCGCCGACCATGAAGAACGCGCCGTGGGCGAAGTTGACGACGTTCATGAGCCCGAAGATCAGCGACAGGCCGATGCCGACGAGCACGTAGATCGCTCCCAGCGCGATGCCGGTCACGAGCTGGAGGGCGAGGAGATCGAGGGGGAAGCCGCCGATCGTGATGGCGCTCAAGGCCGCGCCCTCCCGCGGGTTCGCACGGAGCGCCTCACGCCTTGTGCCCGAGTTCGTCGCAGCCGCGCAGGAAGCGCTCGTCGGGCCCCTCCGTGCCGAGGATCGTGAAGACGTCGTCCGGCGTCTTCATGTCCTTCGACTTCGCCTCGACGATCAGGACCGACTGCACCGACTGGTGGTCGCATTTCCGGAAGCTCTGCGGACCCTTGTAGAAGTCGGCCTTCAGGGCCTCCATGGCGGCCACGACCTTCTCGGTCTCGACCGACCCGGCGGCCTTAACGCCCTCCAGCACCGAGCGGACGCCGGCATAGCCCAGCGCCCCGTAATCCGACGGGACGGCGCCGTTGTAGGCGGCGCGGAACCGGTCGTTGAACGCCTTGGCGGAGGGCACGCTGTCCTCCAGGCGCCAGTAGTAGGAGGTGCCGCCGATCACGCCGTCGAAGGCGTCGCCGCCGGCCTTGCGGGCGGTGAAGAGCAGGACCGGCGCGACGAGCTTGGTGGTGCGCTTCAGGCCGAACTCGGTCGCCTGCTGGATCGAGACGACCTGGTCCCGGCCGAAATTGCACAGGCAGAGCACGTCGGGCTTGAGCGCGGCGATCCGGGGCAGGAAGGCCGAGTAGTCGGAGGCGCCGATCGGGTGGCGGATGTCGGCCACGACCTCGATGCCCGAGGCCTCGCCGGCGCGCTTGAACCCGCGCATCATCTCGTGGCCGTACGCGTAGTCGGCGCTGAGGAAGGCGACGCGCTTGCCCGATTTCGGGAAGACGTAGCGGCCGACCGCGCCCGCGGTCATGTGCGGGTTCAGGGCCTCGTGGAAGGTGGTGCGGCCGAAATCCTTGGCCTCGTTGATCGCGTCGGACTGGCTGATCGAGTTGTAGATCACGCCGCGCTCGCGGGCGACGTTGTTGATCGACAGGGTCACGGCCGCCGAGAGGCCGCCGACCAGGAAGTTGACCTTGTCCTTCTCGATCAGCTCGAGGGTCCGGGTCGCCGCCTCGCCGGGGTTGAGCTTGTCGTCGCGCACGAGGAGCTCGGCCGTGCGGCCCTGGAAGCCGCCGGCCTCGTTGAACGCCTTGACGGCGAGCTGAGCGGCGCGGACCTGGTCGTTCGCCTCGGCCCCGAAGGCGCCGGTGAGCGGCACCGGGAAGCCGATCCGGATCGGGCCTCCGGTCGAACCGCCTTGCGCGATCGCGGAGCGCAGGAGCGCCGGGGCGGCGAGCGCCAGCGCGGATGCGGCGGCGCTGCCCTGGAGCAGCCGGCGCCTGTCGAAGCCCGTTCCCATTCCCGTCCCTCCGTCGGCGTTTCCTGATCGGGACCGGTCTCTTCGGCGGACCGTGCCCCGTGATGGTCGATGTGTCCTGACCCGAAAGGGTCATCCGTCCTCGCGAGCGCAGCGAAGCGATCCGGGGATCCGCCACGTTCGGCAGCGTCCCGCTGCCCTGGGTTGCTTCGCTGCGCTCGCAAGGACGGGGAAGCCCGCAGCCGGTTTCAGATCAGTCCCAGCGCCTCCAGCACGACCTCGGGCGTCACCGGCTGGCGCGCGACACGGGCGTTCAGCGGCGCGAGCGCGTCGTTGATGGCGTTGACGACCGCCGCCGGCGCGCCGGCGGTGCCGGCCTCGCCCGCGCCCTTGGCGCCGATCTCGGACGACGCGGTGGCCGAGACCACGTGGGCGACGTCGATATCGGGCATCTCGCCGGCCATCGGCACGAGGTAGTCGGCCATCGACCCGTTCAGCAGCTGGCCCTCGCCGTCGTAGAGGCAGTGCTCGAACAGGGCCCCGCCGATCCCCTGGACGATGCCGCCGCGGATCTGCTCGTCGACGAGGAGCGGGTTGAGCACGGTGCCGCAATCCTCGACGCACCAGTGCTTGAGCAGCCGCACGAAGCCCGTCTCGGTGTCGACCTCGACGTAGGAGGCCTGCACGCCGTTGGTGAAGGCGAAGGGGTAGTCCTTGGGCACGTAGTGCCGGGTCGCCACGAACTCGGGCTGCACCCCCGGCGGCAGCGTGTCGGGGCGGAAGTAGACGATGCGGCCGAGCTCCGCGAGCGGCATGCGCTCGGTCCCGGTGCCTGCGTCCACCACGGCGCCGTCGCGGACGTCGAGGCTTTCCGGATCGGCCTGCAGGATCGCGCCCGCCACCGCCAGGACGTTGCCGCGCAGCGCCTTGCCGGCCTGCCACGCGGCCTCGCCGCCGATGCCGGCCCCGCGCGAGGCCCAGGTCCCGCCGCCGTAGGGCGTCGCCTGCGTGTCGCCGGAGATCACCCGGACCTTGTCCATCGGCACGCCCGTGGCGGTGGCCACGATCTGCGCGATGATGCCCTCGGTGCCCTGGCCCTGCTCGGTGACGCTGACCGACGCGACGACACCCCCCTGCGGATCGAGCCGGATCGTGCAGCCGTCCTGGGAGGAGATGCGCGCGCCGCCGACCCCGTAGAAGGCGGCCGACGGGTTGGTGATCTCGATGAAGGCCGCGAGCCCGATGCCGCGGTGGATCCCCCGCCGGCGCAGGTCCGCCTGCTCGGCCCGGAGGCCGTCGTAGTCCATCATCGCCTTGAGCTTGGCGAGCGCCGCCTGGTGGGACAGCTTTTCCAGCTTGATTCCCGAGACGCCCGCGCAGGGATAGGCGTCGTCCGGGATGACGTTGCGCTCGCGCACGGCCAGGGGGTCGAGGCCGAGCCGGGCGGCGCCGAGATCGACGAGCCCCTCGGCGACCATCGTGGCGATCGGGTGGCCCACCGCCCGGTACTGGCAGGTCGGCGCCTTGTTCTGGAGCACGACCCGGGCCCGGGCCCGGTAGTGCCGGTGCCGGTAGGGGCCGCCGGTCAGGTTGACGACCTGGTTGGCCTCGACCGCGCTGGTGCGCGGGTAGACCGAGTAGGGCCCGATGCCCGTGAGGTCGTCCATGTCGAGGGCGAGGATGTCGCCCTCGGCCGAGAAGGCCATCCGGGCGGTGACCCGGTGGTCGCGGGCATGGATGTCGCTCTGGAAGCTCTCCAGCCGGTCGGCGACGAACTTGACCGGGCGCTTGAGCATCAGCGCCAGCGCGCAGGTCGCCATCTCGTCGGGGTAGATGTGGACCTTGATCCCGAAGGACCCGCCGACATCCTTGCAGATCACCCGCACCGCCCCCTCGGGGAGGGCGAGGTGCTTGCACAGGATGTCCTGCATCATGTGCGGCGCCTGGAAGGAGTGGTGGACGGTGAGCATCCCGTCCGCCGCCGCCCAGTCGGCCAGGATCGCCCGCGGCTCCAGGCACACGCCCGTGTGCCGGCCGAACTGGAAGGTCTCCTCGACCACCAGGGCCGCGTCGCGGAAGGCCGCGTCGACGTCGCCGACGTCGAGGACGCGCTCGAAGGCGAGGTTGTCGCCGAATTCGGCGTGGATCGCGGGCGTCGCGGGATCGAGCGCCGTCTCCATGTCGACGACGGCGGGGAGCGGGTCGAACTCGACCGTGATCGCCGCGAGCGCGTCCTCGGCCTCGGCCCGGCCGTGCGCGACGACCGCGCAGAACGGCTCGCCGACCCAGGTCACCCGGTCGAGGGCCAGGGCGTGCTGGGGCGCCGAGCGCAGGCCCTTGAAGTGGCCGAGCACGCCGACCCACGGCGTGCACACGGCCGCCAGTTCGGGCCCCGTCACCACGGCGATCACGCCGGGCATCGTTTTGGCGTCCGCGGTGTCCAGGGCGACGATGCGGGCGTGGGCGTGGGGGCTGCGCAGGAAGGCGACGTGGCCGAGGCGGGCGACGGCCACGTCGTCCACGTAGACGCCCCGTCCCTCGAGCAGGCGCCGCGCGTTCGGCCGCGGGACCGAGCGGCCGATATAGCTGTTCGGCCGGTCAAGGAAGGTGAGGCCGCCCGGATCCGCGCTCATTCGGCGGCCTCCAGGCCGGCATCCCTGCCGGCATCCCGGCGACCTTGCCCGCGCGCCTCGGCGGTCGCCGCGATGGCGTCGACGATGGCGTGGTAGCCGGTGCAGCGGCAGTAATTGCCCGCGATCGCCGCGCGGATCGCCTCGCGCGAGGTGGCCGCGTCCGCGTCGTCCAGGAGCTCGGCGGCCGTCACCAGCATGCCGGGGGTACAGTAGCCGCATTGCAGGGCGTTGCGGGCGTGGAAGGCGTCCTGCAGGTCGCGGATGCGCCCGCTCTCCGTCAGCCCCTCCACGGTCTCGACGGTGGCGCCGTCGGCCTGCACGCCGAGCATCAGGCAGGCGCGCACCGCCCGGCCGTCGACCAGGATCGTGCAGGCGCCGCACACGCCGTGCTCGCAGCCGAGATGCACGCCGGTGAGGCCGAAGGACTGGCGCAGCAGGTCGCCGAGATGCATCCGGGCCGGGACATGCGCCCGCACGGCCTCGCCGTTCAGCGTGAAGGCGACCGCGTGCGCGCGGTCCGGGCTCTCAGACGCCATCGGGGCCGCCCTCCTGCGCGCTGCCGCCGCGCATCCGGGCCGCCACGCGGCCGAGGATCACGCGGGCGAGGTGGAGCCGCGTCGCGGCCTTGGTCGTCGGGTCGTCCGGCGGGTCGAGCTCACCGGCGAGCGCCGCCTGGGCGCCCGCGAGGTCGCCGGCCTCCAGGGCCGCCGCGGCGGCGCGGGCGAGCACCGGCCGGTCGGCGACGCCGAAGAAGGCGAGGCGCAGGTCCGACAGGCCGCCCGCGGATCGCCGCCCGGTCGCCGCGAGGCCGACGAGGGCGTAGTCGCCGTGGCGGCGCGACAACTCCTCGAAGCCCCAGACCGCGTCGGCCCCCGGAACCGGGAACTCGATCGCCGTGACGATCTCGCCGGGCTCCAGGGCCGTCGTGTAGAGGCCCTGGAAGAAATCGTCCGCCAGGACGCGCCGCTCGGCCCCGGGCCCGCGCACCACGATCGAGGCGCCCGCGGCGAGGCAGCAGGCGGGCCACTCGGTGGCCGGGTCGGCCAGCGCCACCGAGCCGCCGATCGTGCCGCGGTTGCGGATCGCCGGATGGGCGATGTGGGGCAGGGCGGCGGCGAGCAGCGGCAGGCGCTCGCGCACGAGTGCCGCGGTCCCGACATCGCGGTGACGCGTCATCGCGCCGATCCGAACAATGCCGCCGGCCTCGCCGCCGGCCTCCGAGACACCGGTGAGTTCGGGGATCGCGTTGAGGTCGACCAGCAGGCCGGGCGCCGAGAGCCGCATGTTGAGGGCCGTGACGAGGCTCTGGCCGCCCGCCAGCGGAACGGCGTCCTCCCCGTGCTCAGCGAGCAGGGCCAGCGCCGCGTCGAGCGAGGCCGGACGCGCGTAGGCGAAGTCGGGCGCCTTCAAGCCCTTGTCCTCCTCCCGATGGGCTTGCCCATGACCGCCCCGATGGGACAGGCTGGAGGCCCTTATTGATCGTTCGCTCAATAGAAGGCGAAACCGAGATGGCGTCAAGCAGGCCGGCGGACAGTGACGGTCGGGTGCCGACCGGCCGGCGGCTGACGCCGGAGGCCCGCGAGCGCCAGATCGTCGAGGGCGCGGTCGCCTACTTCGCCGAGGTCGGCCTCGACGGGCACACCCGGGAGCTCGCCCGCCGGCTGGGCATCACGCAGCCGCTGCTGTTCCGCTACTTCCCGACCAAGGCGGCGCTGATCGAGCGCATCTACGAGGAGGTCTATCTCAGGCGCTGGGATCCCGGCTGGGAGGCGACGGTGCGCGACACCGCGCTCCCCGTCCTTGAGCGCTTCCGGCGCTTCGAGATCGACTACCAGCGCCGGATCGACGACTACGCGTGGCTGCGGATCTTCGTGTCGGCCGGCCTCAAGGGGTTCGATCTGCCGAGCCGCTACCTCGGCATGGTCCGCGCGCGCATCTTCGCGCCGCTGCTCGCCGGGATGCGCGCCGAGTCGAACCTGCCGGACCCGGAGGTTCAGCCGCTCGCCGCGGACGAGTTCGAGCTCCTGTTCGGCATCCACGGCGCGCTGGTCTACGTCGGCCTGCGCTCGCGGGTCTACGGCATGGACGGCACGGCGGACCGCGACGCGGTCCGGGCCGCCATGCTCGACGCCGCGCTTCCGGGGCTGCTCGCCACCCACCGCCGGGTGGTGACGGCGGCGCGGTCGTCCGACGCGCTGTAGGGCCATCCCGGGATCCCCGGATCACGGGAGGCGCCGGTCCGGCCCGCCCGCGTCACCGGAGCGGGCCGCCGCGGCGATGACTTTCGCGGGAACTGCGTTAGCCTCGCGGGCCGGAGGAACGCCATGACCCAGGGAACGGAACCGGCGGCGCTGCCGCCCCACTTGGCACAGGAATACGCGGCGGCGCGGGACAACGGCTGCGTCGGCACCCGGCTGCTCTCGGAGGATGACCGCTCCCGGGTCTGGACCATCGTCCTGGCGCCCGGCGCGCGGATCGGCTTCCACACGCACGTGCTCGACTATTTCTGGACCGCGGTGACGGCGGGGCGGGCCCGCTCGCATTACGGCGACGGGCGGGTCGCGGAGGTCGATTACCGCGCGGGCGACATCCAGCACCTGTCGTTCGGGCCGGGCGAGTCGATGACCCACGACCTCGCCAATATCGGCGACACGGAGCTGATCTTCACCACCGTCGAGTTCCTGGACAGCGCGAACCCGCCCCTCGCGCTCCCGGCCGCCGTGCGCGCGGAGGCGACCCGCCGCGCGGCCTAAGCGCGGGGGATATCGGGCGGCACCGCCGTCCCGGCCATCACCGCCTCGGGGCTGCGGAACCGCTCCGCCGCCGCCCGCTCGGCCGCGCCGCGCTGCTGCGCCTGCAGGTACGCGCCGAGATCGCGTCCCCGCGCCACGACGGCCGCGCCGTAGGCGCGTCGGCGCGCCTCGAAGGCCGTGAGCGCCGCGTCCACGTCGGCGCCGGCCGCGTCCAGGGCGTCCGCGAGGGCGGCGGCGTCCTCCATGGCCTTGGTTGCGCCCATCCCGACATGGGGCCGGGCCACGAAGGCGGCGTCGCCGATCAGCGCGACGCCGCGGTCCGGGATCATGGTCGGCGTCTCGATGTCCAGGATCGCCTGCAGGAACGGCTGCTCGGCGCGCAGCATGACCTCGGCGAAGGGGGGCGCCAGGATCCGCGCCGCGTCGGCGCGCATCGCCTCCAGCACCGCGGCCTTGATGCGGCCCGGCGGGATGGAGAGGGCGTGGCGGACGCCGCCGGTATCGGTCAGCAGCGCGGCGAGCGCGGCCTCCTCGGTCGGCCTGTACCAGACCGCGTTGAAGCACAGCCCGGCGGCCTCGTCCGCGCGCCCGGGCACGGGATAGCCGAGGATCTGCTCGCCCGGAGGCAGGCAGAACGCGAAATGGCCGCCGATCGCCTCCCGGGTCGCCGGCGCGAGGGCCGCCGCGTCGACGACGGCGCGCCACGCCACGTAGCCGGCGTAGCGCGGCGCGACACCGCTCAGGAACCGGGACCGCACCGTCGAGAACTGCCCGTCGGCGCCGACGAGGAGATCCGCGGAGATCCGGCGGCCGTCCTCGAAGAAGGCGACGACGCGCGCGCCGTCGGATTCGACCGCGGCGAGCGCCGCGCCGTAGCGGACGCTGTCCGGGGGCACGGCGTCCAGGAGAAGGCCGTAGAGCCGTCCCCAGCTCGCCAGCACCTGCGGCAGGCTCCGCTCCGCGATCACGGTCCCGTCCCGGTCGAGGACCCGGCGGCCCTCGACGGTGACGCCGAGATCGCCCGCCCCGGCCGGAGCACCGCAGCGCGCCAGCACCGCCCGGAGGCCGGGATGCGTGACGATCCCCGCCCCGCGGCCCGTGAGCGCGGCCGCCGACCGCTCGAACACCGTGACGGCGTGGCCGCTCCGCGCGAGCAGGCACGCCGTGGTCAGTCCGGCGATCGAGCCGCCGATGACGGCCACGTCCAGTCGCTTCATGCAGCCCTCGAACCGGGACGGCGGTCCCGACCGCGCCCAGCATGGACGCGCCCGGCCGGCCGGCCAAGATCGAAATCGCCGCGGGGCGCCGCGCTAGACCGGCCGCACCAGCCGGTCGAGCCGCATCCGGGTGATCGCGCCGATCTCCTCCAGGGCCGTCGCCTCCTCGTCCGCGACCGCGCGCGCGAGGCGCTCCTCGAACAGCGCGCGGATCTCGCGCAGGTCCCGGCCGCGCACGGCGACGATGAACGGGAAGTTGAACCGGTGCCGGTAGGCGGCGTTCAGCCGGTCGAACGCCGCCGCGTCCGCCTCCGTCAGCCGGTCGAGGCCGGCGCTGCCCTGCTCCTGCGCGGAATCGGCGGTCATCGCCCGGGCCCGGGCTTCCGGGCCGGCGAGTTCGGGATGGCCGTTGAGGAAGGCCAGGCGCACGTCCGGCGGCGCCGCGCGCACGGCCGCCATCATCGCCCCGTGGAGAGCGGCGAGGTCGGCGAAGGGCGCCCCGCCGTGGGCGGCCCGGGCGACCCAGGGCGCGTGCTCGAAGACGCCGCCGAGATACGCGACGAAGGCGTCGCGCTCGAGGGCGTTGAGGCGGTCGAGGTCGATCATGCCGCTCAGCTTCCGCGGTAGGTGGTGAAGCTCGACGGGGCGCACAGCATCGGCACGTGGTAGTGCTGCTTGGCGTCGGCGACGGCGAACCGCACGACCGGGTTGTCGATGAAGATGTCGGCCTCCGCGGTGCCGGCCCGGCCCTGGAAATAAGGGTCGACGAAGAATTCCAGCTGGTACTGGCCGGTCTCGGCCTTGTCGGCCGGGAGGATCGGCGCGTCGGTCCGGCCGTCGGCGTTGGTGACGACGCTCTTCACGAGCCGCCACTGGCCGTTCTCGAGGACGGAGAAGTCGATCCGGACCCCCGCGACGGGGCGGCCGCGATCGGTGTCGAGGACGTGTGTGGTGATGCCCGCCATGCCGGGTCTCCTTGTCGCGTCGGGGATCGGACGGGTCAGCTGCCGCGGTAGTAGGAATAGCCCCAGGGCGTGAACAGCACCGGCAGGTGGTGGCGCTGGCTCGCGTCGCGGATCCGGAACCGGATCGGCACGAGGCCGAGGAAGTTCGGGGTCGGGAGCTTCACGCCCAGGTTCGCGAAATACGCCTCGACGTGCAGCACCAGCTCGTAGCGGCCCGCCTTGAAAGCCTCGTCGACCAGGAGCGGCTCGGCGGTCCGGCCGTTCGGCGCGGTGGTGACCGTCCGGATCGGACGGTAGCCGGTGCCGTCGTGCATCGCGAGGTCGCAGACCATCCCGGCACCGGGCGTGCCGTGGAAATTGTCGATGGCGTGCAGGGTCAGCCGCGGCGAGAGGCCGGCCTGCGACACGGGCGCGGTGTTCAGCGTGCCGGGCTTGGTCGGGGAACCGGCCGGAGCATTGGCCGGAGCCGCCGCCGGAGCGGGCGTGCCCTGGGCCAGCGCCGGGCCCGCGGAGACCGCGGCCGCGGCGCCGAGCCCCGTCGCGACGAGGCCGCGCCGCGTCAGAGCGTGTCGTTCGGGTCCGTGTTCCAAGAAAGCCTCCCTCTCGTGCTGCGGTTCACGCCGGCTCGTGCGCCGCGCGGGCCCGGGCGCGCCGACCCATCTCCGGCGTCGCCGGCGGGACGAAGGCCAGGATCAGGACGAGCGCCGCGGCCTCGACGGCGGCGACCAGCCAGAGGCCGGTCGCGACCGAGCCGGTCTGCTCGCGCAGGTAACCCATCGCCGCCGGCGCTCCGAAGCCCGCGAGATTGGCCACCGAGTTGATGAGCGCGATGCCGGCCGCGGCCGCCGACCCGGCGAGGAAGCGGCCGGGGATCTGCCAGAAGACCGGGATCGCGCTCATCGTGCCGACGATCGCCACCCCGAGCATGAGCAGCGCGAGGACCGGCGCGCCCGCGATGAAGACGCCGGTGAGCGCGATGGCCAGTGCCCCGACGAAGGCCGGGACCCCGCAATGCAGCCGCGCCTCGCCGGTCCGGTCCGAGTGGCGGCCGTTCAGGATCATCCCGGCGCCGCCGCAGAGATAGGCCGCCGACATGATCCAGCCGACCGTCAGCGGGTCGGTGAAGCCGGCGTCGCGCACCACGCTCGGGCCGAAGAAGGTCAGGGCCGAGTTCGCCGTGACGATGCAGAAGAAGATCGCGATGCACTGCCAGACGCGCGCGTCCTTCAGCGAGGCGAGGATGCGGTGCTCGCGGTGGCCGAGGGCCGCGGCGTCGCGCGCGAGGTCGGCCTCGACCAGCGCCTTCTGCTCCGCCGTCAGCCAGCCGGCCTTGGCGGGCCGGTCCGTGAGGTAGAACAGCGTGACGATCCCGGCCAGGATCGACGGGATACCCTCGAGCAGGAACACCCACTGCCAGCCGGACCAGCCGTTGACGCCGTGCATCCCCGACATGATCGCGCCCGCGAGCGGCCCCCCGATGACGCCGGCCAGCGCCGAGGCCGACATGAACAGCCCGAACACCTTGGCCCGGCGCTCGCTCGGATACCAGTAGGTCAGGTACAAGATGACCCCTGGATAGAATCCGGCCTCGAAGACACCGAGCATGAAGCGCAGGACGTAGAAGAACGCCGGCGTGGTCACGAACATCATCGCCACGCAGCAGAGCCCCCACAGCAGGGTGATCCGCGCGATCGTCTTCCGGGCGCCGATATGCTCCAGCAGCAGGTTGCTCGGCACCTCGCAGAGGAAGTAGCCGATGAAGAAGATCCCCGCGCCGATGCCGTAGACGGTCTCGCTGAACCGGAGCTCGGCCAGCATCTGCAGCTTGGCGAAGCCGATGTTGACCCGGTCGATCCAGGACAGGATCCACAGGACCATCAGGAATGGCAGCAGCCGCCACGTGATCCGGCGGTAGGCGTCGTCCAGGCGCGCGGGCGCCGCGAGGGCCGGCATGTCGGTCGCGTGGTGCGCCTGGATCGTCATGGCTGGCCCCACAGGGTTGCCCCATCCGGAACGGGGCGTTGGAATTCCGAGCGATGCAGGACGGCTGCCAGTCTCGCGCCGGCGGCCGCCCGCCCCGTCTCAGCCGATGGCTTCGCGCGGCGCGAGCAGCGTCGCGAGGGCGTGGCCGAGGCCGACATTGTCCGCGGCGACGGCGGGCGGGCGCCGGTAGGGCGCGGCCGCGGCGGCGACGACCGCCTTCACCCCCGACGTGACCGAGCACAGGACCGGGACCGGCACGTGCGGCTGCAGGCGGGCCGCGAGGCCGACCAGGGCGGCGCCGCCGAGGATCACCGCCTCGGCGCGATCCTCCTCGGCGCAGGCCCGGCAGGCGGCCGCGAGGTCGGACAGCGCCGCCTCCGGGTCCTTGGCGATCTCGCCGCCGGTGCGCGCGATCGTTCGGATGCCCGCGAGGCCGTCACCGACGCCGAGGCTCGCGACGCACTCGCGGAGCATGGGCTTCCACAGGGCCCCGCCGGTCACGATGGCGTAGCGCCCGGCGACCCGCTGGGCCTCGCGGCACGACGCTTCGAGCATCCCCACCACCGGGACCGGTGAGACCTCGCGCAGGGCCAGCAGCCCGGGATCGCCGAAGCAGGCGAGGAAGACCGCGTCGCAGTCCCGGCCGTGCTCCGCGAAGGCGTCGAGGGCGGCGTGGCCGGCGATGGCCAGGGCCGCCCGGCTGGCGATGTAGGCGGCGCCGAACCGCGCCGTGGCCGGGACGAAGGTCGCAGTCGCGCCCGCCATCGTCCCGACCTGCCCGGCCAGGAGGTCGGTCACAGACGTGCTGGTGTTCGGATTGAGCAGCAGGATCCGCATGGCGCCCTCGGGTGGCGGGAGCCGGCCGGATGGCCGGGCAGAGGCCCGCACGCAGCCGGCCGGGGATGGGGAGGTCGGGGGGCCCGGCGGCGCGGGTCAGGCCGCGCCGCCGGGCCGTTCGTGTCTCCGATCCGGACCGGGGCGGGTCCAGGTCCGGACGGCCTCAGGCAGGACGGCCTCAGGCAGGACGGGCCGCGCCCGCGGGGCGGCGCATGAGGGCGGTGTAGATCGCGAAGCCCAGGGCGCACCCGATGAACCACGTGAAGTTCGCCACGCCCTCCAGGCCCGGCAGGATCACGCAGAGCACGGGGATGAGGGCCGAGGGGATCATGGCGGTCACCGCGGCGCGGTTGTATCCGCCACTGTACCAGTACGTCCCGGCGGGGCTCATCGTGTAGAGGTCGTCGAGGACCACCTTCTGCTTCTTCACGAAGTAGAAGTCGGCGATCAGGATCCCGAACAGCGGGCCGATGAACGCGCCGAGGACGTCGAGCGTGTAGTGGATCACCGCGGGATTGTTGTAGAGATTCCAGGGCGTGATGAAGATCGAGCCGACGGCCGCGATCATCCCGCCCATGCGCCACGAGATCCGCCGCGGCGACACGTTCGAGAAGTCGAACGCGGGCGAGACGAAGTTCGCGACGATGTTGATCCCGATGGTCGCGGTCATGAAGGTGAAGGCGCCGAGCACGACCGCGAAGGTGCTGTCGATGCGGCTCACCGTCTCCACCGGGTCGGTGATCAGGTGGCCGAAGACCGGAACCGTCGCCGAGGCGGTGACGACCGTCAGGAGCGAGAACCCGAGGAAGTTCACCGGGAGACCCCAGAAGTTACCCTTCCTCACCGCCTCGAAGCTCGCGCCGTAGCGCGAGAAGTCGCCGAAGTTCAGCATCGGCCCGGAGAAGTAGGAGACCACGAGGGCGACGGCGTTGATCATCACCGGCAGGGCGTCCCAGCCGGTATACTTCACGGTGCCCAGGGTCAGCCCGATCTCGCCGATCCCGGCCTTGGCGACGAGGTACGCGGCGAGCGCGATCATCACCACGTAGACCGCCGGCCCCGCCCAGTCGATGAACACGCGGATCGCCTCCATGCCGCGCCAGAAGACCAGCGCCTGCAGGACCCAGAGCGTCATGAAGGCGGCCCAGCCCAGACCCGACAGGCCGGCGAAGCCGTACTGCTTGACGTCGGCGTAGACGGCGAGTTCGGGGTAGAAGCGGAGCGCCACCACCGTCAGCGCCGCCGAGGCGAGGTAGGTCTGGATGCCGTACCACGCGACCGCGATCAGCCCGCGGATGATCGCCGGGATGTTGGCGCCCTTGACCCCGAAGGAGGCGCGGCAGATCACCGGATAGGGCGTGCCGGTCTGCTGGCTCGGCTTGGCGACGAGGTTGCAGAAGATTTGGACGATCACGATGCCGACGAGCAGGGCGATCAGCACCTGCCAGCTCACGAGGCCCAGCGAGAACAGGGAGCCGGCGGTCACGTATCCGCCGACGCTGTGGACGTCAGACATCCAGAAGGCGAAGATGTTGTAGGTGCCCCAGGTCTGCTTGCGCAGCGGGGCCAGATCCTTGTTCACGAGATCTGGATCGTAGCTCGGCTTGATGACGACGGCTTCCCGTTCGTCCGACACGGCCGTGCTGATGCCGGCGGCCTCAACCTGTGCGTACATGGCGTTTCTCCCTGACTGGCGCAGCCCTGTTGCCGGGCTTTTTCCGTGACGCTGACGACCCGCTGGGACCGCCATGCAAAACCTGGAACTCTCCGTCTCCTGACTTCTGAAAACACGACCTGAATACAGATCACGACCGAGTTCGGATCTTCAAGTCCCGGTCGTGACGTCGACTTGTCTATCCCGCGACGACCGCCGCGAGGCGGGTCCGGAGGCCGCCCGCGTCGGCCGGGGCGCCCGCGGCCTCCGCGAGGAGCCGGGCCAGGCCGGACGGGTCGTCCGCCTCCGCGGGGAGTCCGGCCGCGTGGACCCGCTCCGCCATCGCCACGCCCGCCGCGGGCGACGCGTCGGCCAGCCCGGCGCAGACCGGGCCGAAGACCGCGCCGAACAGGGCGCGGCCCATGCAGGTCGGCCGGTAGCCGCCGCGCGGCGGGTGGGCCGCGATCCAGTGACGGGCGATGTCCAGCCGCGTGGTCACCCAGGCGTCGGGGTGATCGCCCACGTAGTCGAGGAACCGCTCCAGCGCGGCCATCCGCCCCGGACGCCCGACCAGGCGACAGTGCAGCCCCACCGACATGATGCCGCCCCGTCCCGCCTCGCCCTCGCGGTACAGGACGTCGAACGTGTCCTTGAGGTAGCCGAAGAACTGGTCGCCGTTGTTGAAGCCCTGGGCGGTGGCGAACCGCATGTCGTTGGCGTCGAGGGTGTAGGGGACGACGAGCTGCTGAAGCCCCCCGATCCGCAGCCAGTAGGGCAGGTCGTCGGCGTAGGAATCGGCGAGGTACAGGAATCCGCCCTCGGCGGCGCCGATGGCGAGCGTGTTCGCGGAGGTGCGCCCCTGGTACAGGCCGAGGGGCCTGCTGCCCGTCAGCGATGCCTGCAGCGCGACGGCGGCGTCGATGTCGGCGCGCTCGGCCTCCGGGCTGTGGTCGCGGTAGTCGATCCAGCGCAGGCCGTGGCTGGCGATCTCCCAGCCGGACTCGACCATCGCGGCGACGGCCTCGGGGTTGCGCTGCATCGCCGAGGCGACGCCGAAGACCGTGACCGGGAGGTTGCGGCGCGTGAACGCGCGCCAGAGGCGCCAGAAGCCGGCGCGGGCGCCGTACTCGTAGATCGACTCCATGTTGGCGTGGCGCTTCCCCGGCCAGGGCAGGGCCCCGACGATCTCTGAGAGGAAGGCCTCGGACGCCGCGTCACCGTGGAGGATGCAGTTCTCGCCGCCCTCCTCGTAGTTGATGACGCACTGGACGGCGACGCGCTTGCCCCCGGGCCAGGCCGGGTCCGGTCGATGCCGGCCGTATCCGACCATGTCGCGGGGATAGTCCTGGTCGAGGTCGAACATGGCGTGATCCCTCGTTCCGACGCGAGATAGACGCACGGCCGACCGTTGGTCCAATATCTTGTTCGGCTTGATTGATAGGTTGCGCGTTTAGATGGTGCGATCATTGATCTGAGTATCGGAGCGCCGTCGGGCGGATCGCCACCGGCCTGTCGTCGAGCCGGCGGAACCTGCCCGTGCCGGGTCGACGACCTCACGCGCCGCCACGTCGGCGGCCCGACGGTCGGGCGTCCCGAGCGGGCACCGCGGCCCCTAACGGGCGCGGCTGGCGGGGATCGGGCCGGCGGCGAGCATGCCCATCAGGGCGTCGAACGCCAGCGGCTTCTCGACCAGGGGTATGCCGGCGGCGCGGGCGCGGCTCCGGATGCCCGGATCGGGGTGGCCGGTGATCAGGATCACCGGCACGCCGGCAGCGAGGTCCCGCAGCCGGCCCCACACCGCGAGCCCGTCCATCCCCGGCATGACGTGGTCCAGCAGGACGAAGGTCGGGTGCGGGCCGGGGAAGGCGGCCAGCAGCGCGCGTCCGTCGGCGAAGGTCTCCACCCGGTGGCCCTCGCTCTCCAAGAGGAAGCGGGTCGAGTGCAGGATGGCCGGGTCATCGTCCACGACGTAGATGAGGCTCGACGCGGCGGACAGCGTGGCGTTCGCCGGGAGCGTGGCGTCCAGTGAGGTCATGGTGCCGAGCTTAGGGGTGGTCCGCGGCGGCCGACCTTGACCTGCCTCAAGACCGGGACCGCGTCCGTGCTGGCCCCCCATCCCGAGACCGGCGACGTTCCTGCCCCGGTCGATCCCGGCTCCCGCGCCGCCCGCTGTGCGGCGATCCGACACGTTGGGCGGTGACGCTCCTGTCCGCCCCGGAGGCCCTTTCCGATTGATTCAGCTCCGATTCCTCATCTTGAAGTTGAAGAAACGCCTTTGCACGCACGATATCGCGAGCCGGAGACCGAATGACAGACCCCGTAACGGGAAACTCTTCAGAATAAATCTTAATCAGTTTGCGTATATTTTACGCAACCCGATCATGACTGCTCAGCCTGGCTGACGCGTTCGCAGCCCTGGGTTCCGTCGCCTGGACATCCGCCTCATGAAAATGACCATCAAACTGCGACTCGTCTCGCTGCTCGGCGGACTCGGCTTGGTGCTGCTCGCCACGGCGGCGCTCGGAAATCTCTCGCTCCACTGGAGCCATCAGAGCCTGAAGACCGTCTTCGACGATCGCGTCGTCTGTCTCCGGCAGTTCAGCATCATCCGCGACGCCTACGATGACCTGCTCGACGCCTCGCGCCAGCTGCGCGGCAAGCAGATCGAGCCGGCAGAGGCCAAGGACAAGATCGAGCGCGATCTGTCGAAGCTCCACAAGGAGTGGTCGGCCTATCTGGCGACCTACCTGACCCCGGAGGAGGAGGCCCTCGCCAAGGAGCTGCAGGTGCGCGTCGATCGGAACGACGCCATCGCGGCCGAGATCCTCAAGCGCGTCACAGCCGGCGCGGCCTCGGATTTCGAGGCCACCCACACGGACCTGCTGAAGAGCATGCAGGCCACCAACGCCACGCTGAGCAAGCTGACCGCGTTGCAGGTCCGGGAAGCCGAGGCGGAGTTCCGGCGCTCGGAGACGATTGCCGGCTGGTCGCGCCTCGCGCTCCTGGCCGCGCTCGCGCTCGCCGCGCTCAGCATCGCCTACGGCGTGTACGTGATCGTGGTCCAGGTCACCCGGCCGCTGGGCAGCCTCGTGGGCGTCCTGCAGCGGATGGCCCGCGGCGAGGTCGATGCCGAGATCCGCGAGGCCACCCGCGGCGACGAGATCGGGGCCGTCGGCCAGGCCGTCGAGGGGATCAAGACCATGGTCGCCCGCAAGGCCGCCGAGGAGGCCGAGGTCCGGCGCCGCGCCGACGCGGCCGCCGCCGCCGAGCGCAAGCGCACCATGGTCGAGCTCGCCGACGGCTTCGAGCGCGCCGTCGGCGGCATCGTCGGCCTGGTCTCGTCCTCGGCCACCGAGCTCCAGGCCACCGCCCAGCAGATGACCGCCACCGCCCAGGAGACCGCTNTTCGAGCGCGCCGTCGGCGGCATCGTCGGCCTGGTCTCGTCCTCGGCCACCGAGCTCCAGGCCACCGCCCAGCAGATGACCGCCACCGCCCAGGAGACCGCATCCCAGTCGACCACCGTGGCCGCGGCCGCCGAGGAGGCGTCGACCAACGTCAACACGGTCGCGGCCGCCGCCGAGGAGCTCGGCTCCTCCGTGCAGGAGATCGGCCGGCAGGTGACCGGCTCGGCCGACCTCGCCCAGGCCGCGGTCGGCGAGGCTGACCAGACCGCCCACCTCGTCCAGGCGCTCAGCCAGAACGCCGCGCGGATCGGCGACATGGTCGGGATGATCTCCGGCATCGCCGGCCAGACCAACCTGCTGGCGCTCAACGCCACGATCGAGGCGGCCCGCGCCGGCGCGGCCGGGCGGGGCTTCGCGGTGGTGGCCTCCGAGGTGAAGGCGCTGGCCGAGCAGACCGCCAAGGCGACCGAGGAGATCGCGCGCCAGATCGGCGAGGTCCAGGGGGTGACCGCGCAGGCGGTGACGGCGATCGGCGGGATCACGGGCCGGATCCGGGAGATCGACAGCGTGGCGACTTCGATCGCGGCGGCCGTCGAGGAGCAGGGCGCGGCGACCCAGGAGATCGTGCGCAACGTGGCCCAGGCCTCGGCGGGGACGAACGAAGTGACGGGCAACATCGCCGGCGTGGCGCAGGCCTCGGAGGAGACGGGGGCGGCGGCCTCGCAGGTCCTGTCGGCGGCCTCGGAGCTGTCGCGGCAATCCGAGCATCTCGGCGCCGAGGTCGCCCGCTTCCTCGCCACCGTCCGGGCCGCCTGAGGTCGCCACGCCCGAGATCCGCGTCCGCCCGGTCCGACGGGAGGACGCGGATCTCGCCGACGCGCGCGTCCCGTCGGCGACGACAATCTCGAGAATCGAGTCTGCCACCCACAGCGCGCAGCAAATCCGCGGCGCGCCAAGCTTGCCGGATCCCGACACGCGGGCAAGGCCGCGATCGACTTGAGCCAGATCAATGATCGGCTGCACGGATACCGGATGCTCGGGCCGTGAAAGATGGCAGGTCGTCTGTCGCTCAGGGCTCGGGTGCCCGGACATCGGGCCGCCGATGCCGTCAGCCCGCGCGGGGAATCCGGTGAGAACGATCGAGAACCGAACGGCGGATATGGTCCCGAACGCGCTCAACATGCTCCTCGGCGTCGCGCTCCTCCTCGCACCGTGGTACTTGAATCTGGGCTACGAGACGGCCGCCGCGCGCAACGCCTTCGTGACCGGGGGCGCCATCACCGTGGTCGCACTCCTGGCCCTCGGCGTGACCTGCGCCTGGGAGGAATACCTCAACGTCGCCCTCGGGCTCTGGGCGGCCATGGCGCCCTGGGTTCTCGGCTTCGCCGACGCGACGGCACCCGTGTGGGTGCACGGCCTGACCGGGCTCGCCGTGGCCGCCCTGGCCGCGTACGCGCTGTGGCGGCTCTTCGTGTCGCCCCAGGCGCGCTCCGTCTGAGGCGCGCCCGTCGCCGCCGCGGCCGCGGGCATCCGGCCGGCACCCGCGACTACGGGATTGCCCTTAAGGGGCGCGCCTTAAGGCTCCGACCGGAATTTCTCCGCCTCCCGCCCGCTGCCAATCTCGTCCCGACCGACGCAGGCGAGGAGCGCAGCGATGAGCACCGAGTTCACGGCACGGACAGCACCGGAGGGGCCCGCAGCCCGTCCCGCTCCCGTCCCGGAGATCGAGGGGAGCACCCTGTTCGCGGGATGCCCCGACGTCGTCGGGACACCGTTCTCCTACGCCCGCGAGGAGGAGATCTACGGAGAGGGCGAGGAGGCCGAGTTCGTCTACAAGGTCCTCAGCGGCGCGGTGCGCACCCACCGGGTCCTGAGCGACGGGCGCCGCCAGATCACGGGCTTCCACCTGCCCGGCGACCTGTTCGGGCTCGGGCAGGGCGAGACCAATCGCCAGACCGCCGAGGCCCTCACCAGCACCAAGGTGCTGATCTTCAAGCGACGACAGGTCGAGCGCGCCGCGACCGGGCGGGCCGAGGTCGCCTGCCGACTCTGGAGCATGGCCACGAGCGACCTGCGACATGCGCAGGACCTGGCGCTCCTGCTCGGACGGCGCTCGGCCCAGGAGCGGGTCGCTGCCTTCCTGCTGGAAGTCGATGACCGCCTCGGCTCCGCCGGCACCTTCGCGCTGCCGATGACCCGCCGCGACATCGCCGACTACCTCGGCCTGACCATCGAGACCGTATCGCGCACCCTCTCGCAGCTGGAGGAGGACGGGGTGTTGCGACGCGACGGCGGCCGACAGGTGTGCCTGCATCGGACCCGGCTGCGCCGGCTCGTCGAGGATTGAGACAGGCGCCGCGGACGCCACCGGGAACGCCGCTGCGGGCTACCGCGTGGTTTCGCGTTGGCTTTCGGGGTGGCTTCGGGGTGGCTTCGGGGTGGCGCCTGCGCGCAGGACGCTGCCTCGGAGACGGTCGCGGACGGCGCCGGCGAGCGGGTGCGGAGACGAAGGGCGTCACCGCCTCTGGAAGCGCGCGATCAAGCCCGGGGCCTCCTCGCGGATCAGCCCGAGAAAATTGTCGATCACCGGGTTCCGGCGCTGATGATGCAGCGCGTAGACGTCCGCCGACAGGAACGGCGGCTTGATCGGCAGGACGACGACGTCCGGATGCCTCGGTCGGCCGACGAATTCTGGGATGATGGCGAGACCGAAGCCCGCCGCGACTAGGTTGATCAGCGACGAGGCCTCGCGGACCTGCTGCGAGATGCTCGGCGTGAACCCGCGCGCGATGCAGGCTTGGTAGATATCCGCCGCGAAGCGCGAGCTCTCGAGGCCGAGCGAGATCAGCGGCTCGCTGCGGAAGACGTCGATCGCGACACTGCGACCGGCGGCGAGGGTGTGCTCGCGCGGCACGGCCACGCAGAGCCGCTCCGGCCACGCCAGGTGGGCGACGAGATCCGGATCCTCGGGGGGGCTGCGGAGGAAGCTGAGATCCGTCCGGTTCGCCTTGAGGGCCGCGATCTGGTCGGCCGGCGCCATCTCGTGGATGCGCACGTCCACCGCCCGGAAGCGCTGCTCGAAGGCCCGGATCAGGCAACCGGCCGGCCCCGCGAGGACGGAACTCGTCATGCCGATGTTGAGGATGCCGGCCGTTCCGGTGCCGATCGTCCGCGCCCGGTCGACGGCGTCGGCGACCTGCGCGAGGACCGCCCGCGCGTTCCCGAGGAAATCCTCGCCCGCCGCGGTCAGGACGACGCGCCGGCTCGAGCGCTCGAACAGGTTGACGCCGATCTCCACCTCGAGATCGCGGATCTGCTGGCTCAGCGGCGGCTGCGACACGCCCAGGCTCTGGGCGGCGGCGGTGAAGCTGAGATGCTCCGCCACCGCGGCGAAGTAGCGAAGATGCCGGAGTTCCATGGGCCGACCCATAGGAATTTCGAATGGATAGAAGCACGGAAGGTCTTTTGCGTCTAGACTCGCGGGGTGGACGTCCTCGACGGCCGGGATCTCGCCGGCCCGTCAGGACCGTCGACAGCGGCGTGTCGCCGAGGCGGGGCCCGGCAGGCGTCCGTCCCGCACCGCGCTCAGGTCCCGCCCGGGTGGATCCCGACGCGCTCCGCGGCGAAACGCTCGCGGAGCCAGGCCGCGGCGGGGCCGCAGGGCCGCTGCTTGTGCCAGACCAGTTCCAGGGCGATCGGCCAGTCGCCCTCATCGAACTGGAGGTCGGGCGTCACGAGGTACGGCGCCGTGAGGGACGCGGCGATGACGTGGTCGGTGACGAAGGCCCAGCCGATCCCGTGCTTCACCATCTCCAAGATGACCCAGTGGCTCTCCACCCACCACACCTCGGCGGCGACCCGCAGACGGCGCTTCTCCGCCCCGTCGCCGCGGGCGGCCACGAGGATCTGGCGGTGGCGCTTCAGCTCCTCCCACGCCACCCGCTCCTTCGCGAGCGGGTGATCGCGGCCGCAGACCAGCTTGAGCGGCACCCAGCCGATGGTCCGGAACCCGAGCTCCGTCGGGAGCCCCTCCTGGCGCCACATCACGCCCAGGTCGGCGGCGCCCGACCGGACCATGCGGCTGACATCCTCCATCAGCGGGAAGAGCAGCTCAAGCTCCACGAAGGGGAAGCACTGGGCGAAGCTGGCGAAGAGGGCGCCGAGGGCGTGCTCGGGGTAGAGCTCGTCGATGGCGACCACCAGCCGGTTCTCGACGCCCTGCTCCAGGCTGCTCGCCACACCGATCAGGTGCTCCCGCCGGTCGAGCACCACGCGCGCCTCCAGCAGCAGCCGCTCGCCCGCCGGGGTCAGCACCGGGTTCCGGCCCGCGCGGCTGAACAGCGCCAGCCCCAGATCCGTCTCGAGGTTGGCCACCTGCGTGCTGACGGCCGACTGCGCCTTCCGCAGCACCCGCGCCGCGCCCGAGAACGACCCGGCCTCGGCCGCCGCCACGAAAGCCTGGAGCTGGTCGAGCGAGACCGCCATCTATCTGATTACCCGATACTTCCTAACTTGTGGATCGCCTTATCGCAGATAGAGAGCGGCCGACCAATCCGCCTCTCGAGAGCGAGACCATGCGCACCACCCGCGACCGCATTCGCCACGCCATCCTGTTCGAGGTGATCGGGCTGCTCCTCATCGTCCCGCTCGGGACCGCGGCCTTCGGCCTGCACGCCGCCGACATGGGCGTGATCGGAATCGGCAGCGCCCTCGTCGCGACGAGCTGGAACTACGTCTACAATCTCGGCTTCGACCGGACGATGCAGCGGCTCGCCGGGCACACGCGCAAGAGCCTCGTCCTGCGGGTCGCCCACGCGGTGCTGTTCGAGGCGGGGCTGCTCCTGATCCTGCTGCCGCCGATCGCGTGGTATCTCGGCATCGGCCTCGTGGAGGCCTTCTTCATGGATCTGGCGATCGCGGCCTTCTACGTGGCCTACGCTTTCGTGTTCAATCTCGCCTACGATCGAACCTTCCCGCTTCCGAGCTGGACCGAGGCTGCCGCCGAGCCGTCCCGCTGACGCTCGCGCCGGCCGCGCGGCGAGACCGCGACGGCGGCGCGGCGGGCGTTCGAGGGTCCGCGGCGCCGCGTGAGGCGCCCGCTATCCCTCCGCGCGGACGAGATCCGTCGTCTCCGGTCCGCGCCGAACCTCCGCGCCCACGGGACCGACGGGTGGCCGGCCCGGCAGGATCAGCGCGGCGAGCGCCTTCTGGAGAAGGTCGGGCCGGACCGGCTTGTGAATCAGAGGGACCCCGCTGTCCAAGGCCTCCCGCATGCGGACGGGCGCGGTGTCGCCGGTGATGAGGATCGCCGGGATCGGCCGTCCCCAATGCTGCCGCAGCGTCGCGATGGCTTCGGCGCCGGTCTGGCCCCTGCGCAGGCGGTAGTCGCAGATCAGCGCGTCCGGCGGCGGCCCCTGCGGCGGCCGTTCGGTGACGTCGGTCGGGTCCTCGAAGGCCCAGCACAGGCAACCCCAGCCGGAGAGGAGCGCCACCATCGCGTCGCGGACGATGGCATCGTCGTCGACGATCAGGATGCGGGCGCCGACCAGGCGGCCGCTCTCCGCGCTGGCGGCCGCGGGCGCGTCGTCGAGCCTCGCGTCCCGCCCGGCATCGAGCGTCCGGGGGACGAGGATGCGGAAGACGCTGCCGCTCCCCACCTTCGATGAGAGGGAGAGCGGGTGATCGAGCGAGGCGGCGATCCCGCGCGCGATCGCGAGTCCCAGCCCCAGACCCTTGTGACGATCGCGCTCCGGATTCCCGAGCTGGTAGAACTCCCGGAAGATGTCCTCGCGCTTGTCGACCGGGATGCCGATCCCGGTGTCGTAGACTTCGATCGACACGCCCGCGCGCCGGCGCCGGCAGCCGATGAGGACGCCGCCGCGCTCGGTGTACCGGATGGCGTTGAGGACGAGATTGCGCAGGACCAGCTCCAGCAGGGCCGGGTCCGAGACGATCGCCAGGTCCGTCTGGGGCGTCCGATAGATCAGGCGCTTGGCGTCGGCCAGCGGCGCCAGCTCGTTCTCGATCTTGTCGAGGAGCGGCTGGAGCTCGAAGGCGCGGGGCCGCGGCGTGATGACTCCGGCCTCCAGGCGCGAGAAGTCCAGAAGCGTGTTGAGCATGTCGGTCGACGCGACGTTCGCGGTCTGGGCGTTCTGCAGGATCCGCCGCTGCGGCGCGGCGAGATCCGTCTGGCTCAGCGCCTGGAGGAAGAGGCCCTGGGCGTGGACCGGCTGGCGCAGGTCGTGGCTGGCCGCCGCGAGGAACTGCGACTTCGCGGTGTTGGCGTGCTCGGCGTCGCGGCGGGCCCGGTGCGCCGCGGCGGTCTCCGCGCGCAGCTGCTCCACGAGGGCCGCGTTCTCGAAGCGGAGCTCGATCGATTCCCGCACGCGGCGGCTGGCGAGCACGACCTGACCGTACTGCCCGACCACGAAGAGGATCGAGCAGATTGCCAGGGCGCGGTAGGGCGCGCCGCCGAGCGACCAGAGGGTTCCCGCGGCCAGGACGGCGACGGGCACGACGAGGGCGAGGTAGAGGTGCCGCCGCGGCGCCAGGAGCGAGACGCCGTTGCTGCAGGTCGCGCCCAGCAGCGACATGGTCAGGATGCTCACCGCCGGGACCTGGAGCGGCAGCGCGATCCAGATCAGCGATCCCAGGATCGCGCCCTCGACGATCTTGCTCAGGAAGATGACCCGTTCGACCCGGCGGGCGCGGTCGGGCTCGCCGATCGCGGCGCGGACACGACGCGCGTAGGCGGCCGCCCCGAACCGCTCGACGAGGAACGCGCCGTACCAGCTCAGCAGGACGGCGTGGGGCACCAGGCTCCACAGCACGGCCAGCATGAGCGTCGAGACGAGGAAACCGACGGCGACCGACTGCGTGACGCCGTCCAGGACGAGGCGCAACTGCTCGGCCGCGATCCGCTCCTCCTGCGACGGGCTCATCGGATCAGGCCGAACTGCTGCGCCTTGAACACCGCCTCGGCGCGCCGGGTCACCCCCAGGACCGACAGCAGACCCTGCACGTGGCCGCGGACCGTGTGTTCCGACAGACCGAGATTGCGTCCGATCATCTTGTTGGACAATCCGCGCCCGACGAGGGTCAGCACCTCGGCCTGCCGCGGCGTGAGCGTCGGGCAGAGGGCGCCCCCGACCCGCGGGACCGCGGACGACCGGGCGAGCATCTCGCGCAGGACCGTCATCATCCGCTCGGGGCGGTCGGTCTTGGACAGGAACGCGCAGGCGCCCTGCGCCAGCGCCGTGCTGACGGTATCGGGCAGATCCAGGCCGGACACGACGACGATCCGGGCGGCCGGCCAGCGTTGCTGGAGCAGGCCCATCCCCTCGAGCCCGCCGATGCCCGGCAACTGGATGTCGAGGAGGACGATCGTCGGGACGACGGCCACGATGGCGAGCGCCTCGTGCAGCGATGGGCTGTCGAGAACCGGGATCTCATCGAACGCCGTCGACAGCATCGAGACGATGCCGGACCGGAACAGCGCGTGGTCATCGATGATGAGGATTGCTTCCTGCGCCATGCGGATCCTGTCTAGAGCAACCGCACAGGCGCCGTCACGGGTCATGGACCAGTCCATGTGGACTGGTCCACGAAGCCATCCCGATCGGCTAAGCCACGGGTCGAGGAATTCGATCGCGCGCGCCCGGACATGCAGCTGGAGACCACGCGGACGGGATCGGATGCTGGGCGAGGGCGTCCGCCATCCCGCGCGGCCTGCGCTTCACACCGCTGCCGTCGCGGCGACGGTCCGGTGATCGCGGGCGGTGACGTCCGTCGGACCGCGCGCGCGGCCCTCCCAAGTCGACTCGAGGGAAGTCCATGATTCATCGCCGTCAGAGACGAGGCATCGGCCGGACCGCGTCCGATCCGACGTTCGACGCGAAGGGTCCCCTGATCGTGCGGTGGATCGGTGCCGCGGCCCGCAAGCGCGGCCGGGCGGCCGACCGGGAAGCTCCGCCCGCTCCGACCCCGGACAACGTGACGAGGCTGTCCTGGGCCGACACCTTCGGACGGGCGATCAGCGCCGATCCTCAGCGGCCGGTGGGACCCGCGACCGTCCTCGCGATGCGTCCCCGCGCGAGCAGGCGCGCGTGCGGGCCGTTCGTCCGCACGAGACAGGCGGTGAGCGCCGCGATCCCGACCTCGCTGCCGTAGAGCGAGACGGATCGGCTGATCTCGATCGCTCTACCGTCGGATCTCCGGGCCGGCCGGGAATCCGCGGCCGCCCGGCGGCGCGGTGTCCGGCGCGAGAAGGCCGGAGCCGGTCCTGAGCCAGAGCCCGTCCGGCGCCGCCTCGACCGCGGACAGGCGCAGGGCCCGGAACGACCAGCCCGGCGAGACGGCACCGTCCCGGAGGTCGAACGAGGCCTGGTGCCGGGGGCAGTGCAGCCGGCCCGCGACGCAGCGGCCGAGTGCGAGGTCGGCCCCCTCGTGCGGGCAGGCGCGCTCGGCGGCCACGATCCGCGCGCCGTCCCGGACGAGGAGCAGGCGGCGGCCGCCCGCGGTGACGGGGAGCAGGTCCCGGTCGCCGAGAAGGTCGACCGGGCCGAGGCGGATCCGGCCCGGCAGATCCCGCTCAGCCACCGAGATAGGCGTCCCGCACGTGGGGGTCGGCGATGAGGTCCTGCCCGCGCCCCTCGAGGACGATGCGGCCGGCTTCGAGGAGGTAGGCGTAGTCGCAGAGTTCGAGGGCCGCGAAGGCGTTCTGCTCGACGAGGAGCACGGTCGTGCCGGCGTCGCGGATCGCGCCGATCACCGCGAACATCCGCTCGACGATGTTGGGGGCGAGCCCCAGGGACGGCTCGTCGAACAGCACGAGCTTCGGGCGCCCCATCAGCGCGCGGCCGATCGCCAGCATCTGCTGCTCGCCGCCCGACAGCGTGCCGGCGGCCTGGTCGCGCCGCTCCGCGAGGCGCGGGAACTCCCCGTAGATGCGCGCTAGGTCCGCCGCGACCGCCGCCCGGTCGCGGCGCAGGTAGGCGCCCATGGCGAGGTTCTCGGCGACCGTCATCTGCGGGAAGACGCGCCGGCCCTCCGGGCAATGGGCGATGCCCGCCGCCAAAATCCGGCGGGGCTCCGCCCCCGCGATGTCCCGGCCGGCGAACCGGATCGCGCCGGAGCGCGGCGGGACGAGGCCGGAGATCGCCCGGAGCGTCGTGGACTTGCCGGCGCCGTTGGCGCCGACGAGGGCCACGAGCTGGCCCGCGCGCACGTCGATCGTGAGCCCCTTCAGCGCCGTGACGTGGCCGTAGCCGCAGACGAGGTCGCGGATCTCAAGCATGGACCGCCTCCTGCGCGGCAGCCGCGGCGGCCTGCCGGGCGGCACTGCCCTGGCCGAGATAGGCCTCGATCACCGCCGGGTCGCTGCGGATCCGGTCCGGCGGCCCCTCGGCGATCAGGCGCCCGTAGTTGAGGACGACGATGCGGTCGGAGACCTCCATCACCATCGGCATGTCGTGCTCGACGAGCAGGATGGTGACGCCGCGCTCCCGGATCTGCCGGATCAGGCGCACGAAGACCCGCGTCTCGGAAGCGTTCATCCCCGAGACCGGCTCGTCGAGAAGCAGCATGGCGGGCTCGGTGGCGAGCGCCAGCGCCACGCCGACGAGGCGCTGCTCCCCGTAGGCGAGGGCGCCGGCCTTCTCCTGCGCCCGCCCGGCGAGCCCGACCCAGTCGAGGAGCGCCGCGGCCCGGGCGCGCAGCTGCCTCTCGCCAGCCCCCGCGCGGCCGAGAAGCGCGTCCAGAACGGGCGCGCGGCCCGCCGCGGCGCCCATCTGGTGCAGGCCGATCATCACGTTGTCGAACACCGTGTCGTCCGGGAAGACGCTGGTGCGCTGGAAGGTGCGGGCGAGGCCGAGCCGCGTGATCGCGTGCGGCGGCAGGCCCTTCAGGGACGTGCCGCGGAAGCGGACCGCGCCCTGGCTGGGCTTGAGGAAGCCCGTCATCACGTTGAAGGCCGTCGTCTTGCCGGCCCCGTTCGGGCCGATCAGGCTGACGATCTCGCCGGCCCGGACGTCGAAATGCAGGTCCGCGATGGCGACGAGGCCCCCGAAGCGGACGCCGACATGCTCGACGGAGAGGATCGCGCTCATCGCTGCACCGCCGGGTTGGCCTCGAGGACGGGCGCGGCCGGGGCCGGCCGGCGGCCCAGCAGCGCCGCCAATCCCGGCACGATGCCCCGCGGCATCACGAACAGGATCACGATCAGCACGAGGCCGTAGACGATCCACTGCGCCTCCGGCGCCATGACCGGGCGGAGCGCCACCGGCAGCAGGCCGAAGATCAGGCCGCCGACGACCGGGCCCAGCAGGGTGCCCTTGCCGCCCGCCACCACCATGATGACCATGGTGACCGTGGTGGCGAACAGGAACACGTCGGGATCGATGATCCGCAGGTAATGGGCGTAGAGGCTGCCGGCCGCGCCGGCCATGGCGGCCGAGATCACCGCCGCCACCGTCAGCGTGCGCGTGGCGTTGATGCCGACCGAGAGCGCCAGCGGCTCGTTCTCCTTGAGGCCCCGCATCGCCCGGCCGAAGCGCCCGCCGACCAAGCGGGCGATCACGGCGTAGCAGAGCGTCCCCACGGCCAGCACGAGGTAGTAGTTCTGGAGCTTGGTCTTGAGGGTCCACATCCCGAGGCCCGGCAGGCCGAGGGTGATGGCGGGGATGTTGGTGAGCGCCAGCGGCCCCTGCGTCAGCTCCACCCAGTTAAGCGCCACGAGCCGCACGACCTCGGCGAACGAGATCGTCACGATCACGAAGTAGGCGCCCCGCACCCGGAAGGAGAGCCGCCCGATCAGGTAGCCGCAGCCGCCCGCCGCCGCCGTCGCCAGCAGGAGGCCGACCACCGCCGGCCAGGGCTCGTGGACCGCACGGATGCCGAAGCCGAGATCCACGTCGAAGCCGAGGCTGGTCAGCGCGCTCACATAGGCGCCGATCCCGAAGAACGCGATGTGGCCGAGGCTGAGCTGCCCGGTGAAGCCGAGGAGCAGGTTCAGGCTCATGGCGCCGATCGTCAGGATGCCGGTCACGATCAGCGCGTTGAGGAGGTAGGGGTTGGCGCCGAGCCCCAGGGGCAGGGCGACGAGGCCGGCGAGCAGGGCGAGGGGGAGGAGCCGGTTCATCCGATGCGCTCCGCCTTGGCGAACAACCCGGTCGGCCTGCAGAGCAGGACCGCGATGATGATCAGGAAGCCCATCGCGTCCCGGTAGCCGGAGGAGACGTAGCCGGCGCCCAGCTCCTCGGCGAGCGCCAGGATGAAGCCGCCGATCGCCGCGCCGGTGACGTTGCCGAGCCCGCCCAGGATGACGATGGCGAAGGCCTTGAGCTCGGCGAGGCCGCCCATCTGCGGGAACACGACGTAGACCGGACCGAGGAGCGCGCCGGCGGCCGCGGCGAGCGACGAGCCGAGCGCGAAGGTCGCGGTGTAGATCCGGCGGACGTCGACGCCCAGCAGCGCCGCCGTGTCGGAATCCTGGAACGCGGCGCGCATGGCGAGACCGAGCTTGGTCCGGTTGATCAGCGCGTAGGTGAGGGCGATCAGCGTCAGCGCCGCCCCGAGCACGAACAGCCGCAGCCACGACACCGAGACCGGGCCGACCTGGAGCGGCGCCTCGGGAAAGGGCGCGGGGATCGCCTTGGCGACGCCGCCGAAGGTCCAGAGCGTGCCCGATTGCAGGACGATGCCGGCGCCGATCATCACCAGCATGGTGGTGTCGATGTCCGAACCTCGGAACGGGCGCAGCAGCAGCAACTCGATCGCGGCCCCGAGCAGGAGCCCGCCGAGGATCGCCACAGGAAGCGCCAGGAAGAAGTTCAGTCCCAGCGCGGCGACCGCGAGGTACATGACGTAGGCGCCGACCGTGTAGAGCGCGCCGTGGGTGAAGTTCACGACATTCATGATCCCGAAGATCAGCGTAAGGCCGATCCCCAGCAGCGCGTAGGTGCCGCCGAGGATGAGGGCGTTGACGAGGTGCTGGATCAGTTCGTTCACGGGCGGCCTCCGAGGGTGCGCCCCGGCCCGGGGGCCGGCGGACGGGCGAGGGGGCCGGCATCAGAGCGCCGGCTCAGGGGCGCTCACAGCGCCGGCACGATCACCGTCCCGTTCTTGATCTCGATGAGGTAGACGTCGGGCTTGCTCTGGCCGCTCTCCTTCCCGGCGGGGCCGGCCTTGGCGAAGCGGATCGGCCCGTTGAGCCCGACGAAGTCGACCGACCAGAAGGCCTTGGTGATCGCGGACGGATCGGCCGAACCCGCCTTCTCGATGGCGTGGGCGATCGCGCGGATGCCGTCGTAGCCGCGGAAGCTCTCGGTGACGCCGGCGAAGTCGAAGCCGCGCGTCTTCCACGCGGCGATGAAGGCCTCGGTAGCCTTCGGGTCCGGCGTCTTGTCGGGCGACCAGGGCAGGAAGGTCGTCAGGTGCATCGTGCCGTCGGCGGCCGCGCCAGCCTGGGCGATGATCTGGTCCGGGTTCTGGGATCCGCCGGTGGTGATGACCCGCTTCTTCAGGCCGAGCGCCGCCATCTGCTTGAACAGCAGCACGAGCTGATCGACCGAGCTCGTGATCATGATCGTGTCGGAATCCGACGCCTTCAGCTTGGCGAGCTGGGCGCTCATGTCCTGCGCGCCCTGGTCCATGGTCTCGACGAGGCCGACCGTCACGCCCTTGTCCTTGAGCATCTTGCCGAAATCGGTCGCGGCGCCGCGGCCGAAATCGTTGTTGAGGACGAGGAAGTCGACCTTCTTCAGCCCGAGGCGGCCGACCATGGGCGCGAAGGTCTCGGCCTCGAGCGACGAGGGCGGCGAGATCCGGAACACGTAGGGGTTGCCGGAGGTCGTGATCTTGCCGGACGAGGAGGTCTCGACCAGCATCGGCGTCTCGTAATCCGCGAGCTTGGGCATCACAGCCAGCGTCAGGCTGGAGCCCCAAGCGCCCATCATCACCGGGGTCTTATCGCTGGTGATCAGCTTCTCGGCGACCGCGGCGGCCTCGGTCGGGTTGCTCTTGTTGTCCTCGATCACGAGTTCGAGCTTCTTCCCGAGGACGCCGCCCTTGGCGTTGATCTCGTCGGCGGCGATCTTGGCGCCGTTGACCACGTAGGTGCCCGAGGCCGCGAATGGCCCGGTCAGCGGCTCGTTGACGCCGATGCGGATCGCCTCCGCCCGTGCGCCGGTGGCCGTCAGCGCCAGCAGGATCGCGGTCGTGAGGGTGAACCTGCCTAGCATTCGCGTGTCTCCGGTGCGTTGGGGCGGGATGGGATCAGGCGCGGCCGAACCACGCGGCGAGGCGCGCGCGGGCGAGGCCGAGGAGCAGGCGGAGCGGGTTGAGGCCGGCGGGCGCCGGCGCCGCGACGCCCGAGAGCCGGGCATCGAGGTTGCGGGTGAACTCCGCGGCGATGCGGCCGGCGAGGTCGCGCACGAGGCCGGGCCGGCCGAACTGCGCGAGCGGCCCGGTCAGGGTGTAGCCGACGTCGAGTTCGACCCGGGCGGTGCCGGGCGTCGGCCCGGCCTCGACCCGGTAGCGGATCCGGCCCTCGGTCGCCGAGCGGCCGCCCGCGTCGGTGCCGGCCCCGTGGACCGCGCCGGTCCGGGCGGCCTCGTCCCGCGCGAGGCGGGCGCGGCCGCGGAACGTCGCGGCGATCGGCCCGATCCGCACCTGCAGGCCGCCCTCGACCGTGTCGGGGGTGGGCCGCGCCGTCAGCACCGCGCCCGGCAGGCAGGCGGCGACCGCCGCGAGGTCGCCCAGCAGGGCGAAGACGGCCTCCGGCGGGTGGAGGAGGTCGAGCACCTGCGTGAAGCCGTGGGCCGGGGTGAACGCGTCGGACAGGTCCGCGACGGCCGCGGGCGCCGCCGGGGCGATCCGATCCGCCGGCGGTTCCAGGGGCGCGAAAGCCGCGTCGCCGATCCGGGCGCCGACCGGGCCGAGCGGCCGCGCCGCGCTGGTCTCGGGGGGGATGCCGCGCCCACGCCTTTCCGCGATCACCGCCATCACGGCCCGGACGATGCCGGTATAGCCGGTGCAGCGGCACAGGTTGCCCGACAGGCCGACGCGGATCCGCCGCTCGTCGGCCTCGGGCAGCCGCAGGACCAGGTCGCGGGCGGCCACCAGCATCCCGGGCGTGCAGTAGCCGCACTGGAGCGCGTGCTCGCGGTTGAAGGCGGCCCGCAGCTCGCCCGCGATCGCGTCCGCGTCGAGGCCCTCGATCGTCGTGACCGCGGCGCCCGCGCAGGCCCCCGCGTAGGTGAGGCAGGCGCGGGCCGGCTCGCCGTCGAGCAGGACCGTGCAGGCGCCGCAGACGCCGTGCTCGCAGCCCAGATGCGTGCCGGTGAGGTCGAGCCCGTCGCGCAGCACGTCGCCGAGGTGGCTGCGCGGCTCGGCCGCGACCCGCACGGCCCGGCCGTTCACCGTCAGCGCCAGGGCCATGCGCGACGGCCCGGGTTCGACCAGCGCGGCGCTCATGCGGCCTCCGGAAGGGTGTCGGATCGGGGATCGGGCGCAGCCGCCGCGGCCACCGCGCGGCTCAGGACGGTGACGTGGATGTGCCGCTCGACCGCGTCGGCCATCCCGGCCTCCCGCAGCGCGAGGTCGGCGGCCCGAAGGTCGAAGCGCGCGGCGAAGTCGGCGCCGATGCGGCCGCCGAAGAGAGGGCGGGCATCGGCCAGGAGCACGGGCGGCCCCTCGACCGCGCCGATCACGGCCCGGCCCCGGCCCGCGCCGGGCTCGAGGCGCACGGCCCCGATGGCGTGGGCGAACTCGCCGATCTTCGCGCAGTGCTTGACGTAGCCCCAGGCCGCGCCCGCCGGCAGCGCCGGGACGCGCACCGCGACCAGGATCTCGTCCGCGCCGAGCGCCACTTCGAGGGCGCCGGTCACGAAATGCTCCACCGGCAGGGTGCGGCGGCCGTTGCGCCCCGCGATCTCGACCTCGGCGCCGAGGGCGGTCAGGGCGCTCACCCAGTCGGCGGCCGGGTCGGCGTGGACGAGGCTGCCGCCGATCGTGCCGCGGTTGCGCACCGGCCGGTAGGCGATGGCGGCCGCGACCCGCCGCAGCGCGCCGCCGGTGAGGTCCGGGACGCGCCCGTCCTCGACGTCGGCGTGGGTCACGCAGGCCCCGAGCACGAGCGTGTCGCCCTCGACCCGCGCGGTCCGGAGCTCGGGCACGCCGGTGATGTCGAGGATCAGGGTGGGCTCGACGAGGCGCAGGTTCAGCATCGGCCCGAGGGACTGGCCGCCCGCGATCAGCTTCACGCCCGCGGGGGCTTCGGCGAGGCGTGCCAGCAGCGCCGGCAGGCTGTCGGGGCGCTCCCAGGCGAAGGCGGCGGGCTTCATGCGGCCTCCCGCGCGGTCTCGGCGGGATCACGGGCGGCGAGCACCGCCTCCACGATCCGCCGGGGGGTGAGGGGCGAGTGCAGCAGCTCGACGCCCAGCGGCGCGAGGGCGTCGTTCACGGCGTTGGCGAGCGCCGCCGGCGGCGCGATCGCGCCGCCCTCGCCGATGCCCTTCTGGCCGAAGCGCGTGTAGGGCGAGGGCGTCTCCATGTGGTCGATGCGCGCCATCGGCACGTCGGCGGCGCCGGGCAGGAGGTAGTCGGCCAACGTCGAGGCCAGCGGCTGGCCGCGGGCGTCGAAGCGCATCTCCTCGAACAGGGCCGTACCGATCCCCTGCGCGAGGCCGCCGTAGATCTGGCCGTCGACCACGAGGGGATTCACCAGCGTGCCGCCGTCCTCGACGATGACGTAGTCGAGAATCTCCACCGCCCCGAGATCGGGATCGACCGCCACCACGGCCGCGTGCGCCGCGTACGAGAAGGTGCCGGAATCGCGCACCGGCTTGTAGCCGGCGGTGACTTCGAGCCCGCAGGGATCGGTGTCGGGCGCGAGGTCCTGCGGGCGGCGGTACCAGGTGCGGGCGATCGCCTCGAGCGGGACATCGCCCGTGGGGCCGACGACGTGGCCACCTTCGAACCGGCATTCCTCGGGCCGCGCCTGGAGCAGGTGGGCGCCGATCCGCACGGCCCGGGCCCGCAGTTCCTCGCAGGCCGCCGCCACCGCGCCGCCCGCCATCACCATCACGCGGGAGCCCCAGGAGCCGGTGGAGTAGGGGGTCATGGCGGTGTCGCCGTGGACGAGGCGGGTGCGCGCCACCGGGACGCCCAGGATCTCGTGGGCGACCTGGGCCAGCGTCGTCTCCAGGCCCTGGCCGTGGGAATGGGCGCCGATCCGCAATTCCAGGCCGCCGTCCGGGGTGAGGCGGGCGCTCGCCTGCTCGTGGCCGGGGACCATCGGGATGCCCCAGCCGGAATAGACCGAGGTGCCGTGCGCGGCCTGCTCGCAGTAGATCGCGAGGCCGAGGCCGATCCGGCGCCCGTCCGGCTCGCCCTCACGCTGGCGGGCGCGGACCGCCGCCACGTCGACGGCCTTCAGCGCGCGGGCGAGCGCCTCCGGGTAGTCGCCGCTGTCGAAGTGCTTCTTCGTGATGTTCTCGAACGGCATCTGCCCGGGCCGCACGAGATTCTTCTCGCGCACCGCCTCGGGCGGGATCCCGGCCGCGCGGGCGACGGCGTCGAGGACGAGCTCCAGGGCGAAGCAGACTCCGGTGCGCGCCACCCCCCGGTAGGGCAGGATCGGGCACTTGTTGGTCGCCACCGACCACGTGCGGCAGCGATAGGCCGGGAAGTCGTAGGGCCCCGGCAGGATGCTGGCGACCTGCGCGGCCTCCAGGCAGGCCGAGAACGGGTAGGCCGAGTAGGCGCCGGAATCGACGGTGGCCTCGCAGTCGATGCCGCGCAGCGTCCCGTCCCGCTCCGCGTAGGCGGTGATGCGGTAATGGTGCTCGCGGCAATTGGCGTTGGCGGTCAGGTGCTCGCGCCGGTCCTCCAGCCAGCGGACCGGATGGCCGCAGCGGAGCGCGAGCCACGCCAGCGCCACGTCCTCGGCGAGCAGGATCGCCTTGTAGCCGAACCCGCCGCCGACATCCGGCGAGACGATGCGGATGCGGCCCTGCTCGATCCCGAGGCATTCGGAGAGGCCGTTGCGCACGATGTGCGGCATCTGGCTCGCGGTGTGGACCACGAGCTGGTCCAGGCGGTGATCGAGGCTCACCACGGTGCCGCGGCCCTCGATCGGCGCCATGCATTGCCGCCCCGTCGAGATGGTGCGGCTCACCTTGATCGGCGCGTCGAGGGCGCTCTCGATGCCGACATCGACCAGGGTCTCCAGGAAGACGTTGTCGCCCCAGTGCTCGTGGACGAGGGCGGAGCCCGGCGCGCGGGCAGCCAGCATGTCGTGGATTGCGGGCAGCTCCTCCAGGTCGAGCACGACGGCGGCGGCGATGTCCTCGGCCTCCGCGCGGGTCGGGGCGACGCACATCGCCACCAATTCGCCGACCTGCCGGACCTTGCCGGTGGCGAGCACCGGCTGCTCGGAAACCTTGAAGCCGGGCAGCCCCGAGACCGCCCGGATCGGCAGCACGCCGTCGAGGTCGGCGGCGGTGAAGACGCGGTCGCGGTAGGCCTCCGGCACGTGGACGGCGCGGATCCAGGCATGGGCGAGCGGGCTGCGCACGAAGGCGACGTCCTGCATC
The DNA here is from genome assembly GCF_001424445.1 of Methylobacterium sp. Leaf361. NCBI lineage: Bacteria > Pseudomonadati > Pseudomonadota > Alphaproteobacteria > Hyphomicrobiales > Methylobacteriaceae > Methylobacterium > Methylobacterium sp. Leaf361. The sequence continues at coordinate 31,210 of NZ_LMPY01000017.1, read as the reverse complement.
CCCGGCAGCCGGAGGTCGCCGACATACTGGCCGCGCCCGCGCATCAGGCGCTCGTCCTCCTTGCGGGGCAGGGGAGCCCCGACGCCCTCGCGGCTCATCGGGCGCCTCCGAGAACATCCTGGGCGGCGCGGACCAGGAGGCCGTCGGGCCGGCGGAATTCGTCGAGGATCGAGAAGTGGTCGGCGCCCGGCACCGGCAGCAGGGCGCCCGGCGCGTGGGCGGCGCCGCGCCGGGCGTGGAGGTTGCGCGCGTCGCGGACGAGGGCGGGCAGCTCCCGGCTGCCGTAGGCGACCGTCATGGGCTTGGGCACGACGGCCAGCCGCAGGGGCGACAGGGTCTCGATCTCCCCGTCGGTCAGGCCGAGCTTCTCGTTCAGGTAGGTCTCGCGGATCGGCGCGAGGTCGTAGACGCCGGAGATCGCCAAACCCGCGGACACGGCGGGATGCCCGAGATGGAGCGCGGCGAGCTGCGCCCCCGCGGACCAGCCGGCGAGGACGATCGGGCCGCCGATCCCGCGCGCCGTCCCGTGCGCGGCGAGCCAGTCGAGGGCGGCCCCAATCTCGGCGACGATCCCGGTGAGGCTCGCCTCGGGTGCCAGGGTGTAGCCCGGCATCGCCACCGACCAGCCGGCGGCGTTCAGCCCTTCCGCGAAGCAGGCGAAATCGGCCCGGGCGTTGCGCTGCCAGTAGCCGCCGTGGACGAAGACGAGGCAGGGCGCCCCCGTCTCCGCCGCCGGGTAGAGGTCGAAGCCGGTGCGTGCGCCGGCGGCGTAGGGGATGTCGAGCCCGGCCGGGTGCGCCGCGCGGTAGGCCGCGGAGGCCGCGTTGCGGGCCGCGACCTGCGCGGCGCTGTCGGGCACGCCCGCGTTGTTGTCGTAGCAGGCGCCCCGGGCCGCGAAGTCCAGGCTGTCCCAGCGGCGGCGCGGGTCCGGCGGGGTCGGGTCGTCGAGGACGAAGGCGGTCACCGGCGCCACCTCAGGCCGCGATCGCCTGGGGCAGGATCGGCGAGTCGGCCTCGAAGCGCTTCCCCGCGCGCAGGCAGAAGGCCGGGCGCAGCAGGCGGTCGGCGATCACCCGCGTGTTCTCGTTGTCGCGCAGCAGGAAGCGGCCGCGATCGTCGTGCAGCACCGAGACGTCGGCCGCGTAGCCGACCTTGAGCGCGCCGATCCGGTCGCCCATGCGCAGCATCTCGGCCGGGTGCGAGGTCACCATCGGCACCACGTCCTCCAGCGGGATGCCCAGCGCCATCATCGAGCTCATCGCCTGGGTGAGGCTGAACCGGGCTTGCCCGAGGAACGGGTGGTTCTCGTCGTCGTGGTGCTCGTCCGGGGTGCCGGCGGGCTTCGTCACCTCGGGCACCTCGGTGTTGTAGCCGTGCATGTCGGCGCCGAGCGTGTAGGGGATCACGCCGGCCGGCAGGGACGCGCGGGCCACGCGGTAGGAGAAGTGGCTCCCGTGGCCGACATCGACCTTCAGCCCGGCCTCCATGGCCCGGCGGATGATGTGGTGGACCTCGCCCTGCTCGTTGATGAAGCCGCCCGGGTGGCGGGTGAAGGGATGGGCCAGCACGTCGCCGGGCCGCAGCAGCGGGATCACCCGCTCGACGATGGTGTCGGCATCCTCGCCGTTGGCGCCCGATTCCGGCAGGCCCCAGAGCTGGCCGAAATGCACGTAGAGCGGCAGGTCGGCGCGCCGGCTGATCTCGGCGGCCATCTCCATCACCTTGATGCCCCAGCGGGCGAAGCCGCCGATCTCGGCGTGGCCCTTGATGCCGCGCACGAGGTCGCGGTTCTCGGTGGCCGACTTCACGGTGGCGTCGATGTCGACGCCGTCCGGGCTGTAGAGGTTCGGGTAGAAATGCCCTTCCAGGCCGCCGACGAGGTAGGCCGACAGGAAGGCGAGGACCTGCGTCTCGGAGCGCTCGGCGATGAAGTGGCGGAAGCCCGGCAGGGTCATGCAGGACGGCCCGCCCTGGTCCACCACCGTGGTCACGCCCGAGCGCACGCCGACCATGTCGGGGTTCAGGCCGAACCGGCCGGTGACGTACTGGTAGACGTGGGCGTGGGTGTCGATCATGCCGGGCAGGACGAGCTTGCCCGAGACGTCGACCACCTCGGCGGCGGCCGAGGGCAAAATCGTCTCCGCCACGGCGGCGATGCGCCCGTCCCGCACCGCCACGTCGCGGATGCCGTCGATGCCGGAGGCCGGGCAGATGACCCGCCCACCCCGCAGAACCAGATCATAGCGGCGATTGTCCATGTCGACCTCGTGGTCCCGGCCGGCGCGCGCCGGCCTCGCCCTTGCCAAAAGCGAAGCATGCTTCGTATTCCGGCGTTGCACACCGCGTGCCAAGGCTGGAACCGTTCTGCGGAGGCGGACGATGGATGAGGTCCCAGACGCCGGGTTCGCGGCGGGGTCGGCAGAGGCGGGGGCCGCCGCGGAGGCGGCGGAGGCGCGGCACTGGCCCCTGGCCGAGCGCCCGGGCTTCCTCGCCCGCCGCATGCACCAGATCCACGTCAGCCTCTTCGCCGAACGCTGTGCCGCGTTTCGTGTCACCCCGCTCCAGTACAGCCTGCTCTCGCTGCTGCGCGATCTGGGGGAGGCCGATCAGACGACGCTCGCGAGCGCGGTCGCCCTCGACCGGACGACGACGACCGGCGCCCTGAAGCGCCTCGCGGCCCGCGGTCTGGTGAGCCGCACGACCTCGCCCCTCGACCGCCGCGCGCAGGTCTGCCGGCTGACGGACGAGGGCGCCGCGCTCCACGGCGCGATGGAGCCGGCGGCGCGGGCCGCGCACGCCGCGACCGTCGAGGCCCTCACCCCGGCGGAGCAGGACACCCTGACCCGGCTCCTGAGCCGCGTCATCGCGGGGCACGAGCACCGGCGCGGCCAGCCCGACATCCTGTAGGGCGTCGCAGACGCGGCCGGCAGCACGCCTCACTGCTCAAAGAAAACACAGATCGTTCCGCGTCGGAGCGCCGCGAAAAGCTCTTTCTTCCAATATCTTCGCGAAAATTGGACGCGCATTCCATTTACACAACGCGGAGACGTTGCGCATAAATACGCCATGGAATGCCCACAGCGCGCGCTGAGCTGATCACGCGTCGTAGCTGAGCTTCCCACAGCGCGACGAATGCCGGCACCCGACAATCGTTCCGCCCGCCGATGCGCGCCGCGCGCAGGCGGGCCGGCGCGGGGTTGGCACATGTCCTGCGTGCGGTGGGCAGCTCACAGCATGCTGTGGGAGCCTCAATGCCCGAACAGCGAGGTGCGATGACGACCCGCGATGACAGGTCCCGGCCCGCTCGCCCGACCGCGACGGTGCTCGCCGTCCCCGACGCCACGCGCAAGGGCAACCAGGCCTATGACCTGATGCGCCGCGAGATCGTCGCCTGCCGCCTCCTGCCCGGTACGCGCTTCACCGAGGCCGAGGTGATGGAGCGGTTCGAGATCGGCAAGGCGAGCTGCCGGATCGCGCTCCAGCGCCTCGCCCAGGAAGGCTTCGTCAGCTCGATGCCGCGGCACGGCTACCGGGTCAGCCCGGTGACCGTGAAGGATGTCGACGAGGTCTTCGCCCTCCGGATGGAGCTCGAGCCCCTCGCGGCGCGGGGCGCCGCCGGCCGCGTGAACCGGGCGCATCTGGAGCGCCTGGAGCAGGCCTGCCGCCGCAAGATCACGGTGGAGATGGGCAACCAGATCGACTTCTTCCTTGAGGCCAACCGGGGCTTCCACCTCGCGATCGCCGCGGCCGCGGGGAACGGGCGCCTGTACCGGACGCTGTCGGGCCTCCTCGACGAGATGACCCGCCTCGTCGCCCTCGGCTTCGGCGTGCAGGGGGTGCGGCCGAACATCGAGAACGACCACACCGCGCTGATCGAGCATCTGGTGGCGGGCGACGCCGACAGCGCCGCCCTGGTGGCCCGCCGCCACGTCGAGACGTTCCGCGACATGACGCTGGAGAAGGTCATCGCCAGCCTGCGCGACACCGCGGTGGTGGCGCCGGTGCGGCCGGCCCGGGTCGACGGGGGCGAGCCGTGAACGCCGTCGAGCTCGACCATGTCAGCAAGTGGTTCGACCGGCGCGAGGGCGGGCCGCTCCACGTCCTCGACACCGTCGACATCGCGATCCCGCAGCGCGCGATCGTCGCGATCCTGGGCGCGTCGGGCTGCGGAAAGAGTACCCTCCTCAACATGATCGCGGGGCTGGTCGAGCCCGATCAGGGCGCCGTCCTCCTGAACGGCATCCCGTCGCACGCCTTCCGCGACTGGCGGGCCATGACCTACATGTTCCAGGAGGACCGGCTGCTGCCCTGGCGCACGGCCGCCCAGAACGTCGCCTTCGGCCTCGAGGCCGGACGCATGGGCCGGGCGGAGCGGGCGCGGCGGGTCGACGAGACCCTGCGGCTCGTCGGGCTGGAGGCCTTCCGCGACGCCTACCCGCACGAATTGTCGGGGGGCATGCGCAGCCGGGTGGCGCTCGCGCGCAGCCTCGTGACCGAGCCCAAGATCCTGCTCCTCGACGAGCCGTTCTCGAAGCTCGATCCCGAGATCCGCGCGCAGATGCACGCGGAGCTGCTGCGCATCGCCGGCCTGCGGGCGATGACCCTGGTCTTCGTCACGCACGACGTCGAGGAGGCGGTGGTGCTGGCGAGCCAGGTGGTTGTCCTGCACCCGCGGCCGGGCCGGATCGGCACTGTCCGGGCCATCGATCTGCCGTACCCCCGCGACCCGCTCTCGACGGAGGTCGCCGAGGAGGTCCGGCGCCTGCGCATCAGCCTCTCCGCCGCGAGCGCGCGATGCTCGTGAAGACCCCGCCGCGCCTGATCCGGCGGACGCGGACGTCCGGCGCCGGACGCCGGGCGGGCGTGCTGCTCCAGCGGCTCGCCCTGCTCGCCCTAGCGCTGGCCGCGTGGCAGCTCGGATCGCTGCACGCGCCGAGCTTCGTCCTGCCGAGCCCCGCGCGGGTCTGGCACACGTGGCTCGGCCTCGTCGCCACGCCGAGCTTCGCCGCTGATCTCGGCATCACGCTGGGCCGGATCGGCGCCGGCCTCGCCTTCGCGGCCCTCGTGGGGCTGCCGCTCGGCCTGCTGCTCGGCGCGAGCCCGCGCCTCGGGCGCTTCTTCGAGCCGGTGCTGACGGTGACCAACACCGTCTCCTCCGCGATTTGGGCGATCTTCGCGCTGATCTGGTTCGGCCTCTCGAACTGGACCACGATCTTCGTGGTGTTCATGACCGCGATGCCGCTGATCCTGACCAACGTCTGGCAGGGCACGCGCACGGTCAGCGCCGAGCATCTCGAGCTCGCCCGCACCTTCCGGATGCCGCGCCGCAAGGTGCTGACCAAGATCTACCTGCCGACGATCCTGCCCGCCTTCTTCGCGGGCGCGCGCCTCGCCATCGGCTTCGGGGCGCGGGTCGTCCTCGTGGCGGAATCGCTCGGGGCGAGCAGCGGCATCGGCTACCGCCTGCGGCAGGCGGCCGACCTCGTCCAGACCGACCAGGTCTTCGCCTGGACCCTCACCCTCGTCGCCCTGATGATCGGGCTCGAGACGCTCGTCCTGAAGCCGGCCGAGCAGCGCCTGTTCGCCTGGAAGAAGGTGGCGCAGCCGTGACGGCCGGCGCCAGCCGGGGACACGCCCGCCGCACGTCCTCCCATTGCAGCTCCTGGAGAACGCCTTGAAACGGATCCGCGCCTTCGCCGTCGCCGCGCTCTGCGCGGTCGGCCTGTCCGGCCTCGCGCGCGCCGAGACGGTGCGCATCGGCTACTGGAGCTCGGGCATCAGCCTCGGCTTCGGCGCCGTGCTGGAGGCCGGGAAGTTCATGGAGAAGGAGGGCCTGACGGTCGAGTACGTCAAGTTCCCGGACGTGAACGCGCCGACCAAGGCCATGGCCGCCGGGGCGATCGATTTCGCGATCGCGGCGAGCGCCGGGACGGCGCTGAGCGTCACCGCCGACGGGCTGCCGATGAGCATCGTCCTGGCGACCCAGGTGGCCGACCTCGACTTCGTCGTCCCGGAGGACTCGCCGATCAAGACGATGGCCGACCTCAGGGGCAGGAAGATCGGCACCTCGCCGGCCGGCAGCGGCACCGCCGCCATCGCGGCGGCGATCTTGGAGACCAATCACGGCCTCAAGCCCGCCGACTATCAGGCCGTCCCCGGCAACGATTCCCGGCTGGCGCAATTCCTCGTCCAGAAGGACATCGACGCCGCGGCCCTGCGCACCGTGACCCTCGCGCTCCTGCCGGACGTGAAGCTGCGCCGGCTCGGCACCTTCCGGCAGGAGTGGAGGCGCCTCACCCAGCAGGACGCGCCGCCGGTCCTCGGCGTCGGCCTGATGCGCAATGCCTGGATGGCGCAGAATCCGGACGCGCCCGCCAAGGTCGTGGCCGCGATGCGCAAGGCCTACGCGTTCGGCCAGGCCGACAAGCCCGGCGTGGCCAAGATCCTGAAGGCGGCCGCGAACCTGAGCGACGCCGACGCCGCGGCCTACGCGGGCCTCTGGGACGGCATCTACACGGTCAGCCTGGAGCCCGCCGACATCGCCTCGCTGAAGCGGGAATTCGACGTGTTCAAGGCGGTCGGCGCCGTCCAGGGCAGCCTGCCGGACACGGCCCTGGTCCCCGGCCCCTACGAGCGGTCGAAGTCGATCCCGTAGCCTTTCCGACCTGCAGAAGAGGGTTTCCACGATGGCTCAGACGATGAAGGCGCTCGTTCTGGAGGCGCACGGCGACATCGACACGCTGAAGGTGGTGACCGACTATCCGAGGCCGTCCCCCGGCCCGGGCGAGGTCCTGATCCGGGTCGGCGCGTCCTCGTTCAACTACCACGACGTGTTCACCGTGAAGGGCATGCCCGGCATCAAGGTGCCGATGCCGGTGGTGATCGGCCTCGACATGGCCGGGCAGGTCGTCGAGCTCGGTGCGGGCGTCGCGGAGTGGCGCGTCGGCGACCGGGTGCTGGTCAACCCGCTCAACAAGGCCAAGGGCCTGATGGGCGAGATGCTCGACGGCGGCATGGCCGAGTACTGCCGGGTCTCGACGAGCCAGCTCATCGCGATGCCGCCGGACGTGAGCTACGCGGACGCGGCGTCCCTGCCGGTGGCCTACGGCACGGCCCACCGCATGCTGATCACCCACAACACCGTGAAGGCCGGCGACAAGGTCCTGATCCTCGGCGCCAGCGGCGGCGTCGGCACCGGCTGCGTGATGCTGGCCAAGCAGCTCGGCGCCGAGGTGATCGCCTGCGCGGGCAGCGCGGAGAAGATGGCGGCGCTGACGGCCCTCGGGGCCGACCACGTCGTCAACTACCGCGAGACCGACTTCTCCAAGTGGGCGATCCAGCAGTACGGCAAGCCGCAGCGCCGGACCTACGAGGGCGGGGTCGACGTGGTGATCAACTTCACCGGCGGCGACACCTGGGTGCCCTCGCTCAAGTGCCTGAAGCGCGGCGGCACGCTGCTGGTCTGCGGGGCCACCGCGGGGCACGATCCCAAGGAGGATCTCCGCTACATCTGGAGCTTCGAGCTCAAGGTGATCGGCTCCAACAGCTTCTACGACGACAACCTGTCGGCCCTGATGGACATGATCCAGGCCGGCACGCTGAAGCCGACCATCGACAAGCTCCTGCCCCTCGAGGAGGCCGCCGAGGGCCTGCGGATGATCCGCGACCGCGAGGTCATGGGCAAGATCGTCGTCACCCCCTGACACCGCCCGAGGAGATCCCCCAAGCCATGTCCGACACCCCCCTCACCAAGGAGCAGGTCGAGGCGCTGCTGCTGCGCGGCCCGTTCCACCAGTGGCTCGGCCTCTCCGTCGTCGCCGTCGGCGATGGGACGATCGAGCTGAAGGCGACGTGGCGGCCGGAATGGGTCGTCAACGCCGAGCGCGGCTACGTGCACGGCGGCATCCTGGCGACGCTCGTGGATCTCACCGCCGACTGGGCGCTGGTCTCCAAGACCGGCCGCGGCGTCCCCACCGTTGACCTGCGGGTCGATTATCACCGGGCCGCGATGCAGGGCGATCTCACCTGCCGCGGCACGGTGGTGAAGTTCGGCAACCAGCTCTCGGTGGCCGAGGCGCAGATCCTCGACCCGGAGGGGCGCCTGCTCGCGAGCGGCCGCGGCGTCTACATGACGGCGCCGCCGAAATGACCGGACCGGCCCCCGGCGCCCCGGCGGATGGGGCCCTCGACCACGTGGTGATCAACGTGCTGCGGCGGATGGACGAGGCGGCGGAGCTGTTCGCCGCCCTCGGCTTCCGCCTGACACCGCGCGGCCACCACTCGCTGGGCTCCATCAACCACCTGATGATGACGGCCGGACCCTACCTCGAACTCGTCGGCCTGCCCGAGACGGGTCCGCAGCGGCAGGACGTTCTGGACAGCCCGTTCGGCCTGAACGGGCTCGTCGTGGCGAGCCGGGACGCCGACGCGACGCATGCCCGCCTCGCCGCGGCGGGGCTCGCGGCCGGGCCGACCGTCGCCTTCACGCGCCCCGTGACCGTCGACGGCCGCGAGGACACGGCCCGGTTCCGCACGGTGCGGGTGCCGGTCGACCGGTTCCCGGCGGGGCGCCTCTACCATTGTGAGCACCTGACCCCGGATCTCGTCTGGCGCCCCGAATGGCTCGACCATCCGAACGGCTTCACGGGGATCGACGCGCTGAAGATCGAGAGCCCGGCACCGGATGCCGACGCCCGTCTCTACGCCGCCGCGAGCGGTGCGCCGGCCGAGGCCGTGGGTGACGGCTGGACCCTCCGGCTCGGGGAGACGCGGGTCGCGATCGCGCCGGGGCCGGCCGGCCGCTTCGCCACCCTGACCCTGCGCTTCCGCAGCCTCGACGCCCTCGAAGCCCGCGCGGGCGCGCTCCCGGAGGCGGGCTGGGTTCGGCACGGGCCGGGCGCGGCCACGCTGACGCTGCCGACCTTCGACCTCAACCTCCCGTGCAGGGCGGCCCCATGACGCGCGCGGCCACGGCTCCGACCAATCTCGGCGATCTCGTCGACCGGTCCGGGCCGCCGGACAGGCCGCTGATCATCGGCGTCGCCCCCGATGGCGAGCCCGCCGTGATGACCCGCGCCGGCCTCGACGCCCGGGCCGACGCCTTCGCGCGCGGCCTGCTGCGCGGCGGGATCGCCCGCGGCGCGCGGGTCGCGATCCTCGCGGCCAACCGGCCCGACACGATCGCGGCGCTGCTCGGGGCGATGCGCGCCGGCGTGGTCCCGGTCCCGGTCAATCACAAGTTCCCGCCGGCCACGATCGCCGCCGTGCTCGCCGATTGCGGGGCGCGGCTCGTGCTCTGCGACGGCCCGCGCCGGGCGCTGCTGGCCCATCTCGGCCCCGATATCCGGATCGCCGGGTTCGACGATGACGGGCCGGAGGGCTTCGCGGCCTGGCTCGACCCCGGTCCGTTCGTGCCGGTCGTGCCCGAGCCCGACGAGGCGGCCCTGTTCCTCTACACGTCCGGCTCGACGGGCCGGCCGAAGGGCGTGCGGCTGAGCCATGCCAGCCACCTCTGGGTGGCGCGGACCCGCGCCGCGGAGACGGACCTGCGCGACGACCGGCTGCTCGTGGCGGCGCCGCTCTACCACATGAACGCGCTCGCCCTGGCGCTCCTCGTCTGCGCGGCCGGCGCCACGATGGTGCTGCTGCCGCAATTCGAGGCGCGGGCCTACATCGCGGCGATCGACCGGTACCGCTGCACGTGGCTCACCGCCGTGCCGCCGATGATCGCCATGATGCTGCGGGAGCCGGATCTCCTCGCGGAAGCCGACCTCACCGGCGTGCGGACGGTCCGGATGGGCTCGGCGCCGGTCAACGACACCCTCGCCCGGCAGATCCGCGCCCTCCTGCCGAACGCCCGCATCCTCAACGCCTACGGGACCACCGAGGGCGGCCCGGTCGTGTTCGGCGACCATCCGGACGGCCTGCCGACGCCGGTCGCGTCGGTCGGCGTGCCGCATCCCCAGGTGGCGGTGCGCCTCGTCGGACCGGACGCCCCGGAGACCGGGATCCTGCAGATGCGCAGCCCCGCGATCATGCTCGGCTACCACAACCGGCCGGACGTGCCCGTCCCGATCACCGCGGACGGGTTCTACGACACCGGCGACGTCTTCCGCCGCGACGCGGACGGGTTCTTCTACTTCCTCGGGCGGACCGACGACATGTTCGTCTCCGGCGGCGAGAACATCTTTCCGGGCGAGGTCGAGCTGGTGCTGGAGCGCCACCCCGCGGTGCTCCAAGCCTGCGTGGTGCCGGTGGACGACGCCATCAAGGGCACCAAGCCGGTCGCCTTCGTGGTCCGCCGGCCCGGCGCCACCGTCGACGAGGCCGCTCTCAAGGATTACGCGCTCGAACACGCGCCGGCCTACCAGCACCCGCGTCGGGTCTGGTTCGTCGAGGCGCTGCCGCTCGCCTCGACCGGCAAGATCGACCGCGCGGCCCTGCGCCGGCGGGCCGAAGAGGCCGTCCGCGTCCCGTGACCGTGCCGGGCGGAATGGCGCTTGCAGGTTGTGTTCCTGCGGAATGCGCGCCCGCAGAAGGCATCCTCGCTAGGGATCCCGCCCGGCGCACCCGTCCCCGCCCGCCTGCCCCGGAACGCCAGGAGTGACCCCATGCTGCGACGAACCTTCCTCGGCGGTGCCGCCGTCGCGGCCGCCGCGCCCTTCCTTCCGGCCCGCCCGGCCCTGGCCCAGGGCGGCCGGGCGAGCGTCCTGCGCTTCGTGCCGCAATCCGACCTCACCATCGTCGATCCGGTGACGACCACGGCCTACGTCACGCGCAACCACGCGCTCATGGTGTTCGACCAGCTCTACGGCCTCGACGCGCAGTTCACGCCGCAGCCGCAGATGGTCGAGGGCCACACGGTCGAGGAGGACGGGCGGCGCTGGACCTTCCGGCTGCGCGAGGGCCTGAGATTCCACGACGGCGAGCCGGTGCGGGGCCGCGACTGCGTCGCGTCGATCCGGCGGTGGGCGCAACGCGACAGCCTCGGGCAGGCCCTGATGGCGCGCACGGACGCCCTGGAGGCGCCGGACGACCGCACCTTCGTCATCCGGTTGAAGCGGCCCTACGGGCTGATGCTCGAGACGCTGGCGAAGCTCGGTCCGCCGGTCCTCGTCATCATGCCCGAGCGCCTAGCCGCCACCGACCCGGCCCAGCAGATCCCCGAGCTGATCGGCTCCGGGCCGTTCCGGTTCAACACCAAGGAGCGGCTCGTCGGCGCCCGCGTGGTCTACGACCGCAACCCGGACTACCGGCCCCGGGAGAACGGCCCGGTCTCCTGGGTGGCGGGGCCGAAGCGTGTCCATTTCGAGCGGGTCGAGTGGCAGGTCATGCCGGATCCCGGCACCGCGGCCGCCGCCCTTCAGAACGGCGAGGTCGACTGGTGGGAGAACCCGATCAGCGATCTCGTGCCGACGCTTCAGGCGCACCCGCAGATCGCGACGCAGCTCGCCTCGCCGCTCGGCAATCTCGGCACCGGCGTGATGAATCATCTCCACCCGCCCTTCGACAAGCCGGCGGTCCGGCGCGTGGTCCTCGAGGCCCTGTCCCAGGCAGACTTCATGGCGGCGGCCGCCGGCGACGATCCCAAGCTGTGGCGCAAGGATGTCGGCCTGTTCACGCCGGGGACCGCGATGGCCACCGATGCCGGGCTCGACGTGCTCACCCGGCCGCGCGATCTCGCCAAGGCCAAGCGCGACCTCGTGGCGGCCGGCTACAAGGGCGAGCGCGTCGTGCTCATGTCGACGAGCGAGAACCCCGTGCTCGGCGCCCTCGGCGAGATCATGCACGACCTGCTCCAGCGCCTCGGGATGAATGTGCAGTACGTCGTCTCCGACTGGGGCACGCTGGTCACCCGCCGCGCCAGCAAGGCGCCCCCCGACCAGGGCGGCTGGAACATCTTCACCACGACCTGGACCGGCCTCGACATGGCCAACCCGGTCGTGGAGCAGGTCCTGCGCTGCGGCGGCGAGAAGGGTTTCTTCGGCTGGCCGGACCTGCCGGAGCTGGAGAGCCTGCGGGAGGCCTGGATCGAGGCGCCGGACCAGGCGGCCCGCAAGGCGATCGCGGCCCGGATGCAAACTCTCGCGATGCGCGACGTGCCGTACCTGCCGACCGGCCAGTACTTCTACCGGACGGCCTTCCGGCGCGACCTTCGGGACGTGGTCGACGGCCAGTTCGTCTTCTGGAACGCCCGCCGCGCCTGACGGACGTCGCGTCCTGGCCGCCCGTCGCCGCTCCGGCGACGGGCGGCTTCGCGGATACGCGCCTCAGTGCGCGAAGACGCCGGCCAGATCCCGGAAACCCTTGATCTCGATCGGATTGCCGCTCGGGTCGAAGAAGAACATCGTGCGCTGCTCGCCGGGCTCGCCGGCGAAGCGGACGACGGGCGGGATGTCGAAGGCGATGCCGGCCGCCTCGACACGGCCGGCGAGCGCCTCCCAGGCGTCGAGCGGCAGCACCACGCCCAGATGCGGCATCATCACCGTGTGGTCGCCGACCTTCCCGCTCCGGGTGGTGGCGAAGGGCTCGCCCAGGTGCAGCGACAGCTGATGGCCGAAGAAGTCGAAATCGACCCAGGTCTCGGTGCTGCGGCCCTCCTGGCAGCCGAGGACGCCCCCGTAGAAGCGGCGCGCCGCGTCGAGGTCGGTGACGTGGTAGGCGAGGTGGAACGGCGTGAGCATCGACGGTCTCTTGCTGGATGGAGGAGGTGCGGCGCCGTCAGGGCGCCGGATCGGGGGCACGCGCCGAGACGACGCCGCCGACGAGGTTGCAGGACAGCAGGAACGCGCTGTCGAGATCGCCGCCGCCGGCCGGCACCAGCGCCGTCAGCCGCGCGGCCAGAGCGCTTCGCGCGGCGCGGGCGATGACCTGGGCCTCCGCGACGGCGACGGCCGCGAACCGGATCGTCTCCCCCGGCCGCACCTGCGCGAGGCGGCCGAGATCCGCCGAGATCACGGTGGCGATCTTCGGGTAGCCGCCGGTGGTGTGGCGGTCGGCCAGCAGGATCAGCGGGCGCCCGTGTCCGGGCACCTGGATCGAGCCGTTCACGATCCCGTCCGAGACGATGTTGAAACCGTCCGCGTGGGCGATCGGCGGCCCGTCGAGGTGGCAGCCCATCCGGTCCGCCCGCGCCGTGAGGGTGTAGGGCTCGGAGAGGAACGTCCGCAGGCCGTCCTCGGTGAAGCCGTCGGCCTGCGGCCCGAGCACCACCCGGATCGGGCCACCGAAGGTCGGCCGGTGGGCCGGCGGCAGGGTCAGCGGACGGTCGCGGGGCGCGGGCGCCGCGAGGGGCAGCAGGTCGCCCGCGGCCAGGGGATGACCGTCGAGGCCGCCGAGGCGGGTGCGGGTGTGCGTCGCCACGCTGCCGAGCATCGGCGCGACGGCGAAGCCCCCGGCGACCGCGAGGCAGGCGCGCAGGCCCTGCCGCGGTCCGCCCAGGACGAGCCGGTCGCCCCGCCGCAGGTCGTGGGCCGTGAACGGGTCGAGGGCGCGGCCGTTCAGGCTCATCGCGAAGGGCGCGCCGGCGAGGGCGACGCGGCAGATATCCGTCTCGCAGGCGAGGGTCGGACCGACCATCGCCATCTCGATCACCGCGGCGTCGAGCGGGTTGCCGACGAGGCCGTTGGCCAGGGCCAGCAGGTCGGGATCCATCGCGCCGGACCCCGAGATGCCGTAGCGCAGGTAGCCCGGCCGCCCGGCATCCTGCAGGGTCGAGGCCACGCCGGGGGCGATGACGCGCAGGCCCTCAGGCATCGATCCGCTCCAGGGTCGCGACGGTCTCGCCGGCGCGGGCGGCCTCGCTGAGGCCGTCGAACGCGGCGCGGTCGATCGGCTCGAACCGGATCAGGTCGCCGGCCGCGAACAGGAACGGCTCGGCCCGGCCCGGATCGTAGGAGCGCGCGGGCGTGCGGCCGATGAGCTGCCAGCCGCTCGGCAGCTCCAGGGGCGGCGAGACGCCGGTCTGGTTCCCGCCGATCGAGACGCTGCCCGCCGGGGTCCTGGGTCGGGGATCGGTGCGCCGGCTCGCGTAGAGCCGGGGATCGAGGCCGCCCAGATAGGCGAAGCCGGGGGCGAAGCCGATCATGTAGACGCGGTAGTCGCGGCCGGAATGAAGGGCGATCACCGCCTCCGGGCTGAGCCCGGCCCCGGCGGCGAGGTCGTCGAGGTCGGCGCCGTGCGCGCCGCCGTAATGGACCGGCACCCGCCAGCGGCGCAGCGAGCCCGCCGCCCCGTCCGGCGGCGGCCAGTGCGCGGCGATCAGCGCGGCGAGGTCGGCCCGGGGCAGCAGGTCCGGATCGTAGAGGACGAGGAGCGAGCGGTAGGTCGGCACGGTCTCCAAGAGGCCCGGGCGCCCGGCGCCACGGAGCGCCGCGTCGAGGGCGATGACCCGCGCGTTGATCGCGGGATCGACCGCGCGGCCGAGCTCCACCGTGAGCGCCCGGTCGCCGCTATCGAGGAGGCGGTAGCCGGGCTCAGACACCGAGCACCTCGGCCATCGGGCGCAGGGCGATCCCCTTGGCGGCGCAGTCGTCGCGCAGGCGGCGCGCCATGGCGACCGCGCCGGGCGTGTCGCCGTGGACGCAGACCGTGTCGATCCGCGTCGGGATGCGCCGCCCGGACAGGCAGGTGATCGCCCCGTCCTCCAGCATCCGCGCCACGCGCTCCGAGACGGAATCGGGATCGTGCAGCACGGCGCCGGGGAGCTTGCGCGAGACCAGGGTGCCGTCATCCGCGTAGGCGCGGTCGGCGTAGATCTCGCGCGCGATCGGCAGCCCGAGCTTCTCGCCGGCCCGCTCGGTCTCCAGGCCGGGCATCACCACGAAGATCAGGTCGCGGTCGAGGGTGCGGATCGCCCGGGCCACCGCCAGAGCGAGGTCGGCATCCTCGTTGGCCATGTTGCCCATGGCCCCGTGGGTCTTCACGTGGCGCACCGGGCAGCCGGCATCCTGCGCCAGCGCCAGCAGCGCGCCGACCTGGTAGAGCACCGCCTTCTCGATGTCGGCGGGGCGCTCGCCGTGGATCGGCCGCCGGCCGAAGCCCCAGAGGTCGAGGAAGCTCGGGTGGGCGCCCGCTTGCACGCCGTTCGCGGCGGCGCGGCTCAGGGTCTCGTGCATCACCAGCGGGTCGCCGGCGTGGAAGCCGCAGGCGATGTTGGCCGAGGTCGCCACGGTCAGCATCTCGGCGTCGTCGCCCAGACGGTAGACGCCGAAGCCCTCGCCCATGTCGCAGTTCAGATCGACGATCATCGGTGCATCCCTTCTCGCGCGCGGGGTCAGGCTTCGGCGACCAGGTGGGCCACCAGGGTGGCGGCGGCGCACAGATCCGCGATCCGCATCGCCTCGTCCGGGTTGTGGCTGCCGTTCTGGTTGCGGATGAAGATCATCGTGCTCGGCACGCCCTGGCCGGCCAGCGTCGCGGTGTCGTGCCCCGCCCCGCTCGCCATCGTGCGGAACGGCGTCCCGAGCCGGCGCGCGTGGCCGGACAGGGCCTCGACCAGCGCGGCGCTCATCCGCGCCGGCGTGCTGCCGGTCCGCTCGCCCAGCACGAAGCGTACCGAGCGGGCGGCCTCGATGGCGGCGATATGCTCGGCGAGCGCCGCCTCGACCCGGTCGAGAACGGCCGGCTCGGTGCTGCGCACGTCGAGGCAGAAGCGGACTTCGCCGGGGATCTTGGCGAAGGCGTGCTGAACCGGGTCGGTGGCGACCTCGCCCAGCGTGATCGTGGCCGGGCAGCCCTCCGCCTCCAGCCTGCCCCAGAGCGCGTCCAGGCCGGTGATCAGGTCGGCGAGGGCGAAGACGGCGTCGCTGCGGTCGCCCCGCGCCACGGCGCCGGAATGGCCGTAGCGGCCGAAGCAGGCCGCCTTGCGGTAGCGGAAGCTGCCGCTGATCGCCGTGACGAAGCCCACGGGGAGCCCGGCCGCCTCCAGCGCCGGGCCCTGCTCGATGTGCATCTCGACGAAGCCGTGGATCCGCGCCTGATCGAGGAGCCGCTCGCCCCGCGCCACCGCCCCCGGCCGCAGGCCGAGTTCGGCCATGTGGTCGCGCAGGCTCCGGCCGGTATCGGCGCGGGGCAGGTCGAGCACCTCCGGCGGCAGCAGGCCGAGCGCGGCCCGGCTGCCGACGTAGGAGGCCGGGAACCACACGCTCTCCTCGGCCCGGAACACCGCCACCGTCACGGGACGCGCCGGCACGATCCCAGCCCGGCGCAGGGCCTCCACGGCCGCGAGGCCGCCGATCACGCCCGCCGCCCCGTCGAAATTGCCCCCGTGGGGCACCGTGTCGACGTGAGAGCCGACCATCCAGGGCGCCAGTGCCGGGTCGCGGCCCGCCATCGTCAGGAACAGGTTGCCGGCCGCGTCGGTCTCGGCGGCGAGCCCGAGTGCCAGCCCGGTGGCTCGCATCAGGGCGTGGGCGCGCTCCTCGCCGACGCCGTAGGCCGCCCGCGTCACGCCCGGCGCGTCCTCGCTGAAGCTCAGGAGCTCGGCGAACAGGCCCGCGCAGAGATCCGGATCGATCGCGAGCCGGGTCATGCCGGCTGCCGCGCGGGTCCGACCCGGTCCATCGGCTGAACAATGAGGCACGCGCCCGGCGCAGTCGCGAAGGGAATACCGGGATCCGGAAGTTCGATGACCATGTCGGAGGCAGCCATGCTCAAAAATACCGCTTGAATGCCGGCGGTATACCGGTTCTGCTAAGGCATCCCATCCGATTTGGCAATGTAAAACGTCGGCGGATGGAAAATTAAATCTCTATATTGAGAGATTTTATGAACGATAAAACAGCAACATAATGCGATCTGCGTGCGGATCTAAGCATCGATCCGCGAAGCGACTGAAAAACATCAGGTTTAACGATGGCTCAGACCGAGACGGCCGCGCCCCCGCTCCTGAAGATCAGGAAGCTGCACAAGAGCTACGGCACCAACGAGGTCCTGAAGGGCATCTCCCTCGACATCCGAGAGGGCGAGGTCGTGTCGATCATCGGTGCGAGCGGCTCGGGCAAGAGCACGTTCCTGCGCTGCCTGAACCTCATGGAGACGCCGACCTCCGGCTTCATGGATTTCGAGCGCTTCGCCTTCGACTACGAGCAGGGCGCCCGCCGCCAGCCGACGCCGCAGCAGCTCTGCGAGTTGCGGGCGCGGATCGGCATGGTCTTCCAGAGCTACAATCTCTGGCCGCACATGACCGTGCTGGAGAACGTCATCGAGGCGCCGATCCGGGTACGTCGGATGCCGCGCCGGCAGGCCGTCGCGGAGGCGGAGGCGCTGCTCCAGCGCATCGGCCTCTACGAGAAGCGGCACGCCTACCCGTCGAAGCTCTCGGGCGGGCAGCAGCAGCGCGTGGCGATCGTGCGCGCCCTGGCGATGGCGCCCAAGGTGATGCTGTTCGACGAGGTGACCTCGGCCCTCGATCCGGAGCTGGTCGGCGAGGTGCTGGCGCTGATGGGCTCCCTCGCGGCGGACGGGATGACGATGCTGCTCGTCACCCACGAGATGGCCTTCGCCCGGGATGTCGGCACCCGCACCCTGTTCTTCGACGGCGGCGTGATCGCCGAGGACGGGCCGCCCGACGCCATCATCGGCGCGCCCCGGAGCGAGCGGCTGCGCCAGTTCCTCCGGCGCGTCCTGCACCAGCCCGCCGCGCCGGGACAGACGGCGTGAGGCGCCGGCCCATCACCGGGGAGAAGGGACAGCGATGAGCGTCGCGGCGTTGCAGGAGTGGTGGCTCACCCTCTCGGACGAGGTCGTCACCTACGGCCCCGGCTTCCTCTCGGCGACCCTAGTGGTGCTCGGCGTCACGGTGGCGAGCATCCTGGTGAGCTGGGCCTGCGGCCTGCTCGGGGCGCTGGGCAAGCGCTCGTCCTTCGCGCCCTTCCGGGCGCTGGCGAGCTTCTACGTCTGGTTCATCCGCGGCACGCCGACCCTCGTGCAGGTCTTCATCGTGTATTTCGGCATGCCGCAGGTCGGGGTGAAGCTCTCGCCCGTGACCGCCGGCATCATCGCGCTGGGTGTCAGCAGCGGCGCCTACGTGGCCGAGACGATCCGGGCCGGCCTCGCGGCGATCCCCCGGGGTCAGGTCGAGTCGGCGCTGGCGCTCGGCATGAACCCGCGGATCATGATGGTGCGCATCGTCCTGCCGCAGGTCTTCCGCATGATCCTGCCGTCGCTGACCAACGAGGCGATCTCGGCGGTGAAGAATACCTCGCTGCTGTCGACGATCACGGTGGTGGAGCTGACGCTCTACGCGCAGCTCATGATCGCCACGACCTTCCGGCCGTTCGATTTCTACATCGCGGCGGCGCTGATCTACCTCGGCCTCACGTCGATCCTGTCGCAGCTCTCGGCCTATTTCGAGCGGCGCTACGCCCGCCTGTCCTGAGCCCCCCCGCCGCGGGACGGGCCGCGGCCGATCCTTCCCGCCCCGTCCCGAGACCGGAGATCACCATGAACCGCCGCC
The DNA here is from genome assembly GCF_001424445.1 of Methylobacterium sp. Leaf361. Taxonomy (NCBI): domain Bacteria; kingdom Pseudomonadati; phylum Pseudomonadota; class Alphaproteobacteria; order Hyphomicrobiales; family Methylobacteriaceae; genus Methylobacterium; species Methylobacterium sp. Leaf361. The sequence goes on along the minus strand of NZ_LMPY01000017.1, from coordinate 12,753 downwards.
ACGTCCTCGCCCTCGCCGCCCTCTGCGCCAGCCTCGGCGCAGGGATCCTCGCCGCCCCCGCGACCCGCGCGGCCGAGGGCAAGCTGGAGCTGATCGAGCCCGGCAAGCTGATCGTGGCGACGGACAGCACCTTCGCGCCCTTCAGCATGCGCACGCCGAGCGGCGAGCTCGACGGGCTGGAGGTCCGGGTCATGCGCGAGGTCTGCCGCCGGCTCGGGCTCGAGTACAGCCCGGTCAACATCAAGTTCGACGCCCTGCTGGTGGGCCTGATGGCCGACCAGTACGACATCACCAGCGAGTCGATGGACATCACCCCCGCCCGGCAGAAGCAGGTCGCCTTCGCGGACGGGTGGCTCGAATCCGGCGCGCGGATCGTCACCCGCAAGGATACCGGCATCAAGGGGCCGGCGGATCTCAAGGGCCGCAACGTCGGCGCCCTCTCGGCCTCGACCTTCGGCAAGCTCGCCGAGGAGAACGGCGCCACCCTGAAGAGCTACAAGACGGCCGCGGACGCCATGCAGGACCTCGTCGGCGGCAACATCGACGCGGTGATCAACGACGCGGTGGCCGGCAACTACGCCATCAAGGCGCGCAAGCTGCCCCTGGTGATGATCGAGACCCCGCTGAGCACGGTCCAGAAGGGCTTCGCCATCAAGAAGGGCAAGCCGAACCTGCACGCCGCCGTCAACAAGGCGCTCGGCGAGATGGTCGCGGACGGTACCTACGCCAAGCTCGTTACCCCGCTGATCGGCTATGATCCGGCCCCGAAGGAGCCGATCCGCACGCCCGCCATGTGAGCGGGCACGGCGGACGCGCGAGAACAAGAATGGGGAGCGGCTGAGCCGGCCGCTCCGGGAGGACACCATGAAGACCCTCGACGCCGCGTCGTACACGACGGCGCTCAGTGCACGGCGCGAGCAGAGCCTCGGCCAGATGGCCTACGACCGCCTGCTCGACATGCTCGTCCGCCGCGACCTTCCGGCCGGCACCGTGCTGCACGAGCGCCGCCTCGCCGAGATGCTCGACATCTCCAGGACCCCGACCCGCGAGGCGATGTCGCGGCTGGAGACCGAGGGGTTGATCGAGCGGCAACCCGGCGGGATGCTCGTGGTCAAGGAATTCTCCCTGCGCGAGCTGATCGAGATCCTGCATGTCCGCCGCCTGCTGGAGCGGGAGAGCGTCGCGCTGGCCACCGGCCGCATCGCCGACGCGGTGCTGGCGGACCTGCAGCGTCAGATGGAGGCACTCTTGGCGGCGGGCGACCCGGACGCGCCGGGCAACTGGGAGGTCGACCGGCGCTTCCACGACCTGATCGCGGAGCACAGCCAGAACGCGACCCTCGCCAAGACGATCAAGGACCTGCGGCTCAAGACGCAGATGTTCAACCTAAGCCGGATGCCCGAGCGGTTCGAGGCGGTCCATCGCGAGCACCTCGCGGTGGTCGCCGCCCTGCGGGCCAAGGACGCGGCGGCGGCGGCGGACGCGATCGCGGCCCATCTCGAGAATTTCAAGCAGGGCATCATCCAGCGCCTGAGCGAAGTCTGAGCGAAGTCTGGGACGAGGGCGGCGCGATGCACGAGTTCACGGAGCTGCGCGGCCGCGAGGCGGCCTTCCCGGAGGCGGAGTTCGCCGCCCGGCAGGCGGCGGCCCGGGCCGCCATCGCGGGTGCCGGCCACGACGCCCTCGTGGTGACCGGCCCGGAGACGATCTACTGGCTGACCGGCCGCCAGACGGCGGGCTACTTCGCCTTCCAGGCACTCCTCGTGCCCGTGGACGGCGACCCGGCCCTCCTGGTCCGGCAGCTCGAACTGCCGGGCGCGGCCGCCAACACGTGGCTCGACGACATCCGGGCCTACCCGGACGGCGCCGACCCGGCCGCGGCCCTGGCGGCCCTCGTGCGCGGGCGCGGGGTCGCCCGGCCGGCCCTGGAGCGGGACGGCTGGTTCGTCGCGCCGGCGCTCGCGGCGCGGATCGACGCCGCCCTCGGAAGCGGCCCGCTGCCCGACGGATCCGGCCTCCTCGCCCCCCTGCGGGCGGTGAAGTCGTCGGCCGAACTGGCGGCGATCCGGGCCGCCGCCCGGTACGCGCAGGCCGGTCTCGCCGCGGGGCTCGACGCCTGCGCGGCCGGCACCGACGAGAACGCCGTCGCCGCCGCCATGCTGGCGGCCGCAACGGCCGCCGGATCCGAGGCCATGGCGATGGAGCCGCTGGTCGCGTCGGGACCGCGCAGCGGTCTGCCGCACATGACGTGGCGGCGCCGCCGGCTGGAGCCGAGCGACGCGGTCTTCCTTGAGCTCGCCGGCAGCCACGCCCGCTACCACGCGGCGCTGATGCGCAGCGTCTGGATCGGCCCGCCGCCGGCCGAGGCGCAGCGGATGATGGACTGCGCCCTGCGCGCCCTCGACGCGGCGCTCGGCGCGATCCGCCCCGGCCATCCCTGCGCCGCCCCGCACGCGGCGGCGCAGGCCGTGATCGACGCGGCGGGCTACGGCCCGGCCTTCCGCAAGCGGATCGGCTACTCGATGGGCGTCGCCTTCGCGCCGGACTGGGGAGAGGGTGCCCTGCTCTCGCTGTTCACCGGACAGGACCGGCCGATCGAACCCGGCATGGTCTTCCACCTGCCGGCCACCCTGCGCCGCTACGGCGCCTGGACGGTCGGCGCCTCGGAGACCGTCATCGTCACCGCAGACGGGGTCGAGCCCCTGTCCGACCTGCCGCGCACCCTGTCGGTGCGGTGAGGCGTTGCTTTCACAAGCGGAGCTTGAACTGACGGGCCGCCGTACCGCTCCCGCGGTCGCGGACTGGTCGGCGACGCCGAGCGGGAGCCGGCCCCATTCCTGCAAGCGATGCCGGGCCGGGCTTCCCGCGGGGACCCGGCCCACCGGTGCGTGGTGCCGGAGCGGAGCGGGAGGTCTCGGATGAAGCGACGCACGCTGTTGCAGGGAGCCGGCGCCCTCGTCGCCGGCGCCGTCGCGGCGCCGGCCCTCGTCCGCGCGGAGGCGGCCCGGACCCTGCGCTTCATCCCGCAGCAGGATCTCGTCACCCTCGATCCCGTGACGACCTTCGCGTACATCACCCGCAACCACGGCTACATGGTCTTCGACACGCTCTACGGCATGGACGCGGCCTATCGCGCCACGCCGCAGATGGTCGAGGGCCATCGGGTCGAGGCGGACGGGCGCCGCTGGGACTTGATCCTGCGGGCGGGCCTGCGCTTCCACGACGGGACGCCGGTGCTGGCCTGCGACTGCGTCGCGTCGCTGCGGCGCTGGGCGAAGCGCGACCCGTTCGGCGGCTCCCTCATGGAGGCGACCGACGAACTCTCCGCGCCCGACGACCGGACGATCCGGTTCCGCCTGAAACACCCGTTCCCGCTGCTGCCAATCGCGCTGGGCAAGGCGTCCGTCCCGGTCTGCGCCATGATGCCGGAGCGCCTCGCCGCCATCGACCCGTTCCAGCAGGTGCCGGAGCTCATCGGCTCGGGACCGTTCCGCTTCAAGCCCGACGAGCGGGTGCCCGGCGACCGCGTCGTCTACACCCGCTTCGAGGACTACGTGCCGCGCCCGGACGGCCCGCTGACCTGGACCTCGGGTCCGAAGGTCGTCCATTTCGACCGGGTCGAGTGGCGCGTCATCGGCGACACCTCCACGGCGACCTCCGCGCTGATCGCCGGCGAGGCGGACTGGCAGGAATACGCCTCGCACGACCAGATCGCGCTCCTGCAGGCGGCCAAGGGCGTGAGCACCCGCGTCCTCGACCCGACCGGCTTCGTGACCATGCTGCGGGTCAACCACCTGCAGCCGCCCTTCAACAACCCGGCGATCCGGCGGGCTCTCTGGGGCGGGATCGACCAGACCGCGTGCATGCAGGGGGTCGTCGGCGTCGAGGATCCCGGCCTGTTCCACGTGCCCCTCGGCTTCTTCTGCCCGGGCACGCCGATGGCCTCGACGGACGGGTTGCAGCCGCTCACGGATCCGCGCGATCCGGCGCGGGTGCGCGCCGATCTCAAGGCGGCCGGCTACGGCGGCGAGACCGTGCTGCTGATGGTGCCGTCGAACTCGGCGCCGCTGCTGGCGCTCGGCCAGGTCGCGGCCGACCTGCTGCAGCGGGTCGGCATGACGGTGGAGGTCTACGCGGTCGAGTTCAACGCGATGCTGCAGCGGCGCAACCGAAAGGGGCCGGTCTCGGAGGGCGGCTGGAGCGCCTTCGTCACCAACTGGTCCGGCATGGATTGGCTGAACCCCGCGGGCTACATCGCCCTGCGCGGCACCGGCGAGAGCGGCTACGCCGGCTGGGCCACGACCCCGCGGATCGAGTCCCTGCGCGACGCGTGGCTCACCGCCCCGGACGAGGCGGCGCGTGCCGCCCTGTGCCGGGACATCCAGCTCCAGGCGATGCAGGACGTGCCCTACTACCCGCTGGGCCAGTACCTGCAGCCGACCGCCTACCGCTCCCGCCTCACCGGGATCCTCGACGGGTTCCCGACGTTCTGGAACGTCCGGCCCGCCTGAGGGGGCGAGTTCCGGGGCCTCACAGCCTCGGGAAGGTCGGCGGCGCGATGGCGTCGGGGCCGCGCCCGGCCCAGTCGAGCTGCCGGACCTGCGCGAGCGCGCGGCCCTGCGCCTCCTCCAGCGCGGCCGCGGCGGCGGCGTAGTCGATCGTCAGGGCGCGCCCGTCGCGGACGATCTCGCGGCCGCCGACGAAGACCTGCCGAACCGCGCGGTCGCCGGCCGAGTAGATCAGCGACTGCACGGGATCGCGGCACGGGCGCATGGCCGGATGCCCGCAGTCCACGAGCACGAAGTCGGCCTTGCAGCCCGGTTCGAGCCGGCCGATGTCCTCGCGCCCGAGCGCCCTGGCGCCGCCCACCGTGGCGGCGTGGAACACGTCCGCCGCGCGGGTGTCGCGGGGATTCTCGGCGACGACCCGGGCGAGGTACGAGACGAGGCGCATCTCGTCGAGCATGTTGTGCGGGTAGACGTCGGTGCCGATCCCCATGTTGACTCCGGCCTGGAGGTAGCGCCCGAAATGGTGGAGCGCGATGCCGCGCCGGGCGAAGACCGTCGGGCAGTGGGCGACCGTGGCGCCGCGCTCGGCCAGGCGGCGCAGGTCCGAGCCCCGGCTGTGCCAGTGGGTCCAGGGATGGTCATCGAGGAAGATCCCGTGGCCCACGATGGTCCGCTCGGTGAGCACGCCGAGATCGTCGAGCCACTCGATCGGCGTCATCCCGGTGCGGCGGGTGATCTCGTGGAATTCCGACAGGGACTGCGCCGCGTGGGTGTGGAAGCGCAGGTCGCGCGCGACCGCCTCGGAATGGGCGTCCCGCAGCAGCTCCGCCGTGCAGGTGTCGACCTGCGCCGGGCAGAGCATGCCGGAGAGGCGCCCGCTAGGGTGCCCCTCCGCCGCCGCGATCTCGGCGAGGGCCTGCTCCAGGCCGCGCTGGCCCGCCGCCGCGTCCCACTCGTAGTCCACGCTGTGGCCGTTGCGGGTGAGCCAGCGCCCGGATCGGAACATCGGGGCGATGCAGACCCGCAGGCCCGAGGCGCCGAGGAGATCCAGCCAGCCCGCGCTCGGCAGGGCGAGGTCGCAGACGGTGGTGACGCCCGACAGGGCGAGCTCCGCGAGCGCGACCCCGTAGGCGGCCCGCGTCCCCTCAGCGTCGGGCCGCAGGATCGGCAGGTACTCGTAGAGCGAGGTGTTGTAGAGCCGCTGGCTGCCGACCTCGTCCCACATCCCCTTGTTCATCGGCTCCGAGAACAGGTGCGTGTGGATGTCGACGAGCCCGGGCATGATCATGCAGCCGGAGGCGTCGACGGTCCGGGCCGGCTCGGGACCCGCGTAGCCCGGCCCGACATGGATGAGGGCGCCGTCCGCGAAGGCGACGTCCGCGCCGGTGCGGTAGACGTGACCGCCGCTGTCCGGATCCCAGGCGACGACCCACCGGGCCCCCTTCACCAGCGTGATTTCGGCGGTGGCGTCCGGAGCTTCGTCCTGCATCGATAACCTCTCCCTTGCGTAAGCGGGCGGGCAAGAACGGTGCCTCCCGATCGGATCGGCGGCCATGCGGCCCGGGTTTCGCTTGAGGTCTTCCGCGGTCACGATGGGTCGGTCGACGTCGCGGCATCGCGGTCGATCCCGATCGACCGGTATTCAGAGGGAAGGCGCCATGCGGCCTCGCGACACCACCGAGCCCGCGCGCATCCTGATCATCAACCCGAACGCGTCCCGGGCGGTGACGGCCGCCATCGACGCCGCCCTGGCGCCGCTGCGGCTGCCGGGCGGCCCCATCCTCGCGGTGACCGACCTGCCGGAGGGCCCGGAGAGCATCGCGACCCAGCGGGACGCGGATTCGGTGGTGATGCCGCTCGTCCGGTGCGTGGCGGACGATCCGTCCGACGCCTTCGTGATCGCCTGCTTCAGCGATCCGGGCCTGCACGCGGTCCGGGAGGCGGCGAGCGGTCGCCCGGTGATGGGCATCGCCGAGTGGGGGATCCTGCGGGCCCTGACGCTCGGGGAGCGCTTCGGCATCGTGGCCCTGTCCGAGGGCAGCGTCCGGCGCCAGCGCCGCACGGTGCGCCAGATGGGCCTCGGGGATCGCTATGCCGGGAGCCGGCCGGTGGAGGCGCGGGCCTCCGAGACGGCGGACGCCGCGATGGGCCCGCGCCTGATCGCGGCCGGTCGGACCCTGGTCGAGCGCGACGGCGCCGACGTGGTCGTGCTCGGCTGCGCCGGCATGGCGCGCCACCGGGCCGCCGCGGAGGCCGCGATCGGTTGCCCCGTCATCGAGCCCTGCCAGCAGGCGGCCGCCGCGGCCCTCGGGGCCGTGCTGCTCCGGGCCGCCCCGTGAGAAGGAACCGGCGATGCAGTACGACCTCCTGATCCGCGGCGGTACCTGCGTGACGCCGTGGGGCACCGAGACGGCGGATGTCGGGATCCGCGACGGGCGCATCGCGGCCCTCGGGGTCCCGGCCGGAGCGACGGCGGAGGCGGTGATCGACGCCGCGGGCCTGCACGTCCTGCCCGGCCTGATCGACAGTCACGTTCACCTGCGCGATCCCGGCGACCCGGCGGTGGAAACGATCGAGACCGGCACGCGGGCCGCGATCCTCGGCGGCATCGCAACCCTTTTTGACATGCCCAACACCGTCCCGCCGATCGCCGACGCCGGGCGCCTCGCCTGGAAGCGCGACTACGTCGCGGGCCGCAGCTGGTGCGACATCGGCCTCTACGTGGCCGGCACCAAGACCAACATCGACGCGCTCGCCGCCCTGGAGCGCGAGGCGGGGGTCTGCGCCGTCAAAGTCTTCGCCGGCAGCTCCACGGCGGCGCTGATGATCGAGGACGACGCGCATCTCGAGCGGGCGATGCGCGCCGGCCACCGGCGCATGGCCTTCCACAGCGAGGACGAGTACCGGCTCCAGGCGCGCAGGCCGCTGTTCAGCCGGGGCCAGCCCTACCGGACTCACATGGAGTGGCGCGACGCGGAATGCGCCTTCCTGGGCACGCGGCGCCTCATGGCCCTCGCCCGCAGGACCGGCCGGGCGACCCACATCCTGCACGTCTCGACCGCCGAGGAACTCGCCTACCTGCGCGACTTCCGCGACCTCGCCACCGTCGAAGTGCTGGTCAACCATCTCACCCAGGTGGCACCCGAGTGCTACGACACGCTCGGCGGCCTCGGCGTGATGAACCCGCCGATCCGCGATGCGCGCCACCGGACGGCCGCCTGGGCGGCCCTGCACGACGGCACCGTCGACACGGTCGGCAGCGACCACGCGCCCCACGCGCGGGCGGCCAAGGCGCAGCCCTGGCCGGACTGCCCGGCCGGCCTCACCGGGGTCCAGACCCTGGTGCCGGTGATGCTCGACCACGTCGCGGCGGGGCGATTGTCCCTCGCCCGCCTCGTCGACCTGATGGCGGCCGGGCCGGCCCGCGTCTACGGGCTCCTCGGCAAGGGCCGCATCGCGGCCGGCTACGACGCGGACTTCACCCTGGTGGACCTGAAGGCCCGCCGCAGGATCGAGGATTCCTGGATCGTCTCGCCCTGCGGCTGGACGCCGTTCGCGGGACTGACGGTCACCGGCTGGCCGGTCGCCACGATCGTGCGCGGGATCCCCGTCATGCGCGACGACGCGGTGCTGGGCGAACCCGTCGGCCGCCTCGCGCGCTTCGCCGCCTGACCGGGCGCCCGTCAGCCGCCGCAGGTCTCCGCCACGAGCCACGCGGTGAGGATCGCCACGGCGTCGAGCAGGTCGTCGATCACCATGGCCTCGCGGGGATTGTGGCTGCCGTTGGCGTTGCGCACGAGCAGCATCGCCATCGGCACGCCGGCCTTCGCGAAGGCGGCGGCGTCGTGGGAGGCCGGGCTGCCGAGGGGCCGCGTCGCGATGCCGAGGGCGTCCGCGGCCGCCGCGAACCCGTCACGGATCCGCGGCGCGACGGCGCCGACGCCCGCCTCGGCGCGCGGACCCAGCGTCACCGTCACGCCGCGGCGGTCGGACACCTCCGCCACCGCTGCCAGGAACGCCGCCTCCAGTTCCGCCAGCACCGCGGCCGCGTAGGCCCGCATGTCGAGGCTGAACCGGAACTCGCCCGGGACCGTGGTCAGGCCGTGCGCCGCGGCGTCGGTGTGGAACCGGCCGAAGGTGACGGCCATCGCGCACCCGGCCGCCTCGCGCTCCGCCCAGACCCGGTCCAGCGCCAGGGCGATCTCGGCCCCGGCCATGGCCGCGTCGCGCCGGAAGCGGCGCGGCGTCCCGACATGGTCGTAGCGGCCGGCGATGCGGACGTCGGGATAGCGGACGTTGCCGGGGATCCCGGTGCAAAGCCCGACCGGGATCCCGGCCTCCTCGAGGCTCGGCGCCTGCTCGATATGCACCTCCAGGAAAGCGTGGATCGCGGCTGCGTCGAAGGCCGCCGGGCCGCGGGCGAGCGCGTCCGGGTCGCCACCCTCCCGGGCGATGTGGTCGGCGAGGCTGAGGCCCGTGTCGATCCGGGCCGCGTCGAGCGCCCCGTCCGGCAGGGCTCCGAGCGCCGCGCGGCTCCCGATATACGAGACCTGGAACCAGACGCTCTCCTCGGCGCGGATGCCCAGGACGGAGATGTCCCGCTCCGGCTCCAGGCCGAGTTGGCGGATGGCCGCGACGGCGGCGAGCCCGGCCACCACGCCGGCGGCACCGTCGAAGTTGCCGCCCTGGGCCACGGTGTCGAGGTGGGAGCCGATCAGGATCGGAGGCAGGGTTCGGTCCCGCCCCGGCAGCGTCATGGCGGTGTTGGCGGCGGCGTCCCGGGCGATCGCGAGGCCGAGATCGGAGGCGCAGCGCGCCACCGCCGCGTGCGCCGCGGTCTCCTCCGGGCTGTAGGAGGGCCGGGTAAACCCGGGCTCCGTCCGGCCGCACCGGGCCAGCTCTGCGAACAGGGCCTCGACCCGGGCGCGCTGCGCGCGCACGGCGGCCGTGATGGCGGACACGCGATCCATCGCTACGCCTCCCCGAGCGCCGGTCCCCAGGACGGGCCCGCCGGTGCCCCTGCCACTTTCGTGCCGGCCCGCCGGATCACCGGGACCGGTCACCGAGCCCGGTCACCGGGACCGAGTCTGCCGGATCGCCGGGCGCGCGGCCAGCCGCGCGGGTCAGCACCGCGGCGCGGGATCGTTGCCCGGCCGGATTCCGGCGGCTATCGCCGGTCCCGGCAGGCGGGCGGAGGTTCTGCAAATGAAGACGATCGGGTTCCTGTCCTTCGGGCACTGGTCGCCGACCGGCGGGTCGGCGACGCGCAGTGCGGCCGACACACTCCTCCAGTCGATCGACCTCGCGGTCGCCGCGGAGGAGCTCGGGGCGGACGGCGCCTATTTCCGGGTCCACCATTTCGCGCGCCAGCTCGCCTCGCCCTTCCCGCTGCTGGCGGCAGTCGGCGCCCGGACGAAGCGCATCGAGATCGGCACCGGCGTCATCGACATGCGCTACGAGAACCCGTTCTCCATGGTCGAGAATGCCGGCGCGGCGGACCTCATCGCGGGCGGACGCCTGCAGCTCGGGCTCAGCCGCGGCTCGCCCGAGCAGGTCATCGACGGCTGGCGGCACTTCGGCTTCGCCCCGGCCGAGGGCGAGACGGACGCCGATATGGGGCGCCGGCACACCGAGGTCTTCCTCGACCTCCTGAAGGGAACGGGGTTCGCCGAGCCCAACCCGCGGCCGATGTTCGCCAACCCGCCGGGACTCCTGCGCCTGGAGCCGCATTCCGAGGGGTTGCGGGACCGCATCTGGTGGGGATCGGCCTCCGACGCGACCGCGATCTGGGCGGCGCAGCAAGGCATGAACCTGCAGAGCTCGACCCTGAAGGCGGACGAGACCGGCGAGCCGTTCCACGTCCAGCAGGCCAGGCAGATCCGCCGCTACCGGCAGGCGTGGCAGGATGCGGGGCACGCCCGCACGCCGCGGGTCTCGGTCTCGCGCTCGATCTTCGCGCTCGTGAACGACCTCGACCGCGCCTATTTCGGGCGCGGAACGAGCAGCGACCAGGTCGGCATCATCGACAACATGCGGGCGGTATTCGGCCGCTCCTACGCCGCGGAGCCGGACCGGCTGGTCGACGAGCTGCGCGCCGACGCGGCGATCGCGGAGGCCGACACCCTGCTGCTGACGGTCCCGAACCAGCTGGGCGTCGCCTACAACGCCCACCTCATCGAGAGCCTGCTCACGCACGTGGCCCCCGCGCTCGGGTGGCGCTGAGCCGACCTCCGGCCGGGTTCACCGGCGCCGAGGGCATGCAGCCCCTCGGCCGGCCCTGTCCCGGGGCCCGTCGGCCTACCCATCGCCGCGAGCGTGCGGTAGCCTCCCGTCGGCCCGTCACGCGGTGCCCGAGTCCGGCACTTGCATGGAGATCACCGGGATGTCGCACCCCGTGGACTGGAACGCGTTCGCCGACGCGTGGTGCGCCGCCTGGAACGCCCACGATGTCGAGCGGGTGCTGGCCCATTTCCACGACGACGCCGTGTTCACCTCGCCGGGCGCCGCGCGGATCGCTCCCGCTTCGGGCGGAACGGTGCGGGGCAAGGATGCGCTGCGCGCCTACTGGACGGAGGCCCTGCGGCGGATCCCGGACCTCCACTTCGCGGTAGAGCAGGTCTTCGCGGGCATCGACACGCTGGTGATCCAGTATCGCAACCAGAAGGGTGTGAGCGTCAGCGAGGTGCTCGTCTTCGAGGATGGCCGCGTGCGGGCGGGGCACGGCACCTACCCGATCGGCGTCGACAACCCCGTCGGTGCCGCGGCGGGCTAGAGCCGTTCGCGATGCGGCCGCGCCGGCCTCGGCGGGGCCGCCCGCATCGCAACCGGGTCCGCGCGCGTTGGTTGGCGTCGCGTGGCGAACGGGCGCGGGCCCGCTGCCCGCAGCGGGAGACGAACCATGAGTGATGGCTACCCTTCGATGACGGCGCTCCTGGGCCTCCTCGCCCTGGCAGGCTACCAGAACCGCGACAAGCTCGCGGAGCTGCTGGGCGGCGCCGGTCAGACCGCGCCCGCGGGCCCCGGCGGTCCGGCCGGCGGCTCCAACGGCGGCTCCGGTGCCGGCCTGGGCGGTCTCCTCGGCGGCCTCCTGGGCGACCGGCGCGGCGAGGCTCCCGGCGGGTTCCTGCACAGCGGACTCGGCGAGATGCTGGACCGCTTCCAGCAGGCCGGTCACGGGACGGCCGCCCAGTCCTGGGTCAAGACGGGACCGAACCAGGAGATCGCGCCGCACCACCTGGAACAGGCGATCGGACCCGACGTCCTCTCGGCTCTCACCCAGCGGACGGGACTGTCCCGCGATGAGCTGCTCTCCCGGCTGTCCCGCGAGCTCCCCCGGGCCGTCGACCGCTACACGCCCGACGGACGGATCCCGGCCTGAGGTCAGGCCGGCGGACGGATCCCGGCCCGACCTTGGGGGTCGGGACCGTCACGGTCGGCGGGGCGTGGGCGACGGGCGCCGGTCTCAGGCGCCGCCGCGCCGCGCGCGCGGCTTCGGCGCGGCGAGCCGGTGGGCCGCCGTCAGGGCCGACATCAGGGTCGCCTCGTCGACGATCGCGAGGTCGCACCGCGTCGCGCCCATCCGCCCCCAGCCGCCCGGAACGGGGCTGAAAGCCGCCGGCACCTGCTCGCAGAAGAAGTCGCGCAGGTCCGGGTCGAACATCAGGTTGATGTCGTGGCCCACCTCGTCCAGCGTCGCGAAGGTCTTGCGCGGCGTCCGGAAGGCCGTCCTGTGGAAGTGGGGGGCGGAGGTCACAGCCTCCAACGTCGCGATGAGCGCCTTCACGCGCGCGATATCGACGCCCATCGCGGCCCTCCTCCCCTAGAGCGTTTTCGGTTTGGGCTGAGTCGGGTTGGTAGGGTTCACTCGGCGCTGGGAGGCTGATTCACTCAGGCCGGTCGACAGCCGGAGTGATGCATGGGCCGCCCCTACAGCTTGGACCTGCGCGAGCGGGTGGTGACCGCGGCTGCGGCGACCTCGCGCCGTCAGGCGGCCGCCCGCTTCGGGGTCGGCCAAGCAACCGCGATCCGCTGGATGGCGGCGCTCGCCGCGACTGGGACGGTGGCCGCCCTGCCGCAGGGGCGTGCCCGCCGCTCCAAGCTCGACCCGTACGAGACGTTCCTGCGTACGCTGATCGACGAGACGGTCGTGATTACCCAGGCCTGTGATGGCGGGGTTCAGGCGCCGATGGTTTTGAGGACGGTGCTGAAGGGGCTGCTGCCTGTGATGCGGGCGGTGTCGACGACG